>PMWT01000236.1 GCA_003166025.1 Acidimicrobiaceae bacterium | reverse complement strand
CAGTAAGACCACAATGCCGACCAAAAGTACGGCGGAGGAGTTCTCGCTGCTCCTCAGACGGGGGCGGCCATTGCCCCGCAAAGCGCGGGTTTAGCCGTGGCGCCCGCCATCGGGGCCCTACGGCCCTACCGCGGTGGTCCTACAATCGTCCGCGCAGTGGCCATCGACCCGCTCCGTGCCAGGACCATGGCCAACCGTAGGCGAGCGTTGGCGCTCGTCGCCGTGTCGTCGGTGCCCCTCGGGATCGCCGTCGGGCTCCTGTTCTGGTGGGGCCTGGGCTGGCCATGGGCCATCGGCGGGTTCGTGGGCGGTACGCTGCTACTAGGCGTGACCATGTGGTGGGCGGCCGAGCCTCTGGCCCGCCACACCCTGGGCGGTCGGCCCGCTGACCCGGTCGAGCACGCCCGCCTTCTCAACGTCGTCGACGGCCTATGCGCCACGATCGGCGTCCATCAGCCTCAGATCAAGGTGCGGTCCGAGACCGGGCTCAACGCCGCCGTGTGCGGCCGCCGCCGCAAAAGCGCCACGCTCGTGGTCACCCAGGCGCTGCTCGACGAGCTGGCCCGGGTCGAACTGGAGGGTGTCATCGCCCAGCAGCTGACCCGTATCCGCTGCTATGACATGCTCCCGGCCACGGTCACGGTGGCCACGCTCGGGATCGGGGCGACTATGCTGTCGCCGCCCGAGCCGATAACGGCCATGGACCGGGCCGCGGTCAACTTCACCCGCTACCCGCCCGGCCTTGTCGGGGCCCTGGAGAAGCTCGAGGCGAAGGGCACAGGGGTGCCGGGTGCCTCCCGGGCCAACGCCCCGTTGTGGTTCGCCGACCCGGGTGCCGGCCAGGGCCCGGTGACGGGCTTGAAAGACAGGATCGAAGCCCTGCGCGAGCTTTGAGGCACGGGCGCGGTCCGGCGTTATCAATCCGGGGACCTTCGGCCGGCCAGGTAGGATCCGACCATGACAGAGAGTGAAGGCCAAAAGGCGCCAGGCACGGTGCGAGGGGCTGGTGGCGCGGAGGCGCGCCGGACGGGTACGGGCCTGGTGAAGCGTGGCCTTGCCACCCAGTTGCGCGGTGGCGTGATCATGGACGTCGTAACGCCCGAGCACGCCGTGATCGCCGAGGACGCCGGAGCGGTGGCCGTCATGGCCCTGGAACGGGTGCCGGCGGACATCCGCCGTGACGGCGGCGTCGCCCGCATGAGCGACCCGGCGTTGATCGAAGCCATCAAGGCCGCTGTCAGCATCCCCGTCATGGCCAAGGCCCGCATCGGTCATTTCGCCGAGGCGAGGGTGCTAGAAGCCCTCGGTGTGGACTACATCGACGAGAGCGAGGTGCTCACCCCCGCCGACGACGAGCACCACATCGACAAATGGCCTTTCACCGTCCCGTTCGTGTGCGGCGCCAACAACCTCGGCGAAGCGCTGCGACGCATCTCCGAGGGAGCGGCCATGATCCGGTCCAAGGGTGAGGCGGGCACGGGGGACGTGAAAGAGGCGGTGCGCCATTTGCGCCAGATCCTGGGCGATATCCGCAAGGTGACCCAGGCGGACGCGGCCGAGATCTACAGCTGGGCCAAGGAGCTACGGGCGCCCGTCGAGCTGGTGAGAGAGGTGGCCGGGAGCGGTGAGCTCCCCGTGCCGCTTTTCTGCGCCGGTGGGATAGCCACGCCGTCGGACGCTGCCCTGGTGATGCACCTCGGCGCCCAAGCCGTATTCGTGGGCTCGGGGATTTTCAAGAGCTCCGACCCGGCCCGCTTCGCCGCGGCCATCGTGGAGGCGACCACGCATTTCGGCGACTACGAGATCGTGGCCAAGGTGAGCAGGGGCCTGGGGGAGGCCATGCGCGGCGAGGAGTCGGGGGCCGTCGCCACCCGTTTGTCCGAGCGCGGCTGGTAGGCGCGCCACCGATGAGAAAGGTGCCCCCAGGTGGTACCACAGCCTCTCCCGGGCAGACCCGGGCTGGTCGGTGTCCTCGCCCTCCAGGGTGATTTTCTCGAGCACCTGAGGTTGCTCGGGTCGCTCGGGGCGGAGGGGCGCGAGGTCAGGGTGCCGGCCGACCTGGCCGACGTGAGCTCGCTGATCGTGCCCGGCGGCGAGTCGACCACCATGTCGTTGTTGCTCGGCACCTCCGGCCTGCTCGAGCCGTTGCGCCGACGCCTGGCTGAAGGGATGCCGGCCCTGGGGACATGCGCGGGCATGATATTGCTCGCCGCCGAGATCGTGGACGGCCGACCTGACCAGCACTGCTTCGGGGCCATCGACATCTCGGTGCGGCGTAACGCTTTCGGTCGCCAGCGCGACTCGTTCGAAGCCGACCTCGACGTGGACGGCCTGGTGTTGCCGCTGCACGCCGTGTTCATCCGTGCCCCCGTGGTCGAGCGGGTGGGGCCGGACGTGGAAGTGCTGGCCACCGTGCGCATGGGCGACGGGCAGGAAAAGCCGGTGGTCTGCCGGCAGGGCCCGGTCCTGGTCAGTTCGTTCCACCCCGAGCTGGTGGGCGACGCGAGGCTGCACGAGCTTTTTCTGGAAACTCAACCAAGGACAAGGAAGGACCATGTCAGGGCACTCTAAATGGGCTACCACAAAGCATAAGAAAGGCGCTTTGGACAAGGCTCGCGGGAAGCTGTTCGCCAAGATAATTCGCCAGGTCGAGGTGGCGGCGCGCGAGGGCGGGGGTGACCTCGAGGGGAACCCGACTCTTCGCACCATGTACCAAAAAGCACGGGATTCGTCCGTGCCCATGGAGACCATCGAGCGGGCCATAAAGCGCGGTACCGGCGAGCTCGAGGGCGTTCGTTACGAGCCCGTCGTGTACGAGGGTTACGCCCACTTAGGAGTTGCCGTTATCGTCGAATGCCTGACCGATAACCGCAACCGCACCGGTGCGGACATCCGCGCCATTTTCTCGAAAAACGGCGGCTCGATGGCCGAACCGGGCGCCGTCTCCTGGCAGTTCGCGCGCAAGGGCGTTGTCACCATGCCCCATGACGGCAAGTTCAGCGAGGACGACTTGATGCTCGTGGCCGCCGAGGCGGGAGCCGACGATGTACGCGACAACGGCGACAGCTGGGAAATCGTCACGCCACCGCGCGAGCTGGCGGCCGTGCGCAGCGCCGTCGAGGCCAAGGGCTGGCCGACCGCGTCGAGCGAACTGACCATGTACCCGTCCCAGTCCGTCTCGATCGATAGCGAGAACGACGCCCGCAAGGTCCTACGCCTCATGGACCTGCTCGACGACCAGGACGACGTGCAAAACGTATATGCCAACTTCGACATCCCCGACTCGGTAATGGAGCTCGTCGAAGTCTGAGAGCGGGGGCCGGGGCCGTCCCCGGGCAACGGATCCACCAGCCGGCCCTATGCGGGTGATAAATTGCCGAACTAGTGTTCGTACTAGGGATCGATCCCGGCCTATCGCGCTGTGGCTATGGCGCGGTAAGCCAGGACCGCGGCAACCCCGTGGCCGTCGTGTCCGGGGTGCTCACCACTCCCGTGTCCAACCCGCTGGCCGAGAGGTTGGCCCAGCTCCTCAGGGAGCTGCGCATGCTCATAACGCGGCTGTCACCTGAGGTCGTCGTGGTGGAGAGGATCCTGTTCCAGAACAACGCCCGCACGGCCATGTCCGTGGGGCAGGCCAGCGGTCTGGCCCTGGCTGTGGCCGCTGAGGCCGGTGTCCCGGTCGTCCAGTACAGCCCCAACGAGGTCAAACAGGCCGTGGCGGGATGGGGGGGCGCCGGGAAGGACCAGGTTCAGCGCATGGTGCAGACGCTCCTCAACCTGCCTGAGAAGCCGACGCCGCCCGACCGGGCCGACGCCCTGGCCCTCGCCCTGTGCCACCTCGCCAACGCCCCGTTTTCCCGGGCGGTCGCCGCCGCCGGGGGCCGGCGTTGATTGGTTCGTTGAGGGGCACGGTCCTTGACCGGGCCGTGCGCAGCGACCACCAGGTCGAGTTCCTGGTCGAGGTGGGCGGGGTCGGCTACCGGGTCATCGTGCCGGCGGGTTGCGCCGGTCGCGTCGGCGAGATGGGCGGCCCGGCGTTCTTGCACGTGCACACCCACGTGCGTGAGGACGCCATGCTCCTTTACGGTTTCCCCAGCCGCGACGAGAGGGACTGCTTCGAACTGCTGCTTGGGGCGCATGGGGTCGGCCCGGCCGTGGCGGTAGCCCTGCTTTCGGTGTTGTCACCGGCCGCCTTGCAGCGGGCCGTCCTCAACAACGACGCCGACGCCCTGACCCTGGTGCCTGGGATCGGGAAGAAGACAGCGGCCCGCCTCGTCCTCGAGTTGACCCCTCGCTTCGAATCGGCGGCGGTGATCGACGTGGGTGGTGGGCCCCCCGGGAGCCTGGGCGAGACCGGTCCGGGCCCCCACGAGGCCAGCGCCGCGGACCGGACCGCTCAGCGTGAAGAGGTCAAAGCGGCTCTAGGTGCCCTCGGCTATGGCAACGACGAGGTGCGCCAGGCGCTGGCCCGCCTGCCCGTCGAGGGTTCGACTGAGGACATGCTCCGCCACGCGCTCAGAGAGCTGGCAGGTAGCCCGTGACGGGGCCGTTCGTGACGGGGAAGACGGTGACGGTCCTGACGGGTAGACCGTGATGGGCCCGGAGACGGACGGCGACCCGGAGATCCGCTTGTTGGCGCCGTCGGCCGACCCGGTCGAGATCGCCGAGGAAAGCTCGTTGCGGCCCCGGCACCTGGACGAGTTCGTCGGCCAGGCGGCTCTGAAGGAGCACCTCACCATAATGCTGGAGGCGGCCCGCCGGCGCGACGAGGCCGTCGACCACATGCTCTTCGCCGGACCGCCGGGCCTGGGGAAAACTTCGCTGGCCGGCATCGTCGCCAACGAGATGGGCGCGGGCTACCGGGTCACTTCGGGGCCGGCCCTTGTCCGGGCAGGCGACCTGGCGGCGCTGCTGACCAACCTGGGCGAGGGCGACGTCCTGTTCGTCGACGAGATCCACCGCCTGGCTCGGCCGGTGGAGGAAATCCTCTACCCGGCCATGGAGGACTTCCAGCTCGACATAGTCCTCGGCAAGGGCCCGGCGGCCCGCAGCCTGCGCCTGGACCTGCCCCGCTTCACACTCATCGGCGCCACCACCCGGACGGGGCTCATCACCGGTCCTCTCCGCGACCGCTTCGGGCTGGTGGCCCGGCTGGACTACTACGAGGTGCCCGAGCTCGAAGTGATCGTCCGGCGCTCAGCCGGCGTGCTCGGCGCCAAGCTGGACCCCTCGGGCGGGGCGGAGATCGCCCGGCGTTCGCGCGGCACCCCCCGCCTGGCCAACCGGCTGCTCAAGCGGGTGCGCGACTATGCCGACGTGCGCGGTGACGGCACCATCGACCACCAGACCGCGCGGGCCGGCCTCGAGCTGTTCCAGGTCGACGACCTCGGCCTCGACAAGGTCGACCGGGCCATCCTGGAGGCCATGTGCTGCCGTTTCGGCGGTGGCCCGGTGGGCCTCAGTACCATGGCCGTTTCGGTGGGCGAGGCGCCCGAAACGGTCGAAGACGTCTATGAGCCGTTCCTCCTGCAGCTAGGCATGCTGATGCGGACCCCCCGGGGCCGGGTGGCGATGCCCTTGGCCTGGGAGCACCTCGGGCTGCCGGTGCCGGCGCGCCTGACGCTGCCGGCCGAGGTCCTGGCCGAAGGCGCCGATCCTCCGTCTACGCTCTGGAGCTGACCAAGGCGCGCCCGAGCGCCGCCCTCCCGGCCCAGGACGAAGCAATGGACGTCCCCGACTACGACCTCCCTGAAAGCGCCATCGCCCAGGTGCCGGCGGCGCGACGCGACGCGGCGCGCCTGCTCGTTGCCCTGGACCAGACGGTGCGCCACCTGCGTGTGGCGGCGCTGGCGGACCTGTTGGAGCCGGGGGACCTCCTGGTCGTCAACACGTCGCGGGTCGTGCCCGCCCGGTTGGCCCTGCAAAAGCAGAGCGGGGGGGCGGCCGAGGTGCTGCTCCTGGAGCCGGTGCCGGGCCGACCGGGGCGTTTCCAGGCGCTGGTGCGCCCCGGGCGCCGCCTGCCGCCCGGCACCGTTCTCTACTCCGGGGCCCAGGCGGTGGTCGAGGTGGGAGAGCGGCTG
Organism: Acidimicrobiaceae bacterium; assembly: GCA_003166025.1. Classification (GTDB taxonomy): domain Bacteria; phylum Actinomycetota; class Acidimicrobiia; order Acidimicrobiales; family Palsa-688; genus Fen-671. The sequence goes on along the minus strand of PMWT01000236.1, from coordinate 33,031 downwards.
AGCGATGGCAGCCGCGAGGTGCAAGGCCTGGTCGACGACCTGGCGCCCTTCGGCGCACTGGCCCTGCCCCCTTATATCCACCACCCGCTGGAGGACCCCGAGCGTTACCAGACCGTGTACGCGGAGCGGCCCGGGAGCGTGGCCGCGCCCACCGCGGGCCTGCACCTGACCGACGCCGTCCTGTCCGGGTGCAGGCGGCAAGGAGTGGAGGTGGCCACCCTCGACCTGGCCGTGGGGCTGGGGACATTCCGCCCCATCAAGGCGGCGCGGGTCGAAGAGCATGCCATGCACTCCGAGCGTTACTCCATAGCCCGTTCGACCTGGGAGGCGTGCCAGGGTGCTCGGCGGGTCGTGGCCGTGGGCACCACCACCTTGAGGGCCCTGGAATCGGCCGCCGCCAGCGGGATCCTGGAGGGCCGGACCGAGCTGTTCATCCGTCCGGGCTACCCTTTCCGCGTTGTCGATGTGCTGCTCACCAACTTCCATCAGCCCCGCAGCACGCTGCTCGTGCTCCTTCAAGCCTTCGCCGGCCCGCGGTGGCGGGAGCTGTACGCGGTGGCCCTCGAAGAGGGGTACAGGTTTTTGTCCTTCGGTGACGCCATGATCGTGGCCCGCGACCGCGGACCACTCCGGGACGGCCAGGACTAGCCGTGTTCCGGGTTGAGGCGACGGCCGGGCAGGCCCGGGCGGGATGGCTGGAGACCGAGAGGGGACGTGTCCTCACGCCCTGCTTCATGCCGGTGGGGTCTCGAGGCGTCGTCCGCCTGCTATCGGCCCAGGACCTCGACGACCTGGGCGTCCAGGTCGTGCTGGCCAACACTTACCACCTGATGTTGCGACCGGGCGCCGAGGTGGTGGCGGCCATGGGCGGCCTGCACGGCTTCACCGGCTGGGACGGCCATTTCCTCACCGATTCCGGTGGCTACCAGGTGATGTCGCTGCCCTGCTCGGTCGACGACGACGGCGTGACCTTCCGTTCGTCGTACGACGGGTCCTGGCAGCGCCTCACCCCCGAGAGCGCGGTGGTCCGCCAGGAGCTGCTGGGCGCGGACATCCAGATGGTGCTGGACGTCTGTACCGAACTGCCGGCGCCCAGGGAGGCCGTTACGGCGGCGGGGGAGCGGACACTGGACTGGGCCCGACGTGCCCGCCAGGCCCACTCCCGGCCCGGGCAGCTGCTTTTCGGCATATCCCAGGGCGGCACCGAGCCTGACCTGCGGGCCGAGTACGCCCGCCGGTTGGTGGACATCGGCTTCGACGGCTACGGCATCGGTGGCCTGTCGGTGGGGGAGGCACCGGAGCAAACCGAGGTCGCCCTGGCCGCGGCCCTGGGCTCGCTGCCCGCGGACCGGCCCCGCTACCTGATGGGGGTGGGCGACCCGGCCTCTTTGATGATGGGGATCGGGCTGGGGGTGGACATGTTCGACTGTGTCCTGCCTACCCGCCTGGGCCGCCACGGCACAGCCCTCACGAGCTCCGGCCGGCTAGCGGCCAAGGCGGCCCGGTCGTCGACGGACAGCTCGCCCCTCGACCCCGCCTGCGACTGCCCGGTGTGCGCGCGCCACAGCCGGGCCTACATACGCCACCTGTTCAATGTGGGCGAGCCCAGCGCCGGCCGCTTGGTCACCCTGCACAACCTGGCTTGGCTCTCCCAGCTGGTGCGCCGCGCCCGAGAAGCCGTGCTGGACGGCACCTTCGCCCGGCTGGCGGGCGAGGTGACAGAGGTCTGGGGCCCCCGGGTGGCTCCGGGCAGGCAGGCAGAGCAGCTAGGCTAGATAGCCGCACCTTCGGTGGGCCCTTGAACGGCTCACGCTCTCAACCCCAGAACGGCAGTTAGTCCTATATGGCTTTCATCAGCAGTGCTCCCTTAACGGTCATCGCGGCAGCCGCCAAGACCACCACGACGACAGGTTCGTCGGGTGGGTCGTTCTTCTTTTTGATACTTATCGCCCTCATGGCGGGCTTCTATTTCCTACGGATCCGCCCCAACCAGCAGCGACGGATGCAGGCGATGCGCCAGGCGCGCGCCTTTGACGTCGGCGACGAGGTGGTCGCCGGGGGCATGGTGGGCCACGTGACCGAGATCGGTGACGGCGAGGTCGAAGTCGAGGTCTCTGATGGCGTCGTCGTGCGCTTCGTGGCCCAGGCCGTCCAGTCCCGGGCTGGTTATGCGGCAGCCGCCGCCGGCCGGGGCCGCTTTGGAGCCCCGCCGCCCCCGCCGCCCCGGCCCACGCAGAACACCGGTTACCAGGACGACCAGACATCGCTGGACAGCAGTTCGTGGCCCTCGACCGACAGTGACATCGACTCCGACCCGGGCCACGATACGCCCGGGGCCGATGGCGGTGCAGCGCCGGCCGGCGGGGCCAGGTAACAACCGTGCGTAGGAGGCCCCTCGCCTGGTCGCTGGGCGCCATGATCCTGATTGCCGTGCTCGGCGTGGGCGCGACGGTCCTGACCGGCAGGTCGCCGCTACTGGGCTTGGACCTCAAGGGCGGCGTGTCGGTAGTGGAACAGCCTCAGGGCAAGGTCACGCCCAGCATCCTGCAGGAGGCGGTCCAGGTCATCGACCGGCGCGTCGACGGCATCGGCGTGTCCAACTCCAACGTCACCCGCCAGGGCAATGACATCGTGATCGAGCTGCCCGGGGCCAAGAACGACACACAGGTGCTGAAGATCGTCGGCCAGACCGCTCAGTTGTTCTTCCGACCGGTGGACTGCATCATCGCGCCCTACATAGCGCCCACCACGAGCACCACGACCAAGACCCCCACGGCCACTACTACCACGTCGCCCGGCCAGGCCAAGCTGAAGCCGAAGAGCACGACCACCACGGCCAAGGCGAAGTCCGCGGCGGGTGGCGGCGGGGTGATCAACCTCACCGCGTCGGGCGCCCGGCTGGCAACGGCCCGCTTCCCGATAGCGGCGGGTACGAGCACCACGGCCAAGTCGACGGGGACCACGGGCAAGTCGACCACGACGGTGGCGCCGGTCACGTCCACTACCGCCGCCAAGGGCGCAACGACCACCACGACGACGGCGTCCACCACCACCACGACTTCACTGGGCAGCGCGATCTGCAACCTCAGCTCCACCGAGCAGGAGCTCTATTTGCCGCCCCACGGCAATAGTCACGGCGTGACGCCGGCGTCCGACGACAACGGCGACGCCACGGTCGTCCTGCCGGATTACGCCGGATATGCCTACGGGCGCTACGTGCTCGCCCCGGAGGAGATGACCGGCTCGATCATCAAGACGGCGGCGGCCAACCTCAACTCGCAGACCGACCAGTGGGAAGTGGACATCTCCTTCACCGGGAAGGGCTCATCGCAGTTCAACAAGTACGCCGCAACTCACTACCAGTGCTACGTCGAGGACGAGAGCAACCCGCCCTACTGCGCCCTCCAGGCCATCGAGCTCGACGCCACCGTCGAATCGGACCCGGCCATAGAGGCGGCCTCGTTCAACGGGGGTGCGACCATAAACGGCTCGACCTCCGACCCGTTCACCGCCACCCAGGCGCAGGACCTGGCGCTGGCCCTCAGCTACGGTTCTCTGCCGGTGCGCTTCGTGGCCCAGGACATCAGCAACGTATCGCCCCAGATCGGCACCGCCTCGCTAGATGCCGGGGCCATCGCCGGCGCCGTGGCCGTGTTCCTGGTGCTTATCTACCTGATCATTTACTACCGCGCCCTGGGCCTGGTGGTGGTGATCGGCATATGCATGTCGGGCGCCTTCATTTACGCCATAACCACCTTGCTCAGCGCCACTGAAGGCCTGGCTCTGACGTTGTCGGGGGTGATCGGGCTGATCGTCTCGGTCGGCGTCACGGCTGACTCGTGCGTGGTGTACTTCGAGCGGTTGAAGGAAGAGATCCGTATCGGCCGCACTGTGCGCACCTCGGTGGAAAAGGGCTTCAACCGGGCCTTCCGCACCATTCTGGCGGCAGACTTCTCCTCGTTCATCGCCGCTCTGGTCCTCTACACCCTGACCGTGGGCGACGTGCGCGGCTTTGCCTTCTTCCTCGGCCTGGCCACCCTGCTCAATGTGGTCACGACCTACTTCTTCACCCGGCCGTTGGTGATCCTGATGGGCCGCCGGGCCGCCTTAAGCGGGGGCGGCGTCCTGGGCGTGAGCCGCGGCCTCGGGGCAGGGGCGATGGGCGCATGAGCACCGACCGCGTTTCGCCGAGAAGGGCCCGGGCCTTGAGCCACGACCAGAACATCGACCACGACGACCACGTCAGGGGCAATGCCTGGGCCCGGCTGTACCGGGGGCAGACCCACTACGACTTCATCAACCGGTGGCATTACTGGTTCGCCCTGTCGGGGACCATCATCGCCGTCGGCCTCGTCGCCCTCGGGGTGAGGGGGCTCAACTTCAGCATCGACTTCAAGGGCGGCACGGTTTGGGCGGTCCCCGCCACGGCCTCGGTAAAGACCGTAAGCGCCGACCTGGGCAAGATCAGCTCGAGCCTGAGCCAGGCGACGATAACTCAGCTCACCAACCGTCAAACGGGCAAGACCAACATAGAAGTCCAGGCCCCGGCCACCCTGACCAGTAACAGCAACCTGGTCCAGCAGGTGACCAAGGAGCTCGCCACTATCGGCAATGTGTCCCAGGACCAGGTCACCCTCAACGCCATCGGGCCATCGTGGGGGAGCGACATCACGGGCAAGGCGGTGGAGGCCGTCATTGTGTTCCTGGTCCTCATCTCGGCCTGTATCGCCGTGTACTTCGAGGCGAAGATGGCCGTCGCCGCCCTGGTGGCACTGCTCCACGACATGCTGGTGACGGTAGGGATCTATGCGCTGTCAGGTTTCCAGGTGAGCCCTGACACCGTTATCGCCTTCCTCACCGTCCTCGGGTACAGCCTTTACGACACCATCGTCGTGTTCGACAAGGTGAAGGAAAACACGCGCGGCCTGGCTTCGACCAACCGCGTTACCTATACCGACGTGGTCAACCTGTCCATGAACCAGGTGTTGGCCCGGTCGATCAACACGTCCTTCGTGGCCATAATGCCGGTGTTCTGCATCCTCGTCATCGGATCTTGGATCCTCGGGGCGTCGGCGCTCAACGACTTCGGGCTGGCCCTGTTCATCGGGCTCATGAGCGGCGCCTACTCGTCCATTTTCATTGCTTCGCCCATTCTGTCCCTGCTCAAGGAACGCGAACCTCGCTACGTCGAGATACGTAGGCGGTTGGCCGCGTACCCCTCGTCGCGCCAAGTCCTCACCCCGGCCACGGTGGCGGGTGGAGTGCTCCTGGGCTCGGCCCGGACGGCGGGGATGACGACGGGCACGGGCAGTGGTCCCAGTGGCAGTGGTCCCAGTGGCGCCGTCCAGACCGACGTCGCGCCCGGTGGCGGGTGGCGCCGGCCATCCCGCTGGGCTAACGGCGGGGCAGGCAATGTCGGGGCAGGCAATGGCGGCACCGGGCTCGGTGCCACGGCCAACGGCGCCCCGCCGGGCACCGACGTGCCGGTCGCTGGCGCGAGCTTCGAGAGCTACGCCGGGCCGCTGCGGCCCCGTGCCGATGGTGCCCCTGCCGGCGCGGCAGCTACGGACCATCCCGACCCCGTGGTCCCCGACCTCGTCCTCCCGCCCCTCACCGGCCCTCGGCTGGGCGAAGGTGGTAGCGCCGGGACGCGGGGCACGCAGGACAAAGCCCCAGGGGCGCCGGCCGGGACCACCCCGGGGGCCAAGGTGCCGCCGCGGCCCCGGGGAGCGCCGCCCCGAGCGCGCAAGAAGGCTCCTCGCCGGCGCTGACACCACCGTACCTGCCGTAGGCGGACCGGTCACGGGCCGGGCCCGTAGTACGCTCGGAGCATGGGGTACGAGGCGGCGCGGATAAAGGACCTGATCAGGGACATACCTGACTTCCCCAAGCCGGGCGTGGTGTTCAAGGACGTCACGCCCCTGTTGGCTGACGCCGAGGGCCTGGCCGGTTGCACCGACGCCCTGGCCGACCGGTTCGCCCACGCCGGGATCGACAAGGTGATCGGGGTGGAGGCGAGGGGCTTCATAATCGCCGCACCGGTGGCCTACCGCCTGGGCGCCGGGTTTGTGCCCGTGCGCAAGCAGGGCAAGCTGCCCTTCAAGGTTTATTCGGACACCTACGAGCTGGAGTACGGCACGGACACCCTGGAGGTGCACAGCGACGCTCTGCGCCCTGGCGAAAGGGCCCTGGTGGTGGACGATGTGCTCGCCACCGGCGGCACCGCCGCCGCCACCTGCCGGTTGGTGGGGAAGCTGGGCGCCCAGGTGATCGGCTTCGGCTGCATCCTGGAGCTCGGGTTCCTCGGCGGGCGCAAGCGCCTCGAGGGTGTGGACGTCGTCGCTCTCGTCAGTTATGAATAGCCCGGGCCATGAATAAAACGGGCCATGAATAAGACGGGCCGGCCAGGAGTTATTAACAACGGCGCCGGAGCACCACCGGAGGCTAGCTGCTAAAGGGAAAGGGCCAGTTTTGACAACAGTAGAGCGGTCTTCACGGGGGCGTGCGGCTGCCACTGTTGAGCGCGTCCTGCCATGGCGCCGCCAAGGCCCGTCCACTCCCGACTTCCTCGGGCCTTTGCTGGCGGCATACCGGGAGCGGCATCCCAAGGGCGACTCCAGCCTCATCGCAAAGGCTTACGAGACGGCGGAAAAGGCCCACGACGGCCAGTTCCGACGCTCCGGTGAGGCTTTTATCTCCCACCCGGTGGCCGTCGCCACGGTCCTGGCTGGGCTGGGCATGGACGACGTGACCCTAGCGGCGGCGCTCCTGCATGATTCGGTCGAGGACACGGCGGTCTCCCTGGAGGAGATCGAGGCCGGGTTCGGCCCCATCGTGGCCCAGATCGTGGACGGGGTCACCAAGCTCGAACGGGTCTCGTTCGACTCGCGGGCCGCGGCACAAGCGGCGACGATGCGCAAGATGCTCGTGGCCATGGCGAAGGACCCGAGGGTCTTGCTCATAAAGCTCGGTGACCGCCTGCACAACATGCGCACCGTGGGCGCCATGCCCGAGGCGAGCCAGAAGCGCACGGCGCAGGAAACCCTCGACGTTTATGCCCCTCTGGCTCACCGCTTCGGCATTTCGGACATCAAGTGGCAGCTCGAGGACCTCTCCTTCGCCACCCTTCACCCCCGCCGCTACGCCGAGATCGAGCAGATGGTGGCGGCCCGGGCCCCCGAGCGCGACGTTTACCTGGCCCAGGTCATAGAGCAGGTGCAAGAACGCCTGTTGGCCGCCCGTATCGAGGCCCAGGTGACCGGGCGGCCCAAGCACCTCTATTCCATTTACGAAAAGATGGTGCTGAAGAACAAAGAGTTCGACGAGATTTACGACCTCGTCGGTGTGCGGGTGATCGTCAGTTCGGTGAAGGACTGCTGGGCCGCCCTGGGCGCCATCCACGGCACCTGGGCCCCCATCCAGGGCCGGTTCAAGGACTACATAAATACCCCCAAGTTCAACCTCTACCAGTCGCTGCACACCACGGTGGTGAGCGCGCAGGGCAAGCCCCTAGAAGTCCAGATCCGCACCCAGGAGATGCATAACCGGGCCGAACGAGGCATAGCCGCCCACTGGGGCTACAAGGAAAACGCTTCGACCGCCGACGTGGCGTGGCTGCAGAGGATCGTGGACTGGTCGGCCGAGAGCACCGACCCGGCCGAGTTCCTCGAGAGCCTGAAGCTCGACCTGGAGACCGACGAAGTCTTTGTCTTTACGCCCAAAGGCGACGTAGTCGCCCTGCCGGTGGGGGCGACGCCGGTCGATTTCGCCTATTCGATCCACACCGAGGTCGGTCACCGCTGCATCGGGGCCAAGCTCAACGGCCGCCTGGTGCCGCTCGACTCCAAGCTGACCTCGGGCGACAGCGTCGAAATATTCACCTCCAAGGTCCCCTCCGCCGGGCCCAGCCGGGACTGGCTGGACATCGTCGTCACCCCGCGCGCCCGCAACAAGATCCGCCAGTGGTTCAGCCGGGAACGGCGCGAGGACGCCATGGAGACCGGGCGCGAAGAGCTGGTCAAGGCCCTGCGCAAGGAAGGGCTGCCCCTCCAGAAGCTGATGGGCAGTGAGCCGCTGCACAAGATCAGCGAGGCCATGCACTATGCCGACCTGGACGGCCTGTACGCGGCCATCGGCGAGGGCCATGTCTCGGGCCAGTCCGTGGCCCAACGTCTGGCCCGGGAACTGCGGGGCGGGGACCAGGACGTCCAATTGCCCACGACGGTCCGCCAACCGCGCCGCGCCGCCAGCAAACAGGGCATCGGCCTACATGTCGAGGGCCTCGACGACGTGATGGTGCGCCTGGCCCGTTGCTGCACCCCGGTGCCCGGGGACGAGATCATCGGCTTTGTGACCCGGGGCCGGGGGGTCAGCGTGCACCGTAGCGACTGCGCCAATGCCGCCGCCCTGGCCGCCGGCGAAGTGGGCCGGCTCATCGAGGTGGAGTGGGACAGGGACCGTCCGGGCAGCTTCCTCGCTGCTTTGGAGATCAAGGCGCTGGACCGCAGCCGGCTCGGTGTGGACGTGTGGAAGGTGCTTTCCGACCACCACCTCAACATCCTGCGCAGCGAAACCCACACCGGTGCCGACCGGGTGAGCAAGATGCGTTTCGAGTTCGAGCTGGCCGACCCGGCCCACCTCGAATCAGTGCTCAGCGCCCTCAAGCGCATCGACAGTGTCTACGACGCCTACCGCGCCCTGCCCGGGGCCGGCAACGGCGCCCGGGGGCCGGCTTGACCGCTGACCTCTTCCAGGCCGCGCTCGAACGGCGCCTGGCCACAGAGGGCCCGCTGGCCGCCCGGATGCGGCCGCAAAGTCTCGACGAGATGGTAGGGCAAGAGCACCTGCTGGCCCCCGGCCGGCCCCTGCGGGCGCTCATCGAAGCCGACCGGCTCAGCTCGGCCGTGCTCTGGGGCCCTCCCGGCACCGGCAAGACCACTTTGGCCCGCCTCATCGCCGGGGCTACCAGGCGGGCGTTCGTGGGCCTGTCCGCCGTCTCCGCCGGCGTGAAGGACGTGAGGGACACCGTGGCCGGGGCCAAGGCCCTCCTGGGCGAGCAGGGCCGACGCACAGTCTTGTTCCTGGACGAGGTGCACCGCTTCAACCGGGCGCAGCAGGACGCCCTGCTGCCATCGGTGGAGGAGGGCGAGCTCACCCTTATCGGGGCGACTACGGAGAACCCGTATTTCTCGGTCAACGGCCCCCTGCTGTCGCGCAGCACCCTGTTCCGCCTGGAACCGCTGTCCGAAAAGGCCGTCCTGGCGCTGCTGCGCCGGGCCCTCGAGCGCGAGGACGCCCGCGCTCAGGACGAGGCGTTGGAGCTGCTGGCCCGCTTGGTCGAGGGAGATGCAAGGGCGGCTCTCAACGGCCTCGAGGTGGCCCTTGCCTTAGCCGAGGCGGACGAGCGCCACGAGGTGGTTGTCGCCGACATCGAAGCGGCCCGCAGTACCCGCGCCGTGCGCTACGGCGAGGACGAGCATTATGACATCATCAGCGCCTTCATAAAGAGCATCAGGGGCTCTGACGCCGACGCCGGGCTGTACTGGCTGGCGCGCATGCTCGAAGCGGGCGAGGACGCCCGTTTCATCGCCCGGCGCCTAGTCATCCTGGCCAGCGAGGACGTGGGCATGGCCGACCCTCGTTCACTGCTGGTGGCCGACGCCGCCGCCCGGGCCGTCGAGTTCGTGGGCTTGCCCGAGGCGCAGCTCAACCTGGCCCACGCCGTAGTCCACCTGGCCAACGCGCCGAAGTCCAACTCGGTCACGGCCGCCCTCGGCCGGGCCCGGGAGGACGTCGCCGCGCAGGCCGCCGGCGCCGTGCCCAGGCACCTGCGCGACGCTCATTACCCCGGCGCGGCCCGCCTCGGCCACGGGCAGGGCTACGTCTACCCCCACGACGAGCCCGGCGGTTGGGTGGCCCAGCAGTACCGGCCCGACCACCTCGAGGGGCGCTCCTATTGGGAGCCCACCGGGCGGGGCGAGGACGTTCGCCGGGAGGCCGGCGGCGGTGCTGGTGGCGCTCAGTAAGCTGGCACGGCGATGCACCTTCCCCTGTTGGCGGCCACCGACGTCGTAGCCGTCGGCGTGACCGTGGTCGCCACGCTGGTCGTGGTGGCCCTGTTGGCGGCTGTCGCCTCTCTGCTACGTGCGGTGCGTGAGCTGCGCCACCAAGCGGACTACCTGCGCCGGGAGGCGGGCGAGCTGCTGGACGAGCTCGGCGCCACAGTTCGCGAAGCGGGCCTGGAGGTCGAACGGGTCGAGCGCATGGTCGGCAGCGCAGAGGCTATCAGCGACGCCGTCGGCTCGGCCTCCCGTCTGGTGGGTGGGGCCGTAGCCTCCCCCTTCATCAAGCTCGTAGCGCTGGGGTCCGGGGTGGCCCGGGGCCTTCGGTTGGTCAAGGGCGCGGCCCCGACGGAGCTGGTGCCCGCGGGCCGGGACGGCGGTCGCCGGCGCAATCGGGCCCGCGGCCAGATCGGCAGGAGCCAGGCCGGCAGGAGCGCAACAGGCAGGAGCGCGGCAAGCAGGAGCGCGGCAAGCGAGGGCAAGGCCTTGCCCGTCCGGTCGAGCACGCGGTCTGACCCGGGCCCGGGGCTGAGAAGGTTGGCGGCCGGCGAAGGGGCACCCCGCTGATGTTCAAGCGGTTGACGTGGATGGGGGCTGGGCTGGTGACCGGGTTTGTAGCGTCCAAATGGGTCGAGCGCAAGGCTCGGCGCCGCTTGGCTCGTTACTTCCCCTCCCGTCACCTCCCGTCGCGTTACCTCCCGTCCGGACAACCGTTGAACGCCGGGGCTGAGCTCGCCGACAAGGCTCGGGAACTTGCCGTTGCCAAGATCGCCGACCTGCGCACCGCCGTCGATGAGGGGCGCAGCACTATGGTCGCCCGGGAAGCCGAGCTGCGCCGGCAGTGGAAGCTGGCCGAGCCCGGGGAGCAGCGGTATGGAGGCAAAGCAGATGGAGCCTGGGCCAAACAACGCAGTGGCCGGTAAGCGGGTCGTCGTTACCGGCGGCACCAATGGGATCGGCTTGGCGGCAGCCGAGGCTCTCGCCGCCCGGGGCGCCAACCTGGCCCTGGTGGCACGGGACAAGGACCGAGGGGAGGCGGCGGCCGCCCGCGCCCGCGCCGCGAGCTCTGGGGGGGTGGTCGACGTGGTGGTGGCCGACCTCAGCTCGCAGGCCGACGTCCGCCGGCTGGCGGCGGAGATCGGCTCACGCTACGACCGCGTAGATATCCTCGTGAACAACGCCGGGGCGCTTTTTGCCTCCCGGCAATTGACCGTGGACGGCATCGAAAAGACGTGGGCCGTGAACCATCTGGCGCCGTTCCTGTTGACGGCGCTGTTATCGGAGAAACTGCGCCTTTCGGCTCCTGCCCGGGTCATAACGACGGCGTCGGACGCGGCCAAAAATGCCCAGATCCCCTTCGATGACCCCGACGGTGCCGGCGCCTACAGCCATGGGGTCGGTTCGGGGCGCGGGTTCCGCCGCTATGGCCAAACAAAACTGGCCAACATCGTGTTCACGTCCGAACTGGCCCGGCGCCTACAGGGCTCGGGCGTCACTGCTTACAGTTTCCATCCCGGGACCGTTGCCACCAAGTTCAACCACAACAATGGGGCTTTGATGAACCTGGCCATGATGATCATAAAGCCGTTCTCCCGTTCTCCCGCCAAGGGCGCCGAGACGCTGGTATGGCTGGCCGAGGCGCCCGGTGCCGTACTGGAAAGTGGTGGCTTCTACTTCGACAGAAAGAAGGTCCCGGTGCCGGCCGGCGCCGCCGTGGAGGGCGTCGGGGCGCGGCTTTGGGAGCTGAGCGAAAACCAGGTGGAGGGTACGGCTGCCTCGAGAGCCGGTTAGACCAGGCCCCAGTAGAGCAGGCCCCGGCTTAGGTGGGCAGATAACGGGTAGGTATTCCGTCGTGGGGTACGACGCGGCCAACTTCTGGCGGGCCCGCGTCGCGGCTGGGGGCCCGAGGCACAGCCGGCGGTGGCCCCGCTTGAGCTTCCGGTGCACAAGGTAGCGATGATCACGCAAGCGCTTGGGCCATGTTTGGCACCGGTTGAGCCGGGCTAGCCAAAATCCTCAGAAAAAGTTACCGCAAGCGCTTGCGCAGCGTTGGGCCGTTGGCTACCATCGCCCTTCGGGGTGCCCGGCTCGGGGAGGGCTGGGCTTAGGGGGAGCCAACCGGGGAGGGGTGGGATGACCAAGGCGACTATTGAGGAGGTAGCCAGCTTGGCCGGCGTTTCCCCTTCGAGCGTGTCCCGGTCCCTGCGTGATGCCGGTGGCGTGTCGGCCAAGACGACAGAGCGCGTCAGAGCCGCCGCCGAACAGCTTGGCTATAGCGTTTCGCCGGCCGCCTCTCGCCTGGCTACGGGGCGCACGGGCACGGTGGCCATAGTGATGCCCAACCTGACTAGGTGGTTTTTTGCCGAACTGCTCGGCGGGGTCGAGCAGGTGGTGCGCGAAGCCGGGCTCGACCTGTTGGTCCACCATTTGGGCGATACCGAGACCCGTCAGGGCTACTTCTCCTCCGGCCTCCTGCGCAAGCGGGTCGATGGCGTGCTGCTGGTCACGTTGGCTCTGACCGACCCCGAGGTCGACGCCGTAAGGGCGCTCGACGTCCCGGTGTGCATGGTAGGGACGGACGTAGAGGGCTTTTCCAGCATCCGGATCGACGACGTGGAAGCCGCCGCCACCGCCGTCCGCCACCTCTTGAACCTGGGCCACAGACGGATCGGGCTGATATCGGGTGCCCCCGACGAGCCCATGCACTTCACGGTGCCCGTGCACCGTCGTGTCGGTTACCGCGTCGCGTTAGAAACGGCCGGTGTCCCCCCTGACCTGGATCTGGAAGTGCACGGGGACTTCACCATCGGGGGCGGTGACGACGCCACTGTCCAGCTACTCGGCCGCAGCCGGCTGCCCACGGCCATCTTCGCCGAATCCGATGAGATGGCCTTCGGCGCCCTGCGGGCACTGCGGCGCGTGGGCCTTCGGGTACCGGCCGACATTTCCCTGGTCGGCTTCGACGACCACCCCATGGCCGAATATTTCGATCTCACCACAATCTCCCAAGACGTCCGCGACCAGGGCCGCCAGATCGCCGAGCAGCTCATTCGCGCTGTGTCCCGGCCTGGCGACGTGCCCGCGAAACAGCTCCGGGCCCCTACCCGGCTGGTCGTGCGGGGCACGACCGCGGTACTCGGGCCCGAGCACCCGTGGTCGCCGGCACCCGGCCGGGCCCGCGGCGACCGCGTGGCCACGGACAAGAACGGCGGAGAAAGGGACGGCCCCTCCAAGGGCCGCACCAGGCTCCTACCCCGCGCCCTCTCCTCACAGCCGGCGAGGGACAAGAAAGAAAGGAGAAGCCAGCACCCGCTGGCAACGTAAACGTCCGTCAGGGCGACCCCGTAGCCCCCGAACAGCATTGGATTTGAGACACCAAATGAAAGGAGAAAGGCAAAATAATGAAGCCTTTGCTAATGAAGAGCCCAGCTAGGCGTAAGGGCGCGCCGCGCAGGACCACCGGTTCCCGGATCCTGGCAACATCTGCTATCGCCATGAGCGTGGCCGCCTTCGCCGCCGCACCCACCGCCTCGGCCACCGCCAAGAACGCTTCGTCCGTGACCACCATCACCTGGTGGGCCAGCCCCATATCGACCAGCGGGCCGGACCTGCGCAAGGTACTGATCGCCGACTTCGAAAAGGCCTATCCCAACATTAAGGTCAACCTGCAGACAGCTCCCACCGACACCGACACCAACCGGGCCGACCTCGTGACCACCATCTCCGGTGGCGCCAACACGCCTGACGTGTTCATGGGCGACGTCATCTGGCCCGGTCAGTTCGGGGCCCACTCTTTGGCCCTTTCGCTCACCAAGGTCATGCCCAAGAGCTTCTTCTCTCGCTTCGCCTCCGGCTTGGTGGCTGGTGCCACCTACAACGGGCAGGTTTACGGGGCGCCCTTCTTCCAGGACCAGGGCTTCCTCTACTACCGCACCGACCTGTTGAAGGCGGCCGGCATGGCCGTGCCCACGACGTGGCAGCAGCTGCAGACAGACGCCGTCACCCTGGTCAAAGCCAATAAGGTCAAGTACGGCTTCGTGTGGGAAGGCGACGCCTACGAGGGCGGCACCTGCGACTTCATGGAGTACTACGCCGACACCGGCGGCCAAGTGCTCAACGCCAGCGACAGCGCCTCGGTGCTGAACGTCGCCGACGTGACCAAGGTCCTCACCTTCATGCGCGGCTTGGTCACTTCGGGAGCCTCGCCCCAGGCGGTGGACACGTTCCAAGAGCCCGAAGCGGCCGCCGCCTTCCAAGACGGGGACGCCGCCTTCATACGCAACTGGGATTACCAGTACGCGGCCGCCCAGGCCAAGGGCTCTGACGTTATTGGCAAAGTGGGAGTTGCCCCGCTACCGACCTTTACCGGTGGCGAGGCGTACCCGGGCTACTCCAACATCGGGGGCTGGAACCTCTACATCAACCCCCATTCGAAGAGCGTCAGCGCCGACACCGCCTTCATCAACTACATGACAGGGACAGCAGCCGAGACAGTTATGGCTACCCAGTTCTCGGAGATCCCCACTAACGCCGCCGTGCGGGCCAACCCCGCCGTAGCGCGGCTCAACCCCCCCTTCGCCGTCTTGGCCAAGACGAGGCTCGTCCCCCGCCCGGCGCAGAACCCCAACTACCCTAAGATTTCCCAAGCCATCTACACCAATATGAACTCGGCCCTGGCCGGATCGACCAGCCCGAGCAAGGCAGCCAGCGACATGGCCAGCCAATTGTCAGCCGCTCTCGGCTCGAGCGGCCTGTAAAACAACAGGTGAGGGCCGCCGGTGGCCTCAGTGCCACCGGCGGCCCTCCCGCCACGCCGAGGAGGACATATTGGCACCTACCGAGATAGCGCCTGGCCCGCCGGCCACGCTCCCCGGGCCCCCACGGGTGAGCCACGAGGACTTGATCCGCCGCAACCTGGCTCGCCTGGGCTGGGGCTTTTCTGCCCCGGCCTTGATTGTGATCGCGGCCTTTACGATTTTCCCCATTCTTTTTTCCATCATCGTCTCGTTCGAGAAGGTGAACGTCTCCGGTTCGGGCTTCAGCTTCAGCGGCCTTACCGCGTCCAATTACTCCATCGTCATAAAAGCCGCCCTGTGGCACCACGCTTTGTGGTTTACCACCCTCTACACGGTGGTGACGGTGCTGTCTGAGATCGTCCTGGGCACGCTCTTCGCCCTGGTGCTGGAACGGCTCACCGGCGGACGCGGGCCGATGATGGCCCTTTTGCTCATACCCTGGTCGTTGATCACGGTGGTCTCCGCCGAGCTGTGGGGGTACATCTACAACTCCAGCTACGGCCTGCTGGAAGGCCTCTTCCCCAACGTGCTGGGGCACCCGTTTTCGGCCACCATCGCTCTTATGGTGGCCGACATCTGGAAGACCACCCCGTTTGTGACCATAATCGTTCTCGCCGGACTGGTCATGATCCCTACCGAGCTGTTTGAGGCCTCTGAGGTCGACGGGGCCGGCGGGTGGAAGACCTTCTGGCGCGTAACCTTGCCGCTGCTGCGCCCGACGCTCGGCATCGCCGTGTTGTTCCGGGTCCTACAGGCGTTCGGTTTGTTCGACCTCCCGTACGTGCTCACCACCGGAGGCCCGGGCACCTCCACCGAGTCCCTGGCCATGCTGGCCTATAACACCATGTTCACCGACTTGGACTTCGGTCCGGGGACGGCCGTGGCCACCAGCACCGCTTTGATCGTGTTGGTGATGTCCTTGGTGTTCCTGCGGGTCTTCAAGGCCCAGGTAGGAAAGGAGACGCCCAATGCGTAACCGCACCCGTCATGGTTGGAGGCGCTGGGTCAACTGGGTTAACTTCTTTTCCCTCCTGATCGCCCTGTTCGTGCTCCTGCCCATGTACTGGCTGGTGGCCTCGAGCTTCAAGACGACCGCCAGCGTGGGGTCGAGCCCGCCGCAGTACTTCCCGATCCCGGTCACTACGTCCAATTATCAAGTCGCCTTCGGCGACTACACGTTCGGCCGCTACATCCTCAACTCCCTCATAGTTGCCTGCTGCGCCACCACCCTCGTGCTCGTCCTGGGCATCCTGGCCGGTTACGCGTTGGGGCGCCTACCAGTGCGGGGCAAGTACCCGATGATGGTCACCCTGCTCATGATCTCGGTGTTCCCCCAGATCGCCGTGATCGCCCCGCTTTACCTGATCATGCGTGACCTGGGTTGGCTCAACAGCTACGAGGCGCTCATCTTTCCGTACACCGCCTTCAACCTTCCCTTCGCCATATGGATCCTGCGTAATTACTTCCTCGGGATCTCGATGTCGATGGAGGAGAGCGCCCGCGTCGATGGGGCGGGACCGGTCCGCACATTAGTGTCGGTAATCGTCCCCCAGGTGAAACCGGGCATCTTTACGGCCGGTGTGTTCACTTTCACCGCCTGCTGGACGGAGTTCTTGATGGCGTTGTCGTTCAACATCGAGAACAACTTCCGCACCATCCCGGTGGGGATCGCCACGTTCGGGTCCCAGTTCACCGTTCCCTACGGCACAATATTTGCCGCCAGCGTGGTCGCCGTGGTACCCATCGCCATCCTGGTGCTCGTGTTCCGCAAGTCGGTCGTCTCCGGGCTGACCGCGGGAGCGGTAAAGGGATGAACTGTTCCGCTATCGTCTACGAGCCCGGCCTCGGGCTCGTAGACGATAGCGGCCCCGGGTACCTGCTGGGATGACGGCCCGTTAACTGACAAGCTGTGACCAAAGAGACCTTGACCGACAATGAAATCGACGCCCGGGCCAAGGATTGGCACGACGACCTCGCCTCTGCTTTGGCCGGCCTGTACCCGCAACAGGCACGGGCCGTTCATACGGCCGTGGTGGCCCGGGCCACCGCCTCCGCCCGTGCCCGTGGCGCGGCCCTGGTTGCCCTCGACCGCCGTCGCGAACGGGACCCCGAGTGGTACCTGCGACCGGGTCGGGTGGGTTACGCCGCCTATGCCAACCGTTTCGGAGGAGACCTACAAGGTATTGGCCGGCGCATCGGTTACCTGCGCGAGCTGGGTGTTGATGTCCTGCACCTGATGTCGGTACTTCACAGCAGGGCCGGTGACAGCGACGGTGGCTACGCCATAGACGACTACCGCAACCCTGATCCCCGTCTGGGCACCCTGGCCGACCTCGAAGGACTGATCGGTTCCCTGCATGACGCCGGCATCAGCACCTGTCTCGACCTGGTCATGAACCACACCAGCTCCGAGCACCAGTGGGCGGTCCAGGCCCGCCTGGGATCCGCCTACCACCGTGGCCTGTACCTGGCCTTCGCCGACCGCACCGTGCCCGATGCCTACGAAGCGACCCTGCCCGAGGTCTTCCCCACAATGTCGCCGGGCAACTTCACCTGGGTGGAGGAGATGCAGGCGTGGGTGTGGACAACATTCAGGGACTTCCAGTGGGATCTCAACTGGGCCAACCCGGATGTCCTGCTGGAAATGACCGACGTCCTGCTGCACCTGGCCAACTTGGGCGTAGACATCATCCGGCTCGACGCCGTGGCATTTACATGGAAGCGCCTGGGCACTAACTGCCAGAACCAACCCGAGGCCCACCTGATCGCCCAGGCGCTGCGAGCCGCGCTGGGGATCGCCGCCCCGGCCAGCATCCTGCTGGCCGAAGCCATCGTCGGCCCGGACGACCTGGTCCCTTACCTGGGCGAGCATGAACGCCAGCGGCGCGAGTGCCAGCTGGCTTACCACAACCAGCTCATGGTGCAGGGATGGTCCATGCTCGCCAGCCGCGACTCCACCCTGGCCACGACCGCTCTGGCCCGGCTACCCCAACCGCCTCCAGGGACGACGTGGCTCACATACGTGCGTTGCCACGACGACATCGGCTGGGCCGTTTCCGACCGGGACGCGGCCGCCGTGGGCTTGGACGGCGCCGCTCACCGCCGCTTCCTGGCTGAGTTTTACCGGGGCGATTTCCCCCTGTCGTTCGGTCGCGGTACCGCCTTCTCAGCCAACCCCCAGACCGGTGACGAGCGTACCTGCGGCATGGCCTCCACCCTCAGTGGCGTCGCCGCCGGGTTGGAGGCGGGTGATGACGTACAGGTCGACAACGGCATCGCTCGCCTGTTGTTGCTTTACGCTCTCGCCTTCGGTTTCGGAGGGGTGCCCATGATCTACATGGGCGACGAGCTCGGGCTCGGGGATGACAAGAGGCATCAGCTCGACCCGCAGCGTGCCGGTGACAGCCGTTGGAACCACCGCCCGGCGATGGACGAGGACCGGGTGGCCGAGCGCCATGACATCCAAACCGTGGCCGGGGCCGTATGGGCCGGCTTCCGCCGCCTGGCCATCGCCCGCAAGTCGTGCCGGGCCTTGCACGGCAGCGGCACGGTCGAGGTCATTGACAGCGGCGACCGGCGGGTGTTCGCCTGGGCTCGCCGTCACCCCCGTTTCGGTCCCTTGCTGGGGCTGGCGAACGTCTCCGATCAAACCGTCTACGCCGCACCAGCCCTCCTCGGCGTCCTGGACCTGGGGCCGGTCGTCGACCTGCTCGACCCCCAAGCAGAACACCTGTTGACGCTGGGCCCGTTTTGTGTGCGCTGGCTCAGCGGCGACCGGTCGTACCGTACATCGCCGGCCCCCCTTTAGAGGTCCTGCCAGTACTAAAGAAGCGAGCCTACGCGGCTGGCGGTGTACTCGAAGGCTTGTTCCTGGGCACGGTTAGACCTAGGCCCAGTTGGCGCCGGCGGACTGGTGGGAAAGCTGGACGACGTACCAGGTGTGGGCGGTACCTTCGCCCTTCACGGTGCCCGCGCTGTCGTGACTGAACGTGTACAGAGGTTTGCCGTGCCAGGTGACCTGGCGTCCGCTCGGCCCTGAGACCGTCCCTAGACCGCTTATGTCACTGCTCAGTTGAGCCATGGCCTCGCCCGTGGGGAGAATAAAAGGAGGCCAGGTGACGAGGCAGGCACCCGTGCACGCCCAGTGCGACGAGTCGTCAGCCTTGTTGAAATACAGGGCCAGGCCTTTTTGGTCCACCAGGATCTTGCCGTACTTGTGGGCCGTGGTCGTCTTCACGAGGACCTTGGCCCCGATCTCGGCCGGGCGGCGACCAAGCGGCGCCGCGCCGGCGGGCGCCGGAGCCGCGGTCAGAGCCAGCGCCGCGGTGGCGACCAGCGCGGCAGTGGCAACACGCCCGGCGGTGACGGCCATTGCCGTCACCGTGCCCGGCGCGGCCGTGACGGGTGTCGTACGTTTCATGCGTGGCTCCTTTGCCGACCATTATTCTCTCGCCGCCAGGGCAGGCTAAGGCGCCGACAATCCATTCCGGCCGCCGCCACGTACCCCGTACGTGAGCCGAAAAGACATCGGTGAGGCCGGTGCGTCCGACGAGGCCCTCTTGGCGGGGATGGGCGTGGGCGACGAACGCGCCGGCGTGGCCTTTGTCCGCCGTTACCAGCGACGGGTTTTCGGCCTGGCCCTGAGCATGGTGGGCGATGCCGCCCTGGCTGAGGACATCGCCCAGGAGGCCTTCCTGCGGGCCTGGCGCCACGCCCTGGTGTTCGACCGCCGCCGAGCCTCGGTCGGCACCTGGATCCTCACCATCACCCGCAACCTGGCCGTCGACGCCCTCCGCCTGCGACGCCCGGTGGTGACCGACCCGGCCGACTCGATGTGGGCCAGCCTGGCCGCCGGCGCCGCCTCGCCCGAGGACAGGGCCGAGACGTCCGACCTGCAGGGGCGCATCTCGAGGTCCCTGGCCTCGCTGCCGCCCGAGCAGGGCCGGGCGCTGGTGCTGGCGGCCGTGTACGGCTACACCGCGGTCGAGATCAGCCGGGTCGAGTCCGTCCCCCTCGGTACGGCGAAGACCCGTGTCCGGCGGGGCCTGCAGAAGCTGCGGGCCTCGGAATCGGTCCGCGAGCTGGCCACGGGCGCCCAGGACATGACGCGTACCCAGGACGGTACGGGTTCGCGGGACGTTACGGGCAGCCGCTCGGTGCGGCCCATCGACCTGAGGGGGCCCGACGACGTGGCGAAGGGCGGTCCACGGCCGTGAAGGACCATGCCGACGGGTACCCCGACGACGCTGGGGACGACGTGGGGGCAGTGCCCGGTCAAGGGTTGCCGCCGGCGTGCGCCGCCGTCGACCCCGACCTGGCCGAACTGGCGCTCGGTGCCCTCACCGGCAAGGACAGGGTGGCTGCTCTAGCCCACCTGGAGGAGTGCGCCCGGTGCTCCGCCGAAGTGGACGAGCTCGCCGCGGCCGCCGACCAGCTGCTCCATCTTGCCCCCGCCGTCGAGCCCCCGGTCGGCTTCGAGGCACGCGTCTTCGAACGCCTGGGGCTGCGCCCCGGGCCCGTGGGCTGGCGGTCGTGGTCCATTTGGAGGCCCAAGCTTGGCCTTGCCATAGCGGCGGCCGCCGTCGTGGTGGCGTTCGGGTTCGGGGCTTTGCTCGGTTACGGGACGAGCGGCGGGAGCCGGGCCCGTTCTCCCGCGGCGATCGCCGCCGGCCAGCCCCTCCACGTCGCCGCCCTGTACGCCAGGGGCCGGGCCGTCGGGCGGGTGATGGTCTACGCCGGCAACCCGACGTGGCTCTTCATGTACATGGACGATGCCAGCTGGGAGGGGACCCTGCGCTGCGAGGTCGTCCTCGACCAGGGCCCTCCCGTGGTACTGGGGCAGTTCTGGCTGTCGGGGGGCAAAGGAGCGTGGGCGGCCAGTGTGGCCCAGCCCGCCGGGCGCCTGAGCCAGGCCCGGGTCGTCGGGCCCACCGGCAAGGTCCTGGCCTCGGCCAACCTTTCCTGAGGGGGCGGCGCGCGCCCCCGAGTTCCGGTCGGGGCCGGCCCGGGCAGTAACCTTGAGGGGTATGGATGCCAACGGGCTTCGTCGCGCCTTTGTGGACTTCTTCGTGGCGCGCGGCCACACTGAGGTCCCCTCGGCCGGGCTCGTACCGCACCACCCGCGGGCGCCCCTGTTCACCAATGCGGGCATGAACCAGTTCATCCCCTACTTCCTGGGCGAGGAGATCCCCCCCTACCGCCGTGCCGTCAGCTCGCAAAAGTGCGTGCGGGTGCGGGGCAAGCACGACGACATCGAACAGGTCGGCCGTACGCCCAAGCACGCCACGTTTTTCGAGATGCTGGGGAACTTCAGTTTCGGGGACTATTTCAAGCAGGACGCGATTGTCTGGGGCTGGGAACTGCTGACCGAGGTGCTGGGCCTCGATGGTGACCGCCTGTGGGTGACGGTCTTCGACGACGACGACGAGGCGGCCGATATTTGGGTGGACGTGGTGGGCGTCCCCCGCGGCCGCATACAGCGGACCGGTGAGGACAATTTCTGGGAAATGGGTGACACCGGCCCATGCGGACCGTGCTCGGAGCTGCATTTTGACCGGGGCCCGGAATGGGGCGCCGGCGGCGGGCCGGTCGGGGGCGGTGAGGCGCGCTTCGTCGAATTGTGGAACCTCGTTTTCCAGACTTATGACCGTCAGCCCTCCGGCGAGCTCGTACCCCTCCCCAAGCCCTGCATCGACACCGGCGCCGGTTTCGAGCGCATGCTGACGGTCCTGCAGGACGTCCCTTCTCTGTGGGAAACCGACGTGTTGCGGCCGCTCGTTGCCCGCGCCGAGCAACTGACGGGCCGGCGCTACGGCGACGACCCCGAGGTCGACGTGGCCCTGCGGGTGTTGGCCGACCATGCCCGGACGTTTTCGTTCATGATCTCCGACGGGGTGTTCCCCTCCAACGAGGACCGCGGTTACGTGTTGCGCCGGATAATACGACGGGCCGTCCTGCGGGCGAACCTGTTGGGTACGACGAGGCCCGTGTGCCCGGGCTTGGTGGGGGCCGTTGTGGAGGTCATGGGCGAGGCCTATCCCGACCTGGCTGCCAACGCCGATTTTGTCTCCGGGGTGGCGGCGCGCGAAGAGGAGCGCTTCCGGGCGAGCCTGCGCTCGGGCATGGCCCTGCTCGAAGCCGAGCTCGCCGAGGGCGGGGTGATCGGGGGCGAGACCGCCTTCAAGTTGCACGATACCCACGGTTTTCCTATCGAACTTACGAGGGAGATCGCCGCCGGGAGAGGGGCCGGGGTGGACGACGAAAGCTTCGGCTTGGCCATGCAGCGCCAGCGCGAGCAGTCCCGCGAGGCGGGCAGGGGCAAACCGGGCAGCGACCAGGCCAACCTCCCTGCTTACCGTGAGATCGTGGAGCAGTTCGGCCCCACGGTGTTCACGGGGTACACCGGCCTGGAGGGCCGGGCGCGTGTGCTGGCCGTGCTGGAGGGCGACAAAAAGGGCGCGCTGGAGATATTTGTCGACCGCACACCGTTTTATGCCGAGTCGGGTGGGCAGGTCGGCGATACGGGGACGATTTCTACCTCCACCGGGTCCGCTCTCGTCATCGAGACCACCGCCGCTCTCCCCGGCCTCCACCGGCACGTGGCCGTCATCGACGAGGGCCATATCACCGCCGGCCAGGAGGCCGAGGTCGCCGTGGACTTCGAGCGCCGGGCGGCTATCCGGCGCAACCACACCGGCACCCACTTGTTGCACTGGGCGCTACGGGAGGTCCTGGGCACCCACGTGAAGCAGCAGGGATCGCTCGTGGCCCCCGACCGCCTGCGCTTCGACTTCACCCACTACGCCCCCGTGACCCGGGCCGAGATGGACAAGATCGAGGACCTGGTGAACACGCAGATCCTGGGCGACATGGAGGTCGTGACCGAGGAGCTGCCCCGGACCGAGGCGGAGGCCAAGGGAGCCATCGCCTTCTTCGGGGACAAGTACGGCGAGCGGGTGCGGGTGGTGCACGCCGGCGGGCGCTCGGTCGAGCTGTGCGGGGGTACGCACGTCGAAAGGCTGGGCATGATCGGCCCGGTCGAGGTCGTCTCGGAGAGCTCGATCGGTTCCAACCTGCGCCGGGTGGAGGCCCTGACCGGTACCGCCACGTTGCAACGGCTACGGGCCAACGAAGAGCGCCTGGCTCATGCGGCGGGCCTGTTGAAGGCGACGCCCGAGGAACTGGGCGCGGCCATAGAACGTCGCCTGGCGGAGCTGCGAGAGCTCCAGGACCAGCTGAAGGCCACGCGCCAAGCCGGTGCCGCGGGGGAGGCGGCCGGCCTGGCGGCCAAAGCCGTCGACGGCACCGTCGTCGCCCGTCGGGACGGGCTGGACGCCGACGCGCTCCGCCAACTGGCGCAGGCGGTGCTGGGCCGGCCGGGGGCCCGGGCGGTGGTGCTCGGGGGCAGCCCCGAAGCAGGCAAGGTGGCTCTGGTGGCTGCGGTCGAAAAGGGCTTCGCGGTACCGGCACCGGAGCTCGTGTCCGGTGCGGCCCGGCTGGTGGGCGGGGGCGGGGGCGGTCGCAACCCCGAACTGGCCCTGGCCGGGGGCCGCGATGTCACTCGCCTGGACGAGGCCCTGGAGACGGTGAGGGCCCGGTTACAAGGGCCGGCCGCTCCGGACGGAGGTAGCTGAGTGGACCGCGCCATCGAAGAGACCACGGCCGGCGAACGGCGGGCAACGACGGGGCGTGTGCTCGGCATCGACCTCGGGAGCCAGCGCATCGGCGTGGCCGTCTCCGATGACGGCCGACGCGTGGCCAGTGCCCTGACCGTGCTGAACAGGGCAGAGTCGCACGGCCAGGACCACGGGCGGTTGGCGGCCGTCATCGCCGAGACGGGTGCCGCCATGGTGGTCGTCGGCCTGCCGTTGTCGCTGTCTGGCGAGGCCGGACCGGCTGCCAGGGCCGTGATGGCCGAGGTGACCGAGATGCGTGACGTCCTGGACGTGCCCGTCGAATGCTGCGACGAGCGCTACAGCACGGTCATCGCCGGCCGCGCCTTGGCCGCCGGTGGTCGTCGGCCCGCCGCCCGCCGGGCGGTCGTCGACAAGGTGGCGGCGGCCGCCATCCTCCAGACGTGGCTCGACCGCCAGCGGGACTGGCCGTGGCCGCAAGCAGGTCCGGCCACCCCGGCTCAGTGAGCCAGGGCGACCCACTGGGGGGCCCCACGCCAAGTCCAGGGCCTTCCGGCCCGGAGACGGCCCCAGAGGTGGCACCGGGGACGCGAGCGTCGGACCGGGACGTTGACGGCCGCCGTGACGAGCTCGCACAGGGGGCCGGGCCGCCCGAAGACGGCGAAGATGGGGAAAATGACGAAGGTCCGGAAAATGACGAAGGCTACGCGCCCCTAGGACCGGGCCATGAGCCTGAAGAAGAGGTCTACCAGCCGGAGGGCTTCGACCTCGCGGGCTACAGCCCCGCGGACGGCTGGGGCCCGCTGGCCGGGTACGAGGAGGCTGGGGGGTACGAGGGGGAGGGAGAGTACGAGGACCTGGGCCCCGAAGGAGCGGGCGCCGAGGGGTACGTGGCCGAGGGTGAGTACAGCACGAGCTACGACGAGGAGGGCGGCGGGCCGGGCACTGAAGACCTGGGTGCCCCCGCTGTCGTGGTGGCGCGACGACGCCACCGGGTGCTCAAAGTGGTGGGGGCCGTGGTGGTGGTGCTGGTCGTCGCCGGCATCCTCGGGTTCGTCCACATCAGCAACGAGGTGAACCCGCCCGGCAAACCGGGACGCACGGTCACGGTCATAGTGCCGGCGGGCGCCTCGACCATGCAGATCGCCGACCTGCTGGCCAAGGCGGGCGTGATCCACGGCCCGACCGTGTTCGAGGTGTACTTGAAGATCGAAGCCGCCGGCTCCTTGCTGGCGGGCACTTACCACCTGGCTACGAACGAGCCCTACTCGAGGGCGGCGGCGGCGCTGGAGAACGGCCCGGTGCTGGTGGTCGAGCCGCTCATCGTGCCCGAGGGGTACACGGTCCGCCAGATGGCGGCGGCCCTCGGCCGGCTCCGGGGGATAGGCGTGTCGTCCGCGGGGTTCGAGACCGCGGCTACGAGCGGCCAGGTGCGCTCGCCCTACGAGCCGGCGACGACCAACAACCTGGAGGGGCTGCTCTTCCCGGCCACCTACCCGGTACGCCAAGGCGAGGCACCCGACGACTTGGTGCAGTACATGGTCGACACCTTCGACTCTCACGCCGCCCAGCTCGGGTTGGCGGCGGCGGCCAAGAGGCTTCATTACAGCCCCTACCAGATCGTGACCGTGGCTTCGATCGTCGAACGGGAGGCCAAGCTCGAAGTCGACCGGGGCCCGATCGCCTCGGTCATCTACAACCGCCTGGCCCGGGGCATGCCCATCGGGGCCGAGTCGACCCTGCTGTACGCGCTCGGGGACCCGCGGGGCAACGTCGACATAACCCAGCCCAACCCCTACAACACCCTGGTCAACAAGGGCCTGCCGCCGACCCCGATAGCCAACCCCGGCATACCCTCGCTCAAGGCGGCCATCGACCCACCGCGCACGAGCTACTTGTACTGGGTGGAGATAAACCCGGACGGCAAAATGGGCTACGCGTCCACCACCGCCGGGTTCCACCAGCTGCAGCGCGAGTGCCGCGTGGTGCACCTGTGCTGAGCAGCGCCGGGCGCCGGGCCCCGGCCCGGGTACGGCGGGGTAGGTGGCCGGCGGCCACCACCGTCGTGGCCGGGGTCATAGGCGACCCGGTCGACCATTCGCTTTCCCCCGTGCTGCACAACGCCGCCTTCGCCGAGCTGGGCCTGGACTGGGCCTACGTCGCCTTCCCCGTCCCCTCGGGGCGGGCGCGGGCGGCCGTGGCGTCCATGGTGGACCTCGGGATCAGAGGACTTTCGGTGACCATGCCCCACAAGACCGGCGCAGCCGAGGCGTGCCAGCGGCTGAGCCCGGTGGCGCAACGCCTGGGCGTGGTCAACACCGTCACCAACGTGGGTGGTGAACTGGTCGGCGACAGTACCGACGGGGCCGGCTTCGTCGACTCGCTGGCCGACCTCGGCTGGTCGCCGAAGGCCAAGCGCTGCCTCGTCCTCGGCTCCGGTGGGGCCGCCCGGGCGGTGGTCCTGGCCCTGGCCGAGGCCGGCGCCGCCTGCGTCGAAGTCGTGGGCCGCCGGCGCGACCAGGTCCTGGCCACCGTCGCCCTGGCCGGCAACGTGGGCGCCGAGGCGACGGTCAGCTCAGCCGAGGCCGCCGATCTCATCGTCAACGCCACTCCGGTGGGGATGGCGGGCGTCGGTACCGACCCGAAGAGCCTTCCTTTCGACCTGGTCGAGGCCACGCTGGGGCCGGGCCAACTGGTCACCGACCTGATTTACGCCCCTGCGACCACCCCGCTCATCGCCGCCGCCCGGGCCCGGGGTTCCAGTACGTGCAACGGGCTCGGCATGTTGATCCACCAGGCGGCTCGCCAGGTGAAGATCTGGACCGGCCGCGACGCCCCGGTAGAGGCGATGTCGGCCGCGGCCTTACGTGAGCTCGGCCACCGGGCCGGGCGGGGCCAGCTCGGCACTTTGCCCCACTTCGGCGCGGCGCCTCCGGCGCTCTAGGCGGGCCCCGCCCGAGGACCGAGCGCGTCTCAGGGCGAGCCGAGGCTCATGTTCGGGGCCGTACGGGCCGTAAACTGCTAAAGCCCTGGCCCACCGGCTTGGTCCTATGTCCCGGTCCGGCCGGCGGGGGTGCGTCAGGCGAGAAAACGAGTTTCTGTATTTGCCCGGTTTTCTCAACTCCGGGGGCGAAGATGCCGAAGTAGTCGCCATAGGAACCGGAGGTTGCCGTGTCGCTTGAAGGTACACTTGAGACAATTGCACTGCCAGATGTCCTGGCGCTTCTCTCCGTCACCGCCAAGACGGGAGAGCTCCGGATCGAGGCCATTGGTGGCGTGGGCAGCGTCTGGTTTGACGCTGGCGGTATTGCCGGCTTCGACGTCGGCAATCAACGGACGGCGGTGGACGCTCTGTTCGCCCTGCTCCGCTTGAAAGAGGGCAGTTTCAAGTTCCATACCGGCACTCGGCCCCTCAACGCCATGCCGCCTCAGGACGTGAGCCCGCTACTGGAAGAGGCCGAAGACCGCCTCGGCCAGTGGCCCGGGATCGCTGCCGCCGTCCCTGCGCTCGACTGCGAGCTCTTTCTTCAGAGCTCCGTGGACGGGACCGTCATGCTCCGCCCCGACCAATGGCAGCTGGTGGCGGCCATCGGGGGCGGCCACAACGTGGCCGCTGTGCTCGACGCCCGGGGCCTGGCCGAGTTCGACGGCTGCCGGGCGCTCAAGGAGCTCGTCGACCTTCGTCTCGTCCGGGTGGTAACGCCCCCGCCCGCTCCGGCCCCCGAGACGGTGCCGGAGCTGGTCGCGCCGGCGGTGCAGGACCTGGACCACGAAGCGTACGAGGACGAGGTCCAAGGCGAGGACGGACAAGTGGTCGCGGACGAGGTCGGAGGCACCCTTGAGGATGCCGTCCAAGGCGCCAGCACCTATGCCAACGCCGAGGCTGAGGCCGAGCCCGAAGAGGTTTACACGCCGCCTGAAGAGCCCTACACGCCTTACCCGATGGACGAGGTACTGGCCTCGGAGGAATGGGCGAGTACGCCCGGCCCTGAAGTCACGGACCTGTCCGAGATCTGGGACGACGAGACCGGCGACGTCATCCGCTCCAGCGATGTCCAAAACGGGAGCGATGGCGCTAGCGCGGAACCGGAACCTGAGGTTGTGGTGCCGGACCCGGTCAACCGGGGCCTGTTGCTCAAGTTCCTCGGCTCCGCCCGGAACTAGATCTCTGCGGGCTGGTTGCGTGCCACCGGGCGTCGGGGCGCGTCACCGGTGATATGGCGATGAAGACGCATGGTGCTCGTTCACGGGCGCCCCTCGGGCCTGAAAGGTCGCGCCTGACGATGGCTGTGCTCGATTTCCTTAATGTGGGGAGCGGACGTTCCGTTTTGGGCGTCGATTACCTCGTTGTCGAGTGCTCAGCCTCAATCCGAGCGGACCAAATGCCGACCATCAACGAGATGCTTGACGCGCGCTCGGGGGGAGGCCATGGACACAAGGGTGCGTGACAGGGATGGGGCCCTCTCCGAGGACGAGCAACTCGGCGTAGTCCTGGTCAAGAGCGGTATCATCAATATCGCTCAGCTGGGCGAGGCGCTGGGCCGGGCCAAAGAGCGCGGTTGCAACCTGGCCCGGGTGCTGATCGAAGACAAGCTCCTGACCGAGGAGCAGTTTGTCGCCACCTTGGCCGAACAACTCGGCCTCGAGTTCGTCGACCTCGCCACTTACCCGGTGGACCCTGCGGCCGCCCAGATGGTGACCGAAGCCCTGGCCCGGCGTTACCTGGCCGTCCCCATTGGTTGGTGGGAGGGACGGCTCATCGTGGCCATGGCGGACCCGTCCAACGTGTTCGCCATCGACGACATACGCACCTTGACCGGGGCGGAGGTGCGCCAGGTCGTCGCCACGGCCGAGGCGGTCACCGCCACCATAAACAAGTACCACCGCAGGGACAGCGAGGCGGAGCACATAAGCGCCGAGGCGTCCGCCAGCAGTGCGCCGGTGGAGGACGACCGCCTCTCGAACATCAAGGACGTCCGCGAGGACGCCCCCATCGTCCGGCTGGTCAACTTGCTGATCACTCAGGCCATTACCGACCGTGCTTCCGATATCCATGTGGAGCCGACAGGGAGGGACCTGCGCATCCGCTACCGGATCGACGGCGTCCTCCACGAGGTGATGCGCTCGCCGCGCAATATCCAAAACGGCATAATCAGCCGGCTGAAGGTCATGGCCGACATAAACATCGCCGAGCGCCGCATCCCCCAGGACGGTCGGATCACGACCGTAGTCGAGGGCCGGGCGGTGGACCTGCGGGTGGCGACGCTGCCGACGGTCCACGGCGAAAAGGTCGTGATGCGGATCCTGGACAACAGCACCGCCAACTTGAACCTGTCGGAGCTCGGGTTCCTGCCCCAGAACATGGAGAGGTACGAGGCCTCCTATACCAAGCCGTACGGGACCGTGCTCGTTACGGGGCCAACGGGCTCGGGCAAGACGACAACGCTGTACGCGACCCTCAACATCCTGAACCAGCCCACCAAGAACGTCATCACCGTCGAGGACCCGGTCGAGTACCAGCTCGAAGGCATAAACCAGATCCAGGTCCACACCAAGGCGGGGCTCACCTTTGCTTCAGCCCTGCGCACGATCCTGCGGGCCGACCCCGACATAATCCTGGTGGGCGAGATAAGAGACCGCGAGACGGCGGCAATCGCGGTTGAGGCCGCCTTGACGGGCCACCTTGTGCTCTCCACGCTCCATACCAATGACGCCTCCACCACCCCGAACCGGCTCATCGAAATGGGCGTCGAGCCGTTCCTGGTGGGCAGTGCCCTCGACTGCATCGTGGCCCAACGCCTGGCCCGGCGGCTGTGCGACCGCTGCAAGCAGGTCTACCCGGTCGAAAAGCACAAGCTGGCCTCGATGGGATGGGACGTGACCGGCATGGAGCTGCCCGAGCAGTTGTTCCGGGCCGTGGGTTGCCAGGTCTGCGGCAAGACCGGTTTCTCGGGGCGTTTTGCTGTTCACGAGGTGCTGACCGTCAACGAGGAAATCGAACGCATGATCGTGGAGCATGCCCATGCCGACGACATCCGCAAGGCGGCTATCGCCGACGGGATGGTCACCTTGCGCCACGCCGGTCTGCTGGGCGCAGCGGCCGGTGTTACCTCTCTGGACGAGGTGCTGAGGGTCATCGCCTAAGGCGGCTACCGGTCGACCTCAAGAAGAGGCCCCTAACAGCCGAAAAGAAAGCGATGCAGACTGCCTCGCGCAAAGTAGGCGAGTTCCTTGTGAACCGCAAGGTCCTCTCCAAGGACGTCCTCGAGTACGCGTTGCGGAAAGAGACCGATACAGGCGTGCCCCTGGCCAAAATACTCTCGGCTGAGGGGCTGGTCAGCGAGCGGGACCTGGTCGCGGCGGTGGCCGACCAGTTGGCCCTGCCCTTCTGGGACCCGACGACTACTCCCGTGTCACCTTTGGTGGACGGGGTGATCCCGGCCGACGTGGCCCGCAAGCACATGGTGGTGGGCCTGGCCCTCGAAGGCGACGCTTTGATGGTCGCCACCGACAACCCGATGGACGAGGCCACGCTGAACGTGGTCACCCAGGTGACGGGTTGGAGGGCACTGCCGTGCCTGGCCGCACGTTCTGACATCGTCGGCGCCTTGGCGGCCATGTACGGCCCCAGCCCGGCCACTTCCGCGGCAAGCTATTCAGGTAACAACGACGCGCCGGCCCAGCTGCACGTAAATACGATCCTGTCCAAGTTGGTAGAGGCGAAGGGGTCGGACCTACATCTCACCTCCGGGCTTCCTCCCATGATCCGTGTCGATGGGTCGTTGCGGCCACTGGAGGGCTTCGAGGTGCTCACAGCATCTAGGGTCCGGGACCTCGTTTACGAAATCCTGTCCCAGAAGGTCCGGGAGCGGTTCGAGAACAACCTGGAGCTCGACACGTCGCACGTAGTGCCAGGGGTAGGCCGGTTCCGGCTCAACGTCTTCCAACAGCGCGACGCGGTGGGCGCAGTCTTCCGTGCCATCCCCTTCGAGATCGTGTCCCTGGACGATCTCGGCCTGCCGCCGACCGTCCGACAGTTTGCCGACCTACCTCGCGGGCTCGTGCTCTGTACCGGCCCCACGGGCTCGGGCAAGTCGACCACGCTGGCCGCGCTCATAGACATCATCAACTCCACCAAGCCGTTGCACATCATGTCGGTCGAGGACCCCATCGAGTACCTGCACCACCACAAGAGAGCCGTGGTCAACCAGAGAGAGGTCGGGGAGGACACCAAGGGCTTTGCCGAGGCCCTCAAACACGTCCTGCGCCAAGACCCCGACGTCATACTCATCGGTGAAATGCGCGACCTCGAGACCATATCGACGGCATTGACAGCAGCCGAAACCGGTCACCTCGTCTTTGCCACATTGCACACTCAGGACGCGCCCCAGTCGATCGACCGCATGATCGACGTCTTCCCCGCTCACCAGCAGCAGCAAATCCGGACCCAGCTGGCCACCACCATCCAGGGCGTCGTGACCCAGCAGCTTCTGCCCCGCGCCGGAGGTCACGGCCGGATCGTAGCCTGTGAGGTCCTGGTGGCCACCCCCGCGGTGCGCAACCTTGTCCGCGAAGGCAAGACGCACCAGATATACAGCGCCATGCAGGCAGGCGGGAAGTACGGCATGCAGTCCATGGACCAGGCCCTGGCCCTGCTGGTGAAGAGCCGTGCCATCGACATGAACGTGGCCGAGGAGCGCTGCACCAATCCCGACGACCTGCACCGCCTGGTCCAATCAGCTTGACCCAAATCAGCCTGGTCCAACCAGCCTGATGAACTGCGCAAATCCGATCGACTCAGCTCCCCGCTGAAAGGAAGACGCGATGGCACAAACGACGTTCGCATACAAGGTACGCGACTCCTCCGGGAAGTTGATCGAAGGGACCCTGGACGCGGACAACGACAAACTGGTGGCGACACGGCTGCGCTCGATGGGGTACGTGCCCGTCGAGATAGCGGCCAAGGGCGGCGGCGCCGGTGGGGCGATGAAAAAGGACCTTCACTTCCCGGGTATGGGCGGGCGGGTACCTCTCAAGGTATTGGCACTGTTCAGCCGGCAGTTTGCCACCCTGGTCAACGCCGGCCTCACCTTGATCAGGGCCCTGGCCATCCTGGAGGAGCAGACCGAGCACGCCGCCCTATCCAAAGTGCTCACAGACGTCCGCCTACAGGTAGAGCGCGGGGTGGCTCTGTCCGAAGCACTGAGCAGCCATCCCAAGGTGTTCGGCCACCTGTACATAGCCATGATCCGGGCCGGCGAGGCCTCAGGCGGGCTCGACAGGGCGTTGCTGTCTCTGGCTGAGACGATGGAGAAACAGGTTGCGCTCCGGGGACGCATCAAGTCCGCCATGGCTTACCCGGTGACAGCAATGTGTATCGTCGTCGCCATTGCCTCGGCCATTTTGCTCTTTATCGTGCCGATCTTTAAGGGCATCTACAAAACGCTGGGCGGGACACTACCGGGCCCGACATTGATCCTGGTCGACATCTCAAACGCGGTCGTCCACTTCTTCCCGTTCGTTCTGGTTGGCTTGGTACTGCTTGTGATCGCCATGCGTTGGTTTATAAGCCGGCCTGATGGGCGCGTCCTTTGGGACACGACCAAGCTCAAGGTCCCCATCTTCGGCGGCCTGGTACGCAAGACGGCCCTGTCGCGCTTCTCGTCGACGCTGTCCGCCCTCCTGCGGGCGGGCGTTCCCGTCCTCGAGGCCTTAGAGATCACCCGTGAGACCGTCGGGAACGTAGTAGTGGCCAAGGGTATCGACTCGGTCATCGACGGCGTGAAGAGCGGCGAGCCGCTGGCAGCCGGTCTCCACGGGCACCCCGTGTTCCCGAGCATGGTCACCCACATGATGAGCGTGGGAGAAGAAACCGGCGCTCTCGACGACATGCTGGGCAAGGTGTCAAAGTTCCTGGACGAAGAGATCGAGCGGACCGTGGACGCACTGACCTCGCTGTTGGAGCCGTTGATGATCGTCGTCCTGGGTGGTGCCGTCGGGGCCATGGTCATCTGCCTCTACCTGCCCATGTTCAACGTTGACACCCTGGTCA
This sequence comes from Acidimicrobiaceae bacterium, assembly GCA_003166025.1. Classification (GTDB taxonomy): domain Bacteria; phylum Actinomycetota; class Acidimicrobiia; order Acidimicrobiales; family Palsa-688; genus Fen-671. The sequence continues at coordinate 489 of PMWT01000236.1, read as the reverse complement.
ACAAAGGCCAGTGACTTCGCACTGAAGAAGCGGAAAACGGGCTACAGGACGGGCGGCGACTGCCGAAAGTCTTATCAGAGCCAGTGTAGTGCTGACCCGTTAGGAGCGGGCCGGCCCTGCCGGGAAGTGGCCCAAGTCACCGGGGTCATGACTCGCAACAAGATGGCTCGCACCTGAAACCATAAGAAAGGAACTAAGTGCTCCAGCACCTCAAGGAGCGGCGCCAGGACGAGACGGGCTTCACGCTCATCGAGCTCATGGTCGTCGTACTTATCATGGGTATCCTGATGGCAATTGCCATCCCGACCTTCCTCAGCACCCAAGGCAGCGCCAACGACGCCTCGGCGAAGTCTAACGCCACCAACGCCTTCACGGGTGAAAAAGCATATTTTGAGGACAACCTCGCCTTCATCGATGCCTCTTCGACCCAAAACGGCCTGACCCTCGACAGTGGCCTCCCCTGGGGCGCTCAGGGCCAGGTCACCTCCG
>PMWT01000109.1 GCA_003166025.1 Acidimicrobiaceae bacterium | reverse complement strand
GAAATCCCGGGACCGGGTCATGGTCCTTCACCCGCGCCGCGGACCGCCTCCGGCAGAGGCCCGAGGTTGAACATCGGTGGCGGCGGTATAAAGGACCCATGGACGATGGCAACGCCGAGGCGCGAGGTCCCGCGGAGGACATGGCCGAAAGCGCCCCGCCGGCCCCCGCCCTCGGCCCGCCACCCGTCCCCACTTCGGTCCGGCCCCCAGTCCCGTCCCCCCTTGTACCGGCGCCGGCGACCTACCCCGAGGCCGCTCCGGCCCCGGGCAGCCTGGGGGTGGGCCACACCGGCAGGCGGCGCTCCGGGCGCCCGTCGGAAAAGGTCGGCCCGACGCGTCTGAGCGGCGCCTGGACGGCCGCCATCGTGGCCGTCGTCCTGGTAGTGGCCATGCTCATATTCATCCTCCAGAACGAGCGCGAAGTCCCTATCAGCTTCGTGTCCCTCCACGGTCATCTCCCTCTGGGCGTAGCCCTTCTCTTCTCCGCCGTAATCGGTGCCGTCATAGTCCTGGTCTGCGGGACGGCACGCATCCTGCAGTTGCGCCGGATCGCCAAGCGCCGCACACGGTCGGCCACGCGGACGCCCATGACCTCGGTAGCGGCCGGCGCGCCTGCTGTGGCCGCGGCCACGGGCGCCGGCCCCGCAGGTCCCGAGCCGGCGCCCTGATGCTCGCTAGGACGCGTACCCGGGAGTAGCGTCGTTGACCTTTCCGATCCCGAACACCGCCCCCTGGGGGTCAGCCACCACGGCGCCGCGCCCGAAATCGAGATCCCTGGGCGGCATCAGCACCGAGGCGCCAAGAGCTCGAGCTTTTTCCGTCGAGGCGTCGCAGTCATCGACCGCGAACCAGATCGACCAGGCCGGGTGCTCGCCCGGGCCCGCGGCATGGGCACCGCACACGGGCTTGCCGCCGATGGTGAAAATGGCGGCATTGGCGTTGTGTGCGTCGCCCTCCGCCCCCCAGCCGAAGACCGCGATGTAAAAATCCCGCGCACCGGGGAGGTCCGTGGTGGCCAGCTCGTTCCAGGTAAAGGCCCCGGGCTCGTTTACGAGCCCGGCACCGGCGTGGTCCCCGGGCTGCCACAGGGAGAAGACCGAACCGGCCGGGTCCGCGGCCACGGCGAACCACCCGGCGGTGAGGACCTCCATCGGGCCGACTAACAACTTGCCGCCGTTGTCAACGACCTTGGCCGCGGTCGCATCTATGTCGGCCACGCTGACGTAGACCGCCCAATGCGGCGGGCCAGGGTTGGTCTGGGGGCCGATCCCGGCGACCAGGTGGTCCCGCAAGCTGAACATGCCGTACCCGCCGGCCTCCGGGCGGGGGTCGAAGGCGGCCACCCAGCCGAAGAGCTCGCCGTAAAACCCGGCCGCCGCCTGCGGGTCGGCCGTGCCCAGATCTACCCAGCTCGGTGTGCCGGGAGAATAAGACTTTCGCTCTGCCACGAGCCCTCCTGAGGTTGACACTACGGACGGTACGTGGCGCACTCTACAGAACCGCCGCTATCTCGCCGTCCCTTTAGCGGGTGCAACCGGCGAGCGGGTCGGCCGCGGGTGCGCCGGCAACGGGGTGCGCCGGGTGGCCGCGGAGCTACGAAATGAGGGCCGACCAAGCTTCAGCAGTACGGGGGCGACGCCTTCGCCTCAGAGAGGGCCCTGGTCCGTAGCAACCTGGGCTGACACCTGGCCTCAGGCCTCCGGCGGCGGCGTCCGTCTGTCGACCTTGCGCGCCGAGCGCAACTGTTTGGCCCGTAACCGCCGCTCACGAGAGGCCCTCGTCGGCACCGTGGGGCGGCGGGACGGGTCGACGCGCAAGGCGTCGGTGAGCCGCTCGGCCAGCCTTTCCAGTGCGATCTGACGGTTGCGGAGCTGCGAGCGCTCATCGACAACGACGACACGGACACTGGGCCCTAGCCGTTCCAGCAGCCGCGCCCGCTGCCGGGGCCCGAGGACGGCCGAGCCGGCTACATCAAAGACGAGCTCCACCCGGGTGTTGGCGGTATTGGCATGTTGGCCCCCCGGCCCTCCGCTGGCACTGAAACGCCACTCCAGCTCGCCCGGGGGGATAACCAGGTGCCGCCCGACCTTGAGGGCGCTGTCGCTGTCCATTTCGATCTATTTCGCTCCCGCCGGCTTGATCGCGGGATTTACCCGCCGATAGACGGTCACAGTGATGCCGGCGCGGACCAAGCTATTCGACCGGCGGCCCGGCCCGCGCACCCCTGGGGACGGTCAGCCCCGTTCCTCCGGCCGGTGCCGCCCGTGCCGCCGCCGGTCCGGTCCGAATTGGCCATTGAACCCCGAAATTCACTCATCCTTCAACCAATGTTTGCCGTGCGTACCTGGCCGTCTACCACGGCCCAGCTATGGTCGGGACCAGACCGGTGTGGCGGAAAGTGCAAATGCCAAAACGTAAAACGTCCAGATTAAAAGTCGGCATTTGGGTCGTGGCGCTGGCGGCCATAGTTGTGCGCGTCGGCCTGGTTGTCATTGGCATGGGCCCTGCCCCAGAGCTGGCCGGGGCGCCGAGGGGCCCGGCTCACAGCGCGGCGACCACCGGTCCGCCGGCATCTTCCGTCGCTGCCCCGACAGCCGCCGTCAGCCACGAAGAGCCAAGCAGCGGCACACCCGGCCGGTCGATAGATGCCTCCACCAGCACATCCACGCTCCCGGCGACGGCGGGCGGGACGACATCACTGTCGCCGTTGACCTCGCCCTCCTTGGTCGAAACGAGCGGCACCCAGGTCTCCGGCACCCAGGTCTCCGGCACCGGCCCTAGCAGTACCGCCCGCTCCGTCTCGGCGTCATCCTCTCCGTCCCCGGTAGTCGCCGCACAAGGCCAGATTGCCCTGGGACCGACGCCTACCGCCTCTCCCGGCGTCCCGCCACCGGCGACCACGTCCTCGGTCCCGGTGCATTCCTTTGCCGGGCTCAACGACCCGCTCACCACCACGACCGGCGCCTCTACGCCTGCCCCGCCGGCATCAGCAGCCGGTGCGGCGGCGACGTCGGTACCTACGACGACGTCGGTCCCTACGACGACGGCGGGCGCGGCGGCAACAACGTCGGTGCCGACAGCAGCGGCCACGATCGCTCCGGCCGGCCAGCAATCTTGGCTCATCCCCGCCTACCAGTACCCGACCTCGGGCCCGTTATGGGCCACCCTCGCTGCTACCCGGCCGGCCTCCCTCCCGGGTTATGTCATCGCAAACGTCGATTCCGGACCAGGCACGACGCTGGACCCGACCTACGCCGCGGCCGTGGACAATGCTGAATCTGCGGGCTGGACGATTGTCGGCTACGTCGATACAGCGGAGGCAACCGTCTCGTTGACAGCGGCGGAAGCACAAGTGAGCACCTGGAAATCGCTTTACGGGGTGGACGACATTTTCTTCGACGACGTGACCGGTACGTCGTTGGACCTCGGCTATTACGAGGCCCTCACCGGTTATGTACATGCGCAGGGCGGCATTGACATCCTCAACCCCGGCACGCCCCCGGGCCCCGGTTACCTCTCGCCGAGCGTGGCCAACGCCATCGTGGTCATGGAGGGCACCCTGGCCGCGTTCCAGTCCACCCCGCCGCCGGACTACCCGTCGTCAGCAACGCAGATCGGCTACATCATCACGTCAGGACCGTCCAGCCAGGACCTGACCTCGACCTTGCAAGCGATCAAGGCTCTGGGTGGGGACCTGGTTTATGTGACGGACCAGGGCGATGATTACAACTCTCTGCCGAGCTATTTCGCCGCCGAGAACAATGCCCTGGCCGCCACCCCCGTTGCCCCGGCCTCCCCACCGACCTCCGTGGCGCCGACGACGAGCGCAGCTATTACAACGGTCTCGGCGACGACCACGTCCACTCTGGCGACGACCGGCCCCCCCACCGAGGCTACCGTAGCTGCAGCTGCGACCACGACCGTGGCGCCCACTACGAGCGCAGCTCCTGCTGTTACGACCGTGCCGTCCCCCGTGGTCTCCCCTCCCGCTGTTACCACGACGGTGCCGTCCCCCGTGGTCGCCGCTCCGGCAGCTACCACGACCGTGGCCCCGGCGACGACCGTCCCTCCCGCCGCCACCACCTCCACGCTGCCTCCGGCGGCGGCAACGACCGCCGCTGCTGCTGCTACCACCACCACCGCTGCCCCAACAACCACGGTGGCGCCACCAGTCCCGGCCGACAACCCATTGACCCCGCCCGCCCGGGTCATGCCCTACAGCGTGTTCAACAGTGACGCCCAGGACTGGGCGGTGAGCGCCGAGTCGTCCCAGTACGTCAGCGACTTCGTAACGGACTACCAGGACAATTACGGGAACGTCGGTGTCAACACGGCGCCCATCTACTGGGTCTCGGCCGATCAGGTGGACTCGCCGATCTCCGTCACCACCGGCTGCAACGACTTCACCTCCGAAACCGGGACCGAGGCGCCCATCCCCACCTACGCCTCCCTGAACGGCTCCTCGGACGACCCGCTCATGATCTACCAACCGTCGACCGGTACGGCCTGGGAGTTCTGGGAAGTCCAGGCCAACCCCGACGGAAGCTACTCGGCCTGCTGGGGGGGCAAGTTGAGCATGTCCACCAGCAATGGTGTATTTCCCAGCCCATTTGGCCTTTCTGCCACGGGCATAAGCTATCTGGGCACGACGATAACCGAGGCCGATGTCGCCTCCGGGTCGATAGATCATGCCATCGCCGTGGCCCTCCCGGGCTGTTATGGCTATGTTTACCCCGCCGATCGTGAAGATTGTCCTTCGCACCCCGACAACGTCCCCGGCCAGCCCCCGGAGGGCCAATGGTTCCGGTTCCCGGCCAACCTGCCCATGCCCTCAGGACTGACCCCGTTCGGGCAAATGGTCTTCAAGGCCATACAGACCTACGGCATGGTGGTGACCGACTATGCCGGCGCCGTGATGCTGGAGGCCGAGCAACCGAGCGATTGGGCGGCCGAGGGCAACTCCGGCACCGATCCCGTCACGGCCAGTTGGGACGGTCAGGCCGAGTACAGCGTCGTAGCCAACCTGCCCTGGTCCGAGCTCCAGGCCGTGCGGCTGGGCTGAGCGCCAAGGCTCCCAGGGCACATCATCAGCAACCGCGGCGCCATCTCCGGGTGGAACTGCCCTGTAGCGTCACCGCCTCGACCAACGCGCAGCGGATTGTCAGTTGCGCCTAAGTTGCGCCTCCCGGCGCGGGTGCCCGGGTTGACCATTGCTCGCACAAGCGGCGGTCCTCGTCCGTCCCGACGAAAAGGCCTAATTGGGCACAGTTCTTACGTACTGGTGGGTTGGCGGCGCCGAGGTGGCGGGTAGCGGGGCGCCCGCGTTGACCAGGCGCCCAGGCGCCCAGGTGAGCCCACCCTCAGTCCAAGAGCCTCCGCCGGCACGTCTCTCGGGTACGCGCCGGCGCGCCAGTGCCGGCCCGCCTAAACGAGCCGGCACGGCAAGACCGGATCAGTCGTTTTCGACCTGGTAGTCCCACTTGGCGACGATGTGGTCACCATCCGGCGCCCACCGCATCAGTCCCTCGCCAACCGGCATCACGGCGCGGAGCTGGAAGCTGAGCTTCTGGCCCGTCACCAGGACAGAGGGTAGTTTCGGTTGCCCGGGGACGAGATAAGGCTTATACGCGGCCCCGAGATGGTTGATGCTGTCGAAGTCGGCTACGGCGATGGGCACCCGGCCCACCACGTGGGAAAATGAGATCGTCCACGTGCAGGTCGTGTAAGGCATTTGGTTGGGCAGGCCCTCACCGGGCACGACGGGCCCATTGACGACGGCGAGCACGGAGAACCTGGCCGCCCGCACCTGTACGTAGTCGCCCTCCACCGTCAGCGCCGGGCTGGCGACGGTGCCGACCAGGATCTGGTCCACCGGGTGACCGATTACCTCTTTGGGGATCCTGGACGCGGCGTCGGCCAGGTCGGGACGCGACTTGGTGATGAGGCCGTAGGTCCCAAAGCCGAGCACAGCGAACAGCACGGCAAAAGTACCCACGATCAAAATTGTGGGCAGTCTAAGGGGAGAACGGCCGGAACGACCGGGCCTTGCGGCCCGGTCGTTGCCTGCAACTCCAGAAGGAGGAGCTACTTCGTTCATACGCTAGCGACGGCCTTCCGGCGGCGACGGCTCATGAACAGGACGCCACCCAGAAGCGCTATCCCGCATGCCGGCAGAGCGACGGCCAGCGGGGCTTCGGGCAGGGCGTTGGGCGGTGCCGTAGGTTGCCAACCGTTGCCGCTCGGCGCGCTGAACACATCTGCACCGAAGGGCGCCAGGCCGACCTGAGCGGCGTAGCCGATGTGCCCCAAGCCGTCAAGACCGCCGCAGACAGTCCCGGCCGGGAGGCTGACATCCGTCGAAGTCCCGGCACAGCTCGAGACATCGAAGAGGTCCTCCATGGTCCGCAACCAGCTGTAGTGGTTGTAGTAGGTGGTGGAAACGGTACCGGGGGTGATGTACGGGCTGATGAGCACGCTGCCGGTGTCACCACCGCCGGGCGTCGGGTCCGTGGCATCGAACAACGGGTCCGAGGTGTCCCCCGCGGGCAGGTCGTTCGGGTCGCCCTCGGCGCTCAGCGTGACGCTGCTTACCGCTCCCGACGGGTCGAGCGCGACGCCTGAGGCGTTGACGAGCTGGAACGAACCGGTGACAGTCGCCCCTCCGCTGGTGGCCGGGAAGAGCGGGCCGCTGTCGGTGACCGCGCCCACGAACGCGCCAGCCGGGATGTTGGTCCCGGTCACGGCCCGTCCGGTGTCGTCGCCGATGATCGAGTTGTCGGTGATGACGTTGGAGCTGGCACTACCGGACACTCCAGCCGAGGCGCCGTCGGTACGGGCTCCCGGGCTAGAGCCTGAGCCGCCCCTTACGATGCCGGGGACGCAGTCCGCCGGGACCAGCGTCGGGGTGGTCTGGGTGCACACCGGCGGGCGGTCGATGAAGGAGTTGTTACCGGGACCGGGGTAGAGCTGGTCGCCGGAGCTGTTGGTGCTGAGCGTCGAGTTCGGGCCCCAGGGCTCGACGTTGACGTTGGTACCACCGATGTTCTCGCCGGCGGCGTCGGCCGTTACGCCGTAGGCACCGTAGACCGAGTCAGCCCCGGGAGCGCTCGTGCCGGCCGCCCCGAAGGTCGGGGTGTTGGCGGAGTAGGGCGTGTAGTTGGGGTTGTTGGTGCTCGGGGTGTTGGTGTTGCCGAGAAGGTTCGAGGTCGTGAACCCGGAGGGGGCGGTAGTCCCCTGGCCGTTGGGGCCGGTCGTCGGCACGTTGTTGAAGCTGTTGCCCGAGTAGGTGAACGACGGCTCACCCTCGTCGAAGGTGATGTCGATCAGGCCATGGGCGTAAGCTGCCGAGTCCTCGATCAGCGGGACGTAGTAGGCCAGGAACAGGTCCGAGGCGTACAGGCCACCGGTGTAGTTCCTCGGCGTCGTTGCCTCAGGGTCGAAGGCGGGCAGGCCGGCCGGGCGGTAGATCGGGTCGTTCAGGTTGACGGTCCCGTTGGAATTGAGGCCGAAGGCGCCCGAGAGGTTGTTGCCCTTGCACGTCGTGTCGTGGGCGTCACTGCAGTTATTGGGGGTGATCCAGCTGAACGCCGGCACCGTGTTGTTCTGCAGGTCCTGGACGAGACCGTCGGTCGGGCTGTCGAGGTTGGCGATGTGGTTGGCATCGCAGTTGGTGCCGCTAGCCGGTTCGGTCAGCGCCGGGCCGGTGGCGCCGGTGGTCGTGTTGTAGCTGCCGATCAAAGACTCGAACCACGGGAAGGGGAAGTGCTTGGCCACGTACTGGTCCGAGTACTGGGGGTCGTTGGTCGTCCCGGTACCGGCCACCAGCGATGCCGCCGTATAGGTCGAGGTGTCCTGGACGCCGATCTCGTACGTCGAGCCCGAGGCCGGGGCCGTCGCCGGGGCCGAGAACGTCAGGGTAGTAGCCGTGTTCGAAGCCACCGTCGCGTGCTCTCCGGCGCCGGTGCCACCGGTGATGAGCAGTTCGTCACCGGCATATTGATTGGCCGTCCACGACTGGGAGGTATCAGTGAGGGTCGTGGTGGTCCCGCTGGTGGCCGTAGAGGACACCAGGGCACTGGCGACCGGGTACCCCTCCGCCCCGCTCAAGAAGGTCGGGTTGCTGACGGGGTTTTCCGTCGCCGAGCCGGGAGCGCCGCACGGCCCGTTGTCACGGTTGGGCACGGCGTTGTTGACAAACGTCGTCGAGCCTTCGGGCTGGGCGCCCCCCAGGTCCTGGGCATAGCCCTTCCAGCTGACGCCGGCCAGATTGAACTGGTCGAACAGGGTCTCAATCTCGCTCGGGTAGGTGCAGCCGTTGGTCGCCGCCGTGGAGCCGAGGGGGGCATTGGCCCCGCTCGGCTGGCTGGCGTTCAAAAGCGAGCTCACTTGGCCGAAGTTCCAGTTGGGTGTGGCCCCGCCCACGGTGCCGGTGCCGCCGTCGGAAATGTCCATGGCACTGGTGATGATCGTCGAGTTCGAGCCCATCGGCACGTTGGCGTCACTGCAGTCTTCCTGGGTGTCCTCTTCGGGTGCCTGCCCCGAGACCAGGGAGATGTAGTTGTCCATGCTCGAGTGGCCGGTACCGTAATAGTTCTCCAGCAGCACACCCTCCGAAGGCAGTGTCTGCCAGAGGTAGGAGTTGCTGTTGAGGCCGGTGAAGGTCTCGTCGAAGGACTTGTTCTCCAGGATGATCAGCCACACGTGCTGTACCTGAGCCGAGGTCACGGGGAGCGTGTCGAGGGTGGTGGCAGAGGCCGGTGTGGCCGTTACCACCGTGGTCGGGACCAGGGCGCCGGTGATGAACAGGCCTGTCACCATTGCCCCCATGGCCGTCCGGAAACGACCTTTGGTTTTGCGGAAATTGGACATGCTCCGGACGCTAAACGAACCGGCCTGCAGCTTCGAGGTGCTCAAGCATCATGGCGGTGAACGACCAATGAACATTTCCAGTGAGAGGCCGATGAGCTTTGCCTGAGGAGAACCTGAGATCCTTTGGGGAACTCCAGGTGAAATTGTGGCGGCTGGCGAACGGCGGCAGGGTGAACATCCAATTAACTGACGGGGATATCCCCAGTGCGGACCTTCGGCTCTATACGTGGCCTCGCCGCTTTTTGTAACCTTCGGCGCATGACCGTCCCGCGCCCATTCGGTCGTGCTCTATCCGCCAGCCTTCTGCTGGTAGTGGCCGCCGTCGGCACCTCCTGCGGCTCGACCAAACCAAGCTCGGCGGCCACAGGAGGGGCAAAGCCGCCGGTAGCGCAATCAGGTGCGGCTCGCTCCTCCGCCCCGAGGAAGCTCTTGGTCCCCAAGACGTCGTCCGTCCAAGACGGCCGGTACTTTACCGACCTGGCCAAGGCCGACCCTGGGCTCGCCACTTACGTGCAGGCCGATGGCAATGTCGCGCTGCGCGCCCTGCTGACCGATGGGTCGGCGTTCTGCGCCTTCCTGCAGGGCGGCGGGGGCATCGATAACGCCATGGCCGCCGTGGTCATAGGCGCCAAGAGCGTAGAGCCACAAACCCACCTTCCCTCGACGATGACCACCTTCAACGCCATCGACGCCGTCTCGCTGCTGACGCTCTGCCCTGGGGACCAGAAGTTGGTGCCCGTCGCCGACCGCTCCCGGATCCAAGCCCTCGGCAAAGCCCTCTCCTCTGAAGCGAGCTGATTGTCCCGAAATCGTTAGGCTGCTGGGCCGGCCGAGGCCTGAACAGCCTTTAGGCCTGAAGCGCCTTTAGGCCCGAGAAGCCCGGCGGCGCGAGCGCCAGGAACCCAGCACGAGCAACGACCCCGCGGACAAGACGGCCGCTGCGGGCAGGGCCGGCAGGTAAGGCGATTCAGGCACTTGACCGTTGGCCGGCTGCACGATCGGTTGCCAGTCCGGCTCGCTGTCAAAGCTTATGCCAGTGGTGTTCTGTGCGCTCAAGTCCTCCATGTCACTGGCTTGCCACGTGCCATTTGTCTCCGGGATCAGCATCTCGGAATAGACGGTGGAGCCCTTTTTTGACTGGACGAAAGCGATCTCGGTGCCGTCTGGGGAGAAAACGGGTTCGGTGCTTATCGCCGACGAACTGCTGCTGGCCTGGGCCGGGATGACGGGGTAGCCTGCCGGCGTGGCGCCCGTCGGGTTACTGATGACGAACAACGTGTTCCCCCCGCCGCGCGTCGAGTTGAATACGACGTTCTGCCCGTTCGGGCCCCAGTCGGGAAAAGCATCGACGCCCGTGGCATACTGCGACCCCGCCGGGAAGGCTTCGACCGAGATGTTGGTGTCGGTAATGGTCGATTGCTGGTTGCACGGGTTGGAGCCCGAGGTGAACTTGATCCCGCTCAGGAGATGAAGGTCGCCGTCAGCGCCGGCGTATATGGCCTTGGTCGGGTCCGCGGGGTCAAAAACCACCCGGCTGCCGCTGCCGTCGCTCGAGTTGTCGGGCAGTAGGCCCACCCCGGGCGTGTACAAAGTACACACGGTGCTCGCCCCCCCCGGCGCCCACAGCGTGTCGATCGAGGTGTTGTCACGGTTGAACACCACCGTCTTGCCATCGGGGGCGACACTGGGCGAGTAATCGTTGTGCGTTTCTTCGCCTGGGATGGCCGAAAGCTCCGTGGCGGGGTTGCTCGCCGACTCCGGGTCATTGGCCGGGATAGAGAAAATGGCCCAATCGCCGGCCGTGTCGCGGTCGCTGGAAAAGTAAACGGTGGCCCCGTCTGGGCTGTAGAAGGGCTCCACGTCACCGCCACCAAGAGTCAGGTCAGATGTTGCGCTGGAGTCACCGCTCGACGTACCGATGCCGGGGTCGGACAGGTTGACCTGGTAAATGGCGATGTTGTTGTTGCGAGTCGAACTGAAGGCCACATCACCATTGGTCCCCGGGTACGCGGCCTCGGCGACGGGGACGACCCATAGAGTGGCGACAGCGCCGGCCAGGACGCTGGCAGCAGACGCTCTGGCGATAAGACGAACGACCATCAACAATTGTCGCGCCGACAACCAGTTGTCCGTACCGCCGGTAAGTGAACGGTAAACGTCATAGTCACGAATGTTCCCCGAACAACAGGACTCACAGCACTTTGGCCACCCCCTACCGTGGTGATGACCAGGAGGGCGCCACTATCTCCGCGGCTGGCTTGTCCATGTCTCAAGCTGGATTGGCGCGGCAACGAGCGGAAAAAGACTAAGCGTCAGCTTTCGCCAGGATGCTCATGACTGGGTCCCCCGCCAAGATGTAGTCGTCGCAGCCATTGTTGGTACCGGCGCCGTAGGTCCAGGGCACCCAACCTGCCGCGCCGGCCGAGAGCGCGGCGTGGAGCTTGGCCGCCATATCATGAGCTCGCTGTGCCAGGGAGGTTGGGCAGCCAACGCCGGCGGAGATACCCACCTCACCGACCACCAACGGCTTGCCCGCCTGCCTGGCGTCCGCTATCGCCGCCGTCAACTGAGCGGGCATGGCCTGGTCAGGGTTTCCATAGTCGTGGAAAGAGGCGACATCGACTCCTGTCGCTTCGTCGATGCGCAGTTCTCCGCCTCCCGCCCAGCCGCACTGTTCATTGCTAAGTGCTCCCGTTTCGACCAACGCGCCCGGGTCAACCTCGTGGATCTGGGCGCCGACACGGTCAAACCAATCGACCAGGGTGGCCGTGGCGTCCGCCGGGCACGACTTGTGGCTGTAACACTCGCCGCCGCTATAACCGGGGGCGCAATCTGCCGCTTCGGGTTCGCCCATCGGCTCCCACATCAAAATGGCGGGGTTGCCGGCGTAACGGCTGACAACCTCCTTGAGGTAAGTCCAGTACGAGCTGCGCCGATAACCGTCCGGTCCCGTGTAGGGCTGCATGTAACCCTCTTGGTACCACTCGTCTGTCTTGAAAACTCCCCCGTCGCACGTGCCACCCTCGCCGCCAAGGCCCACTATGAGACGGACGTGGGTGGTGCTCTGGTCGGCGGCCTCGACCACGCGGTCGAGGGCCCGCCAGTCGCGATTGACCATGGTGCGGCTGATGCCTGGGCCCTCATCGATGGTCGCGTCCTGGCCGAAACCCACGCGGGCCACACTGTCCGGGGGCAAGGAGTCAAAGAACGGCAACAGGTCGAAGTATGCGCCACATCCGCCGTTGACCTGGTAGTCGGTCGCGGCCTGGGGGACGTTGATGCCGATGAAATGCCAAGGCTGGTCATGGAGGGACAGCAAAGTGCCCTCAGCATGCACGCCTGCCGGCGCCTTTTCGGACGGGTGCGACGGCTGCGAAACGACCACCGGGTCCGCCATTGGTGTCACCAGACTGACCGCCGTGAAAAAGATGGCGGCGCCGAGGCTAACGATATGTGCCCACCTGAGTGACCGAGTGGCGTACATGGTCTCCTTCCCGGGCGGTGACCGGGTCGACGGCCGCTCCCGTCCCGGTCACTTTCATCGGCGCCTGCGCCATCGCCCTGTTGCTCTGGGGCCTCAATTTCGGGATATACCCCGCAGCCCGCCGCCGGCATCCGGGCGGTCGCCTACACTCGGGAAAGTGACCGATGCGAGCGGCGTTACAGAGCCGTTCCAACATCTTTCTCTTCGCGCCGAGCTGAGGGAGGCGCAGCAACGTATCGACCGCGCTGCCCGGCAGCTTGAGCTAGCGGCCCAGCTCGAGGCCCGCCTGGAGACCGTGCTCCTGGGACCGTCCCCAGAGGGGTTCACTTTGGGGCCGTCCCCGGCCCGCCACGCCACCGAACTTCAGGCGACGGGCATCCTCCTTGAAGCCGAGCTGCGGGCGGCAGAGATCCTCAATGCCTCGGCTGATCCGGAGGGGGGCGCCCCCGGGCCCGCCGTCCCCTCCATCGGCACAGACGTAGCCCGGGCTATCGAGCACCATCTCCAGGCGCTGGCCGACGTTGAAAAAAGCCTCGTCGAACTCGGGACGAGAGCTCTACAGCTGGAAGAAGGCGATGGCGCGGGTGCGTTCGACTCCCCCGGTACCAGCCAGGCGGACGGTCGAGGCCGCCCCGGCGGCAGTGTGTTCCCCATCCCCGGCCCTCTGCCCCCTCGCCACGAGGGCGAACCTTTTTAGCTCGGCCCCCTGCAGAGGACCGGGATCACCGAAGGTTTGTGTGCGCTCGGCGCGACCAGACCGACGCTCGACAGCCGGGCCTCGTTCTCCAATAAACCTGCCAGGTTGACCTGGCGCCAAGAAAGTCGACGACGCGCAGCTGCGAGCGTAGGCTTGACTTGTGGAAGCCGAGCCGCGGGCGGACCGTTCTGTGAGCGGATCTCCGGCCCAACAGCTGCTCGGGCTCTCGCTGAAGCAAGCGGTAGACGTCGAGCTGAAGCCGTCGTACCCCGCGCCCACAAGGGAACTGGCCCGCTTTGATGAGCTAGCGACCCGTCTGGCAGAGGCCGAGGAGAGTTATGCGGTTGCCGTCCGCGCTGACGCGGACGCGGCGGTGGCGGCAGCCACGGCCCTGGCGAAGTTGGACGGCGTGCTCAGCCAGCGCTACCGAGTCAGTGCCCTCCTCGACCACGTACGGAAGTATGGCCGCGGCAACGCTTCGGCAGCCATGCGCCAAGCCATGCAGCTACAGGCCGAACTGGCCGCGGCCGAAAACGACAACCGCCAGGCCGTCCGCCAGGCGGAGGAAATTTCCGAGGTGACCCGAGTCGCCAGCCTCAACGCCCTGCTGGCGCGAGAGGCGGCCCACATCGCTCTGCGGTCCGCTATGCCGATGATCAGCGCCGAGGCGCCGGATTGGGGCCCTGACATCCCACTGCCGGTCCTGGTGTCCAACTATCGCGACGCTCTGGTGAAGGCGATGGTCGCGACCAAGGCGATCGAGGTCGAGGCCCGGAGCTATGGTCCGCCCGCCCAGCCGGTAGACGCCTCTGAGCGAGCTCGCCCCTCTAAGCCATCCGCGCCACTCGACCCCTCTGATTTGCCAGACCAGCCCGATCTGGCGGACCAGCCCGATCTGGCGGACCAGCCCGACTTAGAGTACGGGCCCGACCTACGGGATCACTCAGGGAACGACGAGCGGCACGACTCAGACCCCGCCCATAGCCCTTCGGGGAAACTGCTCGCCGAAGACATAGCCTTCACAGACGAGGAGCTCTTGACGGCGTTGCGCTCGCGCCTGGCTGAGCTCGAGCACCAGGCAGACGAGCTTGACAGCCAGGTCGTGGCCGCCCAAGAGCGGCTGGGGACGCTGGTCAAAAAAGCCCGGGCGCGCTCGGAGGACGCTGAAGGTGCCCTTGTCGCCACGATGCTGTCGTGGGCGCGCGAGGAGGCGGTGGCGACCCTAGAGGATGCGCGTCGGCGGGCGGCCGAGCTCGGCATGGGCGCCGACGCCCCGAACGGCCTCGGCGCTCTCGGCAAGCTGCTGGTCACCCACTTCGAGTTGCAGGAGCGCCTCGTCAACCTGACCGCGGAGATGGCCCTCGAAGTCAGATCGTCAGACTGAAGGCGTCAAGACAGTCGTACCGCTGACAACTTTTGTTAGCTTTTTGTGAGCCAGAAATTCACCGTACGTTCAGCCGTTCTCCACTCAGGGGCAAGCTCGGTCGACAATGCTGGCCGACGTGCCAAGGCCGTGGACTTGTTGCTCCATGCGCGTGGGGGGGGCACCAACGATCATGACAAGCGCGCCACCTCACTGGTGATGCCTACTTCAACGAGGCCGCCGGTGTCTCTCGGTTGCGCCGCGCACTCAGGGTGAGGTAAATACCGTGACGGCCGTCATCGTCCCGCCCACACTCCCACGCCCTGCCGCACCACCTGTACCGCCCACGAAGACGGCGACCGCGGTGGCTCCCGCGCGACCGGGGTGGCTCGCTCCTGTCGTGAGGTTTTGGCCCCTGGCGCTGGCGTTGATGGCGCTGGGGATCTACGTCGCCGCAGGCTGTTTTATGCTCTTCTCCGTCCACTACGAGATCGGCGACGCATTGTCGCGGTCCGAAGATGCGCGTGAAGTACTTTTCAGCCGCGACCCACACCTGGCGGCTTGGGGGTTTGTTTGGTTCCCGCTCCCGGTGGTGTTGCAACTGCCGTTCATGGCCGTCATGAGCCCCCTCAACCAGGCCGCGCTATCCGGCCCCCTCAGTACTGCTGCTTGCGGCGCTGTCACCGTCCTGGTCCTGGTCAAGTTGTTCCGCCGGCTCGGCCTCTCCGAGCCGGTTGTGGCTGGGTTGACGATTACCTACTGCCTCAATCCTGTCATCATCTTCTACTGCGGCAACGGCATGAGCGAAGCATCGTTTTACCTGGCAGCCTCCGTGTTCCTTCTGGGGATCGTCGCCTGGTTCCAGGAGGGAGGCTCGCTCTCGCTCATTTTGGTCTCCATGGGCCTCGCCGCATCCATGGCGATCCGCGAGGAAGCCCTCGCGCTTGTGCCGTTGGTCGCTGCCCTGGTCGCCTTCCGCGAGCGCAGCTGGGCGCGCCGAGCCAAGGTGGCGACCCTGGTTGCTCTTCCGGGTGTTTTTGTGTTCGGCCTGTGGACCTTTGCCAACTGGCTGATCATGGGCAATCCTCTCTTCTGGTACGACGGACTGAGCACCGAAGCCACTCCCCCAGGTAGCGCGTCCTGGCTGCCCGCCCACAAGAGCCTTGCGACCGGAGTCGTCTATGCCGCCCGCTACACCTGGGCCTTTGTCCCGGCGCTGGTCATTGTCCTGCCCCTTCTTTTCCTCATCGTGTTGCGTCATCGACGCCGGCTTTGGGCGCTCGTTAGCGTTGTGGGTGCCGCGGCCGTGTTCCCTGGACAGGTCGCTGCCACCATGTCTGAGAACAAGAGCTGGGGAGACCCCCGCTACTTCGCCTCACTCACGGTCTTTGCCACCGTAATCCTCGCGTTGGCGGCGCGCGAAGCAACAGCCATGCGCTGGGGCGGCGCGCCTGCTCGCCGGGTTATATGTCTGTCATTGGTCTGCCTGGCGGCGCTTAACGCTGCCAGCGGCACGCTCAATGACCTCAACCCCAGGACGACCCCGGTAGAGGATGAGTCCCGAGCGTTCCGAGCGGCTTTCGGCCTGCCTCAAGCCAAGATCGTATACGCCGCTGTCCCGATCGTCGAGTGGCACGGGTTCGACAGCTATATCGACCCGTACCTCTCCAAGGGTCAGCTGATCATGGTCGACACGTCCACCGCCTTCCCAGCCCCGCTTTTTTCGAGGTACCCGGGAGGATGGATCGTTCCCAGCAACCGAGATTATCAGGCGCTGTCCGAGAACTTTTCCGGCCAGTTCCAGTGGCTCCTACAATCGCCCACAGCAGCGGATGCCCAGACCGCCGAGATCAACCAAGCGCTGGGCTCGACTGACGGTGGCCGCTGGAGCAAGGTGAAGTACTTTGGACCAACGGTCGGCGAGCTCTACCGCTGGGTGCCGAACAGACCACTCTAAAACGATTGGGGATGAGCTCATGACCTTTGTGGACCGGCGACTTCAGGATTGGCGGATCCTCGCGGCGCGTCGTTGGCTCCATCACGGGGACCGGGTGCTCGACGTCGGCTGCGCCGACGGCACCCTCTTTCGACGACTGCGCTGGCTGCGCGACGGGGTCGGTATAGATCCGATGGCCGATCCGGGTCATTTCACTTGGTCGCACCGGATCCTGCGGGGTAATTTCCCCGGCGACGTGGATAGCAACGAGCGCTTCGACGCCATCGTGGCCTTGGCGGTTTTCGAGCACGTACCAGAAGGTGAGGGGAGCCAGTTCGCGAAGGCTTGCCGCCACCATCTCCTCCCCGGTGGCCGGGTCGTCCTGACGGTGCCTGCACCAGTAGTCGACCGAATGCTCCATTTGCTGATGCGCCTCCACATCATCGACGGCATGGAGGTCCACCAGCACTGGGGACTTCGGCCGTCTGATATCCCGGGCATTTTCGAAAAGCACGGCTTTCAGTTGGTGCGCCGGCGCCGGTTCGAGCTCGGGCTCAATCACCTCTTTGTCCTGGCTGTCCCGGGCGAGGGAGAGTAGTCACTCCCGCTGTGAGTGATTGCCAAAAGGTGCTGGTGCACACAAAGCAAACCACCGCCCGTGGAGCGGTGCTCACCCGGCCTGAGAGGCTGGCTTTAGGCTGCTGGCCTCATGGCGTCGGCCTAGCCGGTGCTGTCGCCCCCACGACGGCCTTCGCCAGCCCGTGGCGGGTCTTCTCCCAGTACGCCGGGGCGAAGAAGACCTGCACCAAGGCTTTGTAGGCGGCCACCGACATCATGACCCAGTAGACGGGAGTCAACAGGGCGGCAACGAAGAGCGAATCATCGACCTCGATGGCCTCCAGCATGCAGGTGAATGTGAACAGGAAGTTGCCGGCGAGCCAGCAAAATAGGCCCAGGAAGTACAGAGGTGCGGGGAACACAGCCATCAACCAGGCGGGCTTGACGACGAACCAGACCACGGTCAAGGTCCAGAAAATCGGGTTGACCATGGCCATGAGCGGGGTACCCCCGACGAAAAGCATGAGGAACAGGAGACGGCGCGTACCCAGGAGGCGCTGCGACTCCCGGAAGTCGCGCATGTGGACCAGAAAGGTCTGAAGATAGCCCTTGTACCAGCGGGAACGCTGCTTAGCCCAGTTGACGAAGTCGCTGTTCGCCTCTTCCAGCGTCAACGAGTCCATTACCTCGCTGCGGTAACCGGCGCGACTGAGCCTGACCCCGAGATCGGCGTCCTCGGTCACGTTGTAGGGGTCCCAGGCGCCCAAGTCGAGCAGGACTTCCTTGCGAAAGTGGTTCGAGGTCCCCCCCAAGGGTATGGGGACACGCAATTTCGACAAGCCGGGCAGCATTTGGCGGAACCACATGCTGTACTCGACCTGGAACCAGCGCGTGATGACGTTTTGGCCGCCGTTGAAGAAGCCGAGGCGGGCCTGCAGACAGGCCACCTCGGGCGGCAGCCGTGAGAGGGCGATAGCCGCTCTGCGCAGTTGTAAGGGGTCCGGGCGGTCTTCTGCGTCGAAGATGGTGAGGAAGGTCCCAGTGGCATGGGTCAGGCCGTAGTTGAGCGCCTTGGGCTTCGTGCGTGGCCCGCCCGGGGGGACGATCAAGATCCGGAGGTCCGCCGCGGCCCCGATGGCCACGCGGGCGGCGGCAATTGTCGCGGAGTCATCGGCTTCGGCCAGAAGAAGGATCTGAAGGCGCTCGGCGGGGTAATCCAGGTGCCGGAGGTGCTCGACCAGCGATGACATCACTTCGGGTTCGCGGAACACCGGCACCATCACCGTGTAGCTGTCGAAGACCTCATCAGGGGTGCCAAGGGCCTCGGAGTCCGGGATCTTGATCAAGGCCGTGCCCCCGAGCGAGATCTTGAACAACCACAGCCGCACGACCATGGACGCCACATAGGCCACCGTGCAGAAGGCGACAAGACCGAGCAGCACAACGTGCGGCGCCAGGACCAAACCGACGAGCAGGGCGGCACCACCAGCCGTCAGCGCGTCGCGCTGGCGGGCCCCCAGCGTGCGTCGGGCCGAGAGCGAGGGCGAGGCGATGAACAGGCCGTCCGTGCTGAAACTGACACGATCGCGTTCTGTCGCCCACTGGCGAGCCACCCGTCCACTACCTACCCGTGGGCGAAAAAGAGGCAACCTACGGCGTACCATCAACCCGCCCGTGAGGCAAAATACGCCCACGGCCAGCAAAACGATGGTCCTTACCGGCATGCTTTAGCCCTCATCAGCACCATATTGCCCGACGAGCCCACCGAAGACGGGCCCTCACGCCAGGACGATCGTCTGGGACGCACCGGCCCGCTCGAACGGGGCCCGAAAGAACGCCAGGAAGAAGGAGCCGAAGCCGAGCTGGGCACCGAGGACGATGAGACCCAGCCCGAACCCGCCCAGTTGTTCGTCAAGCCACTTCCCCCCCATGAGGCCAAGAATAGAGCAGGCAGCCACAGCGGCCCCGAGCAAGCCGAGGACGAAGCTAACCAGCAAGCCGCGCTCCAACGTGAACACCCGCTCCACGAAGCGGCTCGCCGGGGATTCGGCTTCCAGGCCGACGTGGCGGGCATACGTCTTGGCGAACAAGCCCAGGACCAGTAGTTGCATACCCAACAGCATGACGCACACGGCCAGGGCGCTCAAGCGCAAGCCAAGTTGCGACGAGCCCAGCCCGAGCAGCAAAGCCTGGGCGGAAAAGCCGGCCCCGAAAAGCAGTAACCCGGGCCAAATGAAAACGTGCAGCGGCGAGAGCAGCAACAGGAACCGCATGTGCCGCCAAGCGTCGGGCAAGGACTGCAGCTTTGATTCGCCGGTACGCGGGTGGTAGACGATCGGCACTTCGGCGACATCGAGCCCGGCACGCGCCGCCTTGACGACAATCTCTGAGGCCAGCTCCATGCCCTCACAGCTCAGGCTCAATTGTTGGAGGGCCTCGCGCCGGAAAGCGCGCAGGCCGCTGTGAGCGTCACTTGACTTGAGCCCGAAGAGAAGGTTGAGCATCCCGGTAAGGATGGGGTTGCCGATGTGGCGGTGGCTCCATGTCATGGCGCCCGGCTTGATCTGGCCCCGGAAACGTGAGCCCAGAACATAGTCGGCACCGGCCTGGAGGGGCGCGATCAGGGCCGGGATCTGGGTGAAGTCATAGCTGTCATCAGAGTCGCCCATCACGACGATCTGGCCCCGGGCTTCGGCGAAACCCTTCCGGTACGCGTTGCCGTAGCCGCGCAGCGGCTGATGGACGACGCGCGCCCCTGCCCGCCGGGCGATCTCCACCGACCCGTCCCACGAGCCGTTGTCGGCGACCACCACTTCACCTACAAGGCCGGAAAGGCGGATGCCCTCAAAGGCCTTAGCCACGCACGTACCGACGCTCTCAGCCTCGTTAAGACAAGGCATGACGACCGAAATATCCAGTTGTTCTGCCGTTAAGGTTGGCCCTTGGGGGACGGGCCCTGAGTCGCCGCCGACCATGACCAGACCGGCCTTGGCTGCATTGCTCCCAGGAGTAGGGCTCTTGTGGTACGGCCGCTGGGTGCGCACGACGCGAGTATTGCTGATGGATCTTGCGTCCCAGTAGAGGCCCGATGAACGGTAACTGAATTCTTCGGTCACAGAGCCGAGATGTCGCAAAATCCTGCTCTGACGGCTGGCTCGAACGGGTTAGAGCAGGCTAACAAGGGCCGTCAGCAGTACCACAGCCCCGACGGCCACCAGTACGGCGGCCAGGACCATGCGCCCCGCCGCCCGCGTCCCTCGGGCGTCGGCATCAGCCATGCCGAGCGCCTCGCCGTCGTTGACGAAGCGCTCCCACGCCTGGCCGTCCTGCCCGAGCCCACCGGCAGCTCCCACCAGTACGCGCTCTGCCGGGCCCGGGGTTTCATCGGCCCTTGCGGGGAGTTCGGGGCCGGCGGTACCGAGCGTGCTGCATAAAGCACGGAGCGGCGTCACGGAGTTGCGCGCCGGCTCGATGGGCGTCGCCTGCTCTTCGCCGGTGGACGCGGCGAGAAGCCGCACAATGGCCTCCCGGCTCTCGGCCAGGCGCTGCACGAGCACCTCAAGGTCGCGCGCGATTTCGTCCTTACGGCGAGCCATTCTGCGGGCTTCGATGGCTGAGCCCTTGCTTATATTGCTCATGCGGCTGCCTCGCTTTCGATGGTCTCGGTCGTCGCGGCTTTTTGCCCCTTAATGATCTCACTCGCGAACACGGTCAGGAAATCGCGGTCGACGGTGAGGCGCTCGTCGAGGCTCAACGCCGCCGTGCTCTTGACACCGGTCTTGGGGTCTTGCACGGTGGCCAGCGGGCCGTCCTGGACGTAAAGCACCACGCGTTCGTAACGCGTGGCGGTCGGGTTGCCTTCAGTCCCCAGTACAGGCCAAAGCCAGTACAGCACGGACCAGTCGCCATATTGCGAGGAGTCGTAAGAAAGAGACTGACCGGTAATGCCGCCCCCGAGGTTTTCGTCGACGGTGGCGCGCTCGGACCAGCCATGGAAGTTGTAACAGTCCTGAAGAGTAAAGGCGTTGAAGCCCGAGATACCCGAGGCATTGATGACGTCGGCGGTGACCGGGACGGTGGCTCGTAGAGCGCCGTCCTGGCTGGTCGGCCGGTAGAGGTAGCGGTACCAAAGCGAGTCCAGGCCGAACTCGGGCTTGCCGTTTTGGAACTGGGCCTCGTAGCTCCACGTCCAGCCTGGGACACGGGCCGGGTTGACAAGGAACGACGTGAGCCTCGGCTCTCCGACGGCGGTTTCGACGAGGTTATAGTCCTTGAGCGAGGTGTCCCCCACACCAATGCCCACCGATGCGACGACCACGAAAATGGCGACGGCGGCGATAGCGGGCACGGGGAGCACCCCGCGGCGGACAACGGGTTCATCGGCGCGGCGGCGGCCCCCCCCGGCGAAAGGGGCGAGACGAAGGCCGGCCCAACGGTGGGCCAGCGCCCAGAGCGTGACGCCGGCGCTGAATGTAATGAGACCGATCACCGGGTGGAATACAGTGAGTGCGACCTTCTCGCCCCACTGCCTACCGGCCCAGAAGATGAACATGATGCGGCCGAGGTTGATCGCCCACAACAGTGGTAGGCCCGCCAACAGCCACAACATCTTTCTTAGTAGCGGGCCATGCATCATGGCCGCAAAGAGCAGGCCGATCAAGAGGAAGCCCACGAGGCCATCCACGCCCGAGCATGCCGTGACCACGGCCAGGGGGAAGCTCGACCCGTGATGGGTGACGGTGAACAGGGGGTCGCCGGGGACCACATCGGCCTTGGCCACTGGTATGTACTTGAGGATGTCTCGCAGCGCGTCGACAGTGAAGTTGGTGTACCGGACGAGCGTGGAGGCGAGCACGACGGTGTACAGGGCGGGCAGGGCAAGCAAGAGGTAGAGCACGGCCAGGCGTTGCCGCCAGAGCACCCGGGTACCGAAAACTATGGCGACGAGGCCGGCGACGAAGAGGGGCACGGCCAGGAGGTCGACCCGCCACTGCCAAAAGGTGGCCGACATGTGGTGAGGTAGCAACATGGTGATGGCCGCCGCGACCAGCAGCAGCGGTACCCCCACGATGTAGTCGACCTGGCGGTCGTAGATGTTCGGCTCCTCGACCTTGGGGGTCATGTACGCCGCCGCCAGAGCGAGGGCGAAGACCGGCACCAGACCGACGTAGGCCAGGGGGGATTGCACGTCAAGCTGCTCGAGCAACGTGAGCAACGAATAGTGATAGGCGACCAGGGTCCCGCCGATGACAAGCGACAGCTGGACAACGGTCCGGCTGGTGTGGTCTAGACAAACCCACCAGCTGCGTTGGCGCTCCCGCCACGTCTTAAATGGGACGCCGAAAGTCACGTGTGCTATCTGCATCTGCCTCCATACAACTCGATGGAGCCGGGGGAAGAGAAGAGGAAATATTGGCCGACGTCGAGCGCCGAGGCTCTGTCAGGGCGTTCGAACACCGGCCACCGGAAAGTTTGGCTGGACGGCACCCAAAGTTAACCCAAACGACACCTTCCCGCCATCCCTGCAACAAGAAGCTGAGCAATTGTAGGTGCAAACCCGCAGAACGCTTGGAGAAGCCGTGGACCGTCAGGTTGTCGAAGGGCCGCGCCACCGAGCCGCTTACACCCTTGAGCAAGGCGTCTGGCTGGCGACGTGCCGGATATGTGGCTTTACCGCAAGGGACGTCAGCCGCAGCAGTGCGGCGACGTGGTTCCTCACCCACATCCGCGAAGTGCGGCGCCAGCACAAAGCGGACGAAGAAGAGCTCAGGGCAGCGGCGGCGTGGGAGGGCCACGAGATCGACGTGCGGGAACCGGCCGTCGAAGCCTACGCTGACAAGCCCCGTGCAGGGGACAGGCCCCCCCCAAGGGAAGACCGACTTTATCGGTTGCCGTAGAGGCCCTACACGTTGTCGGCAAGCTACCCTGGGGTTCGTGGCATTGGTGGGCGCATGATCGGTGCGGACAAGCGCGGTGCCTACCCGGCGGACTACAGCGGTGGTCGCCCCTCCGCCGGTCAGGTTTCTCCCGGCGTCAGCGTGCGGCTGGTCGACCCGGGCCAGCAGCCGCTCGAGGTGCTCGGAGTCCTTTTCAAGATGGGGTGCCCCGCCGAGCTCGCCTACGATTACCTGGAAGCGGCCGTCCTCGGCCAGCACCCCGAGGTGCTCGTCGGTGCCGAAGCGCCGGCGGCGAGCCAGCTGGCGGAGGCCCTGCGCACGTCCGGGGCGATGGTGGAGGTCGAGCCTCCCCTCGAGCCGCTCGTAGATACCGAGCCGGTGGAGGATCCGACCGTCGTACCGCTCGCCGGGCATTCCCCCAGGTCTGCCGTCGACCCGACTGTGCCAACGTCTTCCCGCCCGGCTTCCGAGCCCTCCCCGGGGGAGCCGTCGGAGCCGAAAGTCATCGTCTTATCGGGCGGACCGTCATCCCCATCCATGCCACAGCTTATTATCGAGACCGTAGAGCGTTATATCGCCTCCTACAACGCCGGGAACGAGCCACAACTGGTCGACTGCCTTTCGGCTACAGCCGTGCTCTCCGACGCCACCGGCCGCGTGCTGGTCGAGGGTGCTCCCGCCATTGGGCGCCGCATGGCCGAAGTGTTCACGCACTACCCCGACGGCAGGATAAGTGTGGTAGGCCGGCAGGTCGCCGGCCCCTGGGTGTTAGACCATCACCGCACATCGTACGACGGAGGGGCGAGCGAGGAAACGGTGCTTTGCTTTCGCGTCGATGACGGCCGGATCGACAGGCTCGTGCTGCTCACCATGACCTGAGGGCGACGCGACCCGGGCGGACGGCCCTGCCGCGCCGTCAATCACCCGAAGCGGCCACCTACGTAGTCAGCAGTCCGTTGGTCTTGTGGGTCACCGAACACCTGCTCGGTCGGCCCCTGCTCGACGATATGCCCAGGCCTTCCCTCGCCGTCGACGAGGAACAGGGCACACCGATGGGAGACCCTTTGTGCCTGCTGCATGTTGTGGGTGACGATGACGATCGTGATCTCCTGGCTCAGCTCGGCGATGGTTTCCTCGATTACGCCGGTCGATATGGGGTCGAGGGCCGAGCAGGGCTCGTCCATCAGCAGTACCTCGGGCCTGACGGCGAGGGCCCGGGCAATGCACAGGCGCTGCTGCTGGCCACCCGAAAGCGCCGCGCCCGACTGGTTGAGCCGGAACCGAGCCTCGTTCCAAAGCCCCGCCCGGGACAGGCACTCTTGCACGAGGGCGTCTTTGTTGTCCACCTTGATCCCAGCGAGCCGTAGGCCCGCCAGCACGTTCTGCGCGATCGTCATCGAAGGGAAGGGGTTGGGCTTTTGGAACACCATCCCTATACGCAACCTCGTTTCGGTCACCCTAACGCCTTGACCATAAATGTCCTCGCCGTCCAAGAGGACCTGACCGGAGAGGCGAGCACTGGGCACGAGCTCGTGCATCCGGTTGAGTGTGCGCAAGTATGTCGATTTCCCGCACCCGGATGGCCCAATGAGGGCGGTGACCTGGCGGGGGCGCATTACAAGTGACACCTTCTCGAGCACCTTGTTGCTCCCGAACCAGCATGAGACATCCCGTGTCTCCAGGACGCCTTTGACCTCCGCGGTCCCCATGTCATCGGTGCCCTGCTGGCTCCACCCCTCGTCGACGCCAGCGCGGAAGGGCATGGCTACGACAGCGGCCGACCTTGGTGCCGCCCAGGTGCCACTTACCGTCTCTTCCCTCAGAGCCGCCAGTCTTGGGGCCGCCAGCCCGTCGCGCTTGGTGGGTGATGGCGCCCAAGGCATCGACGACGGCGGGGCCGGGGAGACGGGCCCGGTGGGGCGGTCGCGTTCGGGACCGCTCATGGGAATATCCCCAAGCCCAGGTACTGCCTCACCGCGATGCCGAGGAAAAAGCACCAGGCAGCAGCCAGAACTGCACCCCAGGCCCGTTTGGTACCTCGCTGCCAGGCACGCCCGGCGGCGGCCATAGCCACGACCGCCAGCCACGGGAAGGCCAGCGATAAGGCACAGAACGCCAGCGAAAGCTCGAAAGCTCGGCGGCCGGGCTCGATAAAACGAGCCAGGGCATCGGCCCTGCCCGACTGGTGCTCGCCAACCGTGCCTTCCCACCCGCTTTGGGCATTGTCCGCCGCGGACAGCTGGCGGCTAGTTGCGCTGTTCATAAGTCCGCCGGGAGGAGCAATCCCAGGACCCTGAACAGGACCAGCAAACCTGCCGCCCACAAAGGGACCATCACGAACCAGTGGGAGATGCCCGTGAAAAACCGTACCGCCCTCTCGTACAGAGCGCCTAGGGCGCAGAGGGCGATCACGACCGCCAGTACGAGGGGCAACCGCGCCATGTGCCAGCCGTTACCCTCGGCGGTTGCGGCCTGCCCGACGGTCGCGGCGTCGTTGATGCCTTCGTTGCCGGCGGTCGAGCCTGAGGCAGGCCCGACAGCCGCGGCGGGCGTGAGATGCCCAGCCGGCGACGGCCTTGCCATCCGCGCCCCAACCCTGGAGGCGGGCAAGACGGCAACGGAATTTACTGGGCTCGAGGGCGAAGACAAGCGAACGGCCTTGGGCCCGACCGGCGACGCGGCCCGAGCATGGAGGGCCAGGCCCGACGTGGTGGGGACGGCCGCGGGGCCACCCTGGGGAGCGGCCACCAGCGCCACCGGGGCCCGAGCCCCGGTGGGTAACCACTGGCTGAGCTTTGCCACAACAATCAACCTGGTCGTCGCCAAGAACGGGGGGTTACAGGTGGTCAGGGTCAGCCGGGCGTCGCCGAAGTCGTCCAACACGTCGACATCATAGGGCGACACGGCGAACGGGGGCTGCGAGACCCTGTAAGTCGCCCGTCCCTCGGGGGTATCGATGATCACCGTGTCCCCGACATGGACCTCGCCCAGCCGGAAAAACGGGGCGCCGTAGGTAGTCCGGTGCCCGGCGATGGCGACGTTACCTCTCTGGCCGGGCA
This sequence comes from Acidimicrobiaceae bacterium, assembly GCA_003166025.1. Lineage (GTDB taxonomy): Bacteria > Actinomycetota > Acidimicrobiia > Acidimicrobiales > Palsa-688 > Fen-671. Next base: position 21,117 of record PMWT01000109.1, on the reverse strand, counting down.
GCCCCGAGCCAGGGTAACGCCCCGGCCCTTCCTGGAGCTGGGCCTCCCCGACCCCGGCAACGAAATAGTCGGAAACTCCGATCGCCGGGATGCGTATACGACCGAGCACACCGCCGGGAAGCGTCGCCTCACTGAAAGCCTTCGCTTCAGCCTCGAGGGAGGCGTTGGCTTGGAAAGCCTTGGCTTGAAGGGAGGCGCCTACGGTTCCGGCCTGACGCCCGGCCCCGGCAGGAAGCGCGGGGGCCGCCGGTAGCGTTGTTGACACGCCGGCATATGGCGTCGCGTTTTGTACCAAGGCTTTGTACTGGGCGCCCAACTGGCTTTGCGAGTGTGCCTCGGCGATCCCCGTACCCCACAGTTGCCAGACGGAAAACAGCACGACGATGATGCCCAGGTTGCGCACCCAAGTGGCACCGACTACCGCCCGGCGCAGCCGCTTGGGCAACTCTGCGCCCGGCGACGCCGCTTGGACGACAGGCCGACCCGGGGCACCCGCCTTGGGGACCTCACGGACAACCGGGAACTCAACGGCAGGGGGCCTTGGAGCCTCGTGCAAGACGAGAGCGGCCGACTTAGGCTCGTTGCGGGCCTCGTGCACCAAAGGGGGGCTCGGGAGCCTTCTTGCTCCCCGGGCCTGAGCGTGTGCGTGACCATCCCGCCCGACGGCGGCCATGAGCGCGGAGGGTGGCATTGCCAGCTCCCCGGCCGCGGCCTCCTCCGCCGCCAGCAGTACCGACCCAAGCGCCAGTTCCTCGGAGGGGCCCTTCGCGGCCAGGCTCCAGATCGCGTCCCAATCGACCGGCCGGCCCGTGCTGGGCTCGGCTGCGGGACGGGCACCCTCTACCAATTGGCGCAACAGTTGCTTGGTGGCGTCGTCGAGGAAAACAGCGTCGCCGCTGGCCGCTTCTTCCCCTTCCCAGGATTGGCTGTCTTTGCCCGGTAGGACCACCGTCATGCCTGGAGCCTGCGCTTCTTCCTTTGGCGCCGGTCCGGCTCCCGGCGCCGGCGCAATGCCTGCCGGCTGGCCTCCCCCAAAGCGAGCAGACCGAGACCCAGCCCGCCGAGCCGCAGTGCGCCGCCCCCGGTCATGGCCAACGCCGGCGAGCCATGAGGGCTGTCGCCGGACGATCCTCCTGTCGTCTCTGGCGGGCGCGAAATGGATCTTGGGGCATCGCGCACCAAGTTTCTTTTTTTGGCCTTATGACGGGGTGCCTTCTTCGTGGGGGGCGACCGCCTGGTGCGGGCGGTGTGCCGTTTGGTGGTCGAGAGAGAACGGCGCCGCCTAGTAGTCGAGGGCCGCGCCTTGGTAGTAGGAGGCTTGGTCGTGGAGGTCACCACCTTAAGCGTTGGCGTGGGCACCGTCGTTTTCGTCGATGTAAGTGAACCGGTCGTGGTGGCCGATGCGGGGACCGTCGTGGTCGCAAGAGCGGCCACGGAACTTGTGGGCGAAGCCGTGGTCGTTGTGGCCGAGGCGGGCATGGTCGTAGTGGCCGAGGGGGGCAAAGTGGTGCTCGCCGGTGAGGTTAGCGTGGTCGCTGTCGTCGGCGAGGCCAGCGAAGTGGTGGTCGCGCCCTGACTGGTCGTCGTCGTCGTGGTAGGCGCTGTGGTTGTTGTTGTGACCGGCGTTGTCGTCGTTGTCGTAGGCGCTGTCGTGGTCGTGGTGGACGTGGTCGTTGTGGACGTCGTCGTTGTGGACGTGGTTGTAGTCGACGTCGACGTGGTCGAAGTCGACGTGGTCGAAGTGGACGTGGTCGAAGTCGATGTTGTGGAAGTGGAGGTGGTCGACGTCGCTGCGGTTGCTTCGGCCTCCAGTTCGGTGACGATTGTGTTATCGGCCGCCACGATCTGCGAAGACAGGGCCGCCGCCGTGCTCGGGACTGTCGGCAATGTGCACTGGGAGCTGTCCAGGCCCGTTTGCACCAAGGGCAGGTAGCCGGCGCTACAGATCGCGCTTTGCCCTTTGGAGCTCAAGAGGTACTGAATGAGGCCCGCCAAGGCTGTCGCCTTGTCCGCGGACAAGCCGTTGAGCGGGACTTCCAGATAGTCCGTCGTCATCATTTGGCTCGGGTAGGCGGTCTTGTCCGAAGCATTGGCCCCGAAAGTCACAAGATTGGACGCGTTCGCGCTGGCGTAGGAAAATGCCGCCTCCATCGAGGCAAGGTCAGGGGCCACGAAGGCTCCGGCCGCGTTTTCGATCGATATGTCCGGGAGCGGGGCGGTGTACAAGGTGTACTTAGGCAGGGTCCACGACCATGGCACAACCGTCATGTTGTAGGGGTCTCCCCACACCTGCATCGTTTGGTCCTCGCTGAGCGAGTACGGGTCCCGGGGGACCAGGTCATAGATCATGTCCGATTCCTGGAACTGGTTGCCCGCAGAAATCGGCGACTTCTTCGGCCACGTATAGAGCGTCGTATCCCCCGGCGAGCCGAAGGACTCCGCCCACGAGGTCCAGGCTGGCTGAGCGTCGGTGCCCAAGAAGTAGTTGATCAAGGCCCCGTTGGTCGCGTCAGCCTGCTGCGGGTTCGAAGGGAACGGCCCTTCGGACGAAATGATCGAGTTAAACCCCTGGCCGTTGTTGTCCGCCATGATCGCCGGCGTGCTCCAACTCTGGGTGGCGGACTGGAACGCCGTCTCCAGGGTCGTCGGCGACATATTGATCGTCGACTGCAAAGTGCAGTTGAACGGGTTGGAGGCGAGCGTGGTCCCCGTTGAACACGAGGTGACGACGATGAAAGGTATGGCGACCGCCTCCACAGCGATAGGTACGTAGGCGACCGTCAAGCCGTTGAGCGCCGCCGTCCCTGCCTCGTTCTGGAACACACCGACCGTGGGGTTGATCACGTCCGGCAACGACGACAGAGGCGCCCCGCCGGTCAATGGCCCTTCGGAGATGGCGAAGTCGGCCTGGCCGGTTACGAGATCTTCCCGGCCCTGGTCCATGTCCGTGCTGTAGTCGAACTGGACCGGGTCGCCTCCCCCGGTATTGTCCCACGGAGGCGACGACGCCGTAATGGCATCCCACCAAGGCTGGTCGAACTGGCCACCCTCGCCGGAAAGCACGGCGTTCGCCGTCGAGAACAACGTCGTCGACGTCGTCGTCCCGGCCGCGCCGGCGTCTTCGGCACCGGGGGAGGTCGACATCGCCCCCAAGAGACTCAACACAGCCGCGGCGACCCCCAACGCAACCGCCCGCTCGTAGCTCACTGCCGTGCTCTGCGCAGGCGGCGCCGAGCCAACTCGGAGGCGCCCGCTATGCCTAGGCCTGCCACCGCCAGCAGCCCTTCTTCGCCGCCGGTCTGGGCATCGGGAGTACTACTCGCGAGGGTGACGCCAGGTGAGACACCCGCACCCGACGGAGCGGCGCTTGTGGTCGTCTCGCCGGCGGCGACGAAAGCGGTCGTGGTCCCGGTCGTCCCTTGAACAGTCGTCCCCACCGATCCCGCCACGGTTGTCCCGGACGATCCCGGCACGGTCGTACCTGGGTTGCCTTGGAGTGTGGTCCCCGACGAGCCCTGGACCGTGGTCCCAGGCCCGCTGATCGTGGTTATCGTCGAATGGCCACCTTTGGTAGCTGGGCCGGGCGTGGTGGTGCCCGTCAGGCCGGGCTTGGTGCCGCCAGGCGTGGTCGAACCGGGACTGGAGCCGTTACGGCCGGTGGTGCCCGGCGTTGTGCCCCCGGGAGTGGCGCCGCCAGGCGCGGTGGTGCCCGGTGTTGTGCCGCCGAGCGTGGTCCCGGGTGTCGTTACCCCGGGTGTCGTTACCCCGGGTGTCGTTACCCCGGGTGTGGTGGCCGGTGTCGTGCCACCAGGTGTAGTACCCCCAGGCGTGGTCCCGCGGGGCGCCGTGGTGCCGGGTGTCGTGCCCCCCTCGGGCCGGGCGCCGCGGGGCGCCGTGGTGCTAGGCGTCGTGCCCCCCTCGGGCCGGGCGCCGCGGGGCGCCGTGGTGCCCGGTGCCGTGCCCCCGGGCGTGGTGCTACGGGGTGCCGTGGTGCCGGGTGCCGTCGAGCGAGCCGTCGTAGCGGTAGTGGCCGTCGAGCCAGTTGTGGCCGTCGTGGCACCCGTGGTCGCGGTTGTGGCGGTTGTCCCTGTCGCGCCCGTCGTGGCGGTCGTGGCGGCAGTGGTAGTCGTCGCGGCCGTAGTCGTAGTCGTAGCGGCCGTGGTCGTGGTCGGAGCGGCCGTGGTCGTAGTCGGAGCGGCCGTGGTCGTAGTAGTCGCGGCCGTGGTCGTAGTTGTAGCGGCCGTGGTCGTAGTCGTGGCCGGGACGGCAAGCTGGAAGGCCGCGCCGCATGCCGTCTGCTGGACAATGGACGGCGTCACATCTCCGGCGGCAAAGTTTGACTGCTCGCTCGAGGTCAGCGCAGGGTAACCGGGAATGTTCTGCGCCTGGGATATGCCGAACTGCTCAAGGGACAACCCGATGCTCGAGTAGTCGATGGAAGAAGCCTGTTTTTCACCGATTGTGAGCACGTAATTCAAGAACCCGCCAAGGGACTGACCGTAGCCGGTCCCATAGCTCCCATCGGTACGGGCCAGGATGTAGGAGTACGTCGACGGGTTGTAAACATTGCACCCGGACCCGGAAAAGTTCAGTTGCTGGATGCCATCGGACTGCCCTACGGCGTAGGCAAGGGCCCCGGCCACGTTCTCGGGGGTGGGTTGGACGAAATCGCCTGAGGAGTTCTCGACAAAGGCGACGGGCTTGTCGTTGTAGGTCTTGGCGTACTCCGGCTCCACGTAAGTGATGTCACCCTGACCGTTGGCGGAACCGACGATGGCCGCGGTGCCCGAGTCGCCGTTGGCGGTCTGCGCCACCCCGACAGCGGGGAAGAAGGAGCTGGGCACCGTGTCGCTCACCGCTGGCGTGCCCTGAAGGTTGTTGGACTGCACGTAGCTAACAAAACTGTCCCAGACGGCAGGCGCCTCAGTGATACACCAGTCCTGCAACACCCAACTGGTACCGGCCAGGTCGCCGCGCAACACGGGCGTAATGGCAGTGCTCGGCAAGCTCACGCCCGGGTTGAGAGCGGCCAGGGCCGGGTCGTTCCAGCTCTTTATCTCGCCGGTGAAAATCCCGCACGCGGTGGCGGCATTTAGCTTGAGCGTGGTGATGCCGGGCAGGTTGTACATGAAACTAAGACCGCCGGCTACGACCGGGATGTACTCAAAGCTGAAACCGGGCGCTGGGTCTGCCGCCGACGACCCTTGATAGGGGATATCGGAGTCGGCGTACGCGATCGTCCCCTCCCGGAAGTCTGTTCGGCCGTTACCTGAGCTCGACGGCGTATAGCTGATCTGTAGCGGCGGGTTAAGGCTCTGGACGTCGTCAGTCCATTGGTTCATTTCCACGGCCGCGAAAGACGATCCTCCGCCGGCCAGCGTGGAGCCCGACTCAATGATCGGCTCGGCTGTCGCCGTTTCCGGACTGATGGTGGCAGCCGGCTCACTGGTGGACGTCGTCGGGCTAGTGGTCGATGACGTCGTGGGCGGCACCGTCGTGGTCGTGGAGGAAGAAGCTGTCGTCGTCGAGGCGGACGGCGCTGTAGTAGACGGTACGGGGTCGGCAACCGCGATTGGGACGGCGGTGGCGTAGAGGACAATGACGGCTGCGAGAGGAGCGGCAAACCGGGAGAAGACCTGGAACGTTTTCATGCTTGAGAGCTCCTTCTGATCGTCAAGAACTTAAGGCGCGCCTTCAGCCGCCGCTGCGTGTTTCTGGCGCGATTGGACCGTCCGCTGCCCAACATCCGGGCAAGGACAAAGAGAGTCAGCACAACGAGGATCAGTACGAGGGCCCCGCCCCAGGTTTCGTGCAGGCTCGCCGGGCCAGCCGTACCGTACCAACTGTAGACCTGCTGCGGGAGGTCCGCTTGAGGGCCCGACAAAGGGTTCAAATTGAGCCGAGGGCTGCCGCCCGCAGTGAGCAGGACCGGAGCCGTTTCCCCCGCAGCACGGGCGACGCCGAGGATCACGGCCGTCACTAGGCCGGCCCTGGCTGTGGGCAGGACCACCTTGAGGACCATGCGCCGCTCGGGCGCCCCGAGACTGAGTGCGGCTTCACGGAGTGTTCCCGGGACGAGGCGGAGGACCTCCTCAGAGGTCCGGATCACCGTAGGCATCATGATGATCGCGATCGACATGGCAGCTGCCAAGCCTGAAAAGCCGTCCAACTTCCGGGGGACGACCCAAATTATGAAGATGAACAGGCCGGCGATGACCGAAGGCATCCCGCTCATGGCGTCCACTACCACCCTCAGCGGGACGGCCAGCTTGCCGGGCATCTCGTTGAGGTACACGGCCGCCAGGACCGCGAGCGGGGTCGTTACCAGCGTCGCCAGGCCGACCTGCTCCAGGGTGCCGACGATCGCATGCAGAGCCCCGATCCGAGCCTTGGTGTCAAGGACCCCGCCCTTGCTGAAATCATGGGTCCAAAAGCTGGGGAACTCGTGGCCGAACGCCGCGTACCACCCGTTGAGCAGAACGTAGCCCAGGATCCAGGCCAGCACACTAAGCGCGATCAAGGAGCCGGCGACCACCCAAAGGCGGGCCAGCCGGTCCTTTGCCACCAGGGCTCCATGCCGCTTGGCTGTCGCCACCCCGTAGTTGATGACGAAGACGACCGACCAACAGATCACGAAACCCATCCATGCGCCCGTACCCAGTCCGGCTAGGGCAAAGGCCACTCCGACGAGGCACGCTGCCGCCACAGCCGGTATGACAAGCTCGGCCACGGCCGCGACGGTGATGACCGAGAGGCGCCGCGGGACATCAGCGGTAGCCACGTCGCCAGGCGGTCGTTCGGTAACGAGAGTCATGCCATCTTGCCCGCTCGGCTTACGATCATCCGAGCCACCACGTTTACGCCTAGGGTCAGGGCGAAAAGTGTGAGCCCGGCTAGGGTCAGGGCATCGAGACCTCGGCCGGGACCGACCTGGGAGTACCAGTCGACTATCAGAGCCGGCACGGTCCCCCCGCCGGCGAAAAGGATGTGGCTGGTAGCCGAACCGGTTATCGACAGGATAAGGGTTACCGCCATTGTCTCGCCGAGGGCACGCCCGAGCCCTAGGAGGGCGGCGCCGATGATCCCGTTGCGGGCGAAGGGCATGATGACGTCGGTGATCATGCCCCACTTCGTCCCGCCAAGGGCGAGGGCTCCCTCGCATTGTTCGCGCGGAGTCTGCGACATGACCTCGCGGCTTACCGAGGTGATGATGGGGGTCACCATCACGGCCACAACCAGGCCGCAGACGAACAGCGAGCGCCCGACCTTGCCTGGCCCGGGCCGGAACAGCGGGAAAAAGTCGGCGTACTTGGTCAACCAGATCGTCGGCCCGTTGACCAAATTGTCGAAGACCACCACGCCCCACAAGCCATAGACCAGGCTCGGGACCGCGGCCAGGAGGTCTATGAGCATGATCAGCACCCGCCGGGCCACGCCCGGGACGTACTCGTTGATGGCCAGGGCAGTGGCCAATGAGATGGGAAAGGCGACCACGAGGGCGACGAGCGCCACTGTCACGGTGCCGAGAAGGTCGCCCAGGATCCCGTACTGCCCCGGGTTGCCGGGCCTCCAGACCGAAGTCGTAAAGAACTGCAGCCCACTGGTCCGCAGCACCGGCCACGCCCTTTGGGCCAGGAAAAGCATGATCGCCGCGATTAGGACGACCACCAAGGCGGCACAGCAAAACAGCAGGCCCCGGAACAACGTGTCCGGCCGGCTCCGAGGGCTGTGGATCGCCCGAGGCGAGTCATCAACCTCGACGGCGCTCGCCGCACCAACGCCGGTGGTGGTCACGTCTGAACAGCTCGAGAGAGGCGGGGCGCGGCGTCAGGCGTGATCGGCATGGCTGCTCAGCGCACCTCATCCAGCCGGATGTTGGTCGGCAGGCCCTGGCGAGCACGGGCCATGCGCCGCCCGCCCTCCCCAACCAGGATCAAGCCAATACCGGCGACTACCAGCCAAAGGACATAGCGGCTGTCGCCGGTGTAGGCCAAACTGGTGCCCGCGGGGGGCGCATCCGCGGGCGCGTCCGCAACGGTGGTGACCGGTGCAGCTTGCGTGGTGACGGTCATTGCCTGGGTAGTCCCCGTCACGCCCGCCGTGGACGCCTGGGTCGTCGGGAGGGCGACGGTGGATGTCACCGTGCAGCATGACGTTGTCACCTGGCCGACGGTGGATGGGACCACGCTCCCCGTCTTCAAAGGCGAGGTGGTGGCTGTGGCTCCCGGGACCACAACGCCGGGCACTGTCGTCGTCGTGGTCGACGGCAGGCTGCCGCTCCCCAAAAGCGTGGTCGTCGTAGCGCCCGGACTTGTCGTGGTGACAAAGGTGGTGGTCGCTGCAGGGCTGGTCGTCGTGGCCGACGCGCCGGCGCTGCTAGGCGATGTCGTAGCTACGGTGGTCGTTGCCGCCGCAGGTGACGCCGTCGCGGTGGTCGTGACGGGCGCCGTGGTCGTCGTCGTTAACACCGTCGTCGTGGTCGGCACTGTCGTCGTGGTGGTGGACGAGGTCGTAGTGGTGGGCACCGTCGTCGTGGTCGTAGTGGTTGAGCTCGTGGTGGTGGAGGAAGTTGTCGTGCTGGACGAGGTTGTCGTGCTGGACGAGGTTGTCGTGCTGGACGAGGTTGTCGTGCTGGACGAGGTTGTCGTGCTCGACGANNGTTGTCGTGCTCGACGAGGTTGTTGTGCTCGTGGGGACCGTTGTCGTCGTCGTGCTGCTCGGTCCCTTGGTGGTTGTGGTCGTCGGCCCCGTGGTCGTCGTGGTGGTGCTCGTCACCGGCAGCGTCGCCGGGGCCGCAATCGGCTGGATCCCGTTGACGATGAAGCTGTTCTCCGTCCAGTGGGACGGGTCGTCACCGATCCAGATAGAGCATGGCTGAGCCGTCCCCGGGTTTGGCGTGGTAGAAGGGTCGCTTACGGCGTCATAACAGTCCACCGTCGAGCCCGGGTCGAAACCGCCGATGTTGTTGTTGTGGGGGTCGTATGTATCGGGCGTGTTACCAGTGGGCAGTTCCCACAGGTCCATGGTGAACGTGACGCTACCGTTGGCGTTGGGGACGACCGCCGTGTTCTGCCCGACGTCGTGCGCTTGTAACGTCAACCCATCACAAGAGGTCTGTGCCGTGGGGTCGAGGCTGCACTCTTCAAACCGGAGGGGCGTGCCCCCGAGTAGCACGGTGTTGGCGGGGATCGTGACGGTAAGCACTCCCGCGTCCCCTTCGTACTGGCCGTTGGTGGCTGCGAAGGCGGCGGCCGTCTGAACAGGGTTGGGCGAAACCGTGACACCGTTGGCCGACGTGATGGACGACGTCGAGGTCGTTGATGGCGTGGTCGTCGTCGACGAAGCGACGGTAGTGGTGGTGGTGGTGGTGGTTGTGGACGTCGGGCGCGTCGTGGTGGACGTCGGCCCCGTCCCCGTCGTGGTGGTGGTTGTGGACGTCGGGCGCGTCGTGGTGGACGTCGACCCCGTCCCCGTCGTGGTGGTCGTGGTGGACGTCGTAGTCGTCGTAGTAGTCGTCGGCAGCTTTCCCGGGGCGGCAAGGGGCTGAATGCCGTTGACGACGAAGCTGTTTTCAGTCCAGTGGGACGGATCGTCACCGACCCAGATCGAACATGGCTGAGCAGTTCCCGGGTTGGGGGTGGTAGAAGGGTCGCTTACGGCGTCATAACAGTTCACCGTCGAGCCCGGGTCGAAACCGCCGGGGTTGTCGTTTGTGGGGTCGTAGCTATCGGGCGTGTTGCCCGTGGGCAGTTCCCACAGGTCCATGGTGAAGGTGACGCTGCCGTCAGCGCTAGGGACAACCGATGTCGTTTTGCCTACGTCCTCGGATTGCAGCGTCAGGCCATCACATGAGGTCTGCGCCGTCGGGTCGAGGTCGCACTCTTCAAACCGCAAAGGCGTACCCGCGGTGAAGACAGTGTTGGGCCCGACGGTCACAGTGAGCACACCCGCGTCTCCCTGGTACTGACCGTTGGTCTGGGCGAAGACGGCTGCGGTTTGAACAGGGTTAGGCGAGACGGTCACGCCGCTTGTCGACTGGGCCGAGGCGAACCCGGCCACCGCTATCGTCGCCGCGCTGAGCAGACAAAGTGCGCCGGCGACGCGAGCGATGAGCGACAGTTTGAGCGGGAACGTAACTCTCATGGGAAACTTTCGATGGTCGGGAGCCAAAGAGTGGTTATTGCCATCGGCAGAGCGGCCCCGGGCACCAATACTCCTTTACTGTCAACCCTTTTGCAAACTGGCTGGTCCAGCGCGCTCCCGCCCGCACCGCGGCCAGTAGGGTCGGCACCGCGGCCAGTAAGGTCGGCACCGCCGCGAGTAACGGAGTAAAGCTGGGTTCACTTTGCATTTGCCCGGAGTTCACGCTGCGTCTGCTGCGTGGTCAATTTCAGCCCAGGGCAGGCCGGTGGCGAAGGCGCCGGCCCATGGTTGCAGCCAGCCCGCCCACGACGCCCAAGGCGGCAACGCCGACGACCACAAGTGTTCCAAGGAGACCATCCCCAGAAGACCCGCTGGCCCCCTGTGTAGCTGCCTTGTGGTGCGCCGGCTTCTTGACGGGCGCCGGCACGTTACCGATCAACACCGGTGCCGACACAAGCCCCGAAGTCGCCCAGTGGGAAGGGTCATCACCTATCCAAAGTGCCGTGGGGTGACCGGGGCCAACTTTGATAACGCTCCCCGTGTCCCACCGGTTGGGCAGTGGCGCCCAGACCAGGAAGTGGATGGTCACGCTGCCGTTGGGCTTCGCCTCGACCCGCCTCTTGGTCAACTGGTCATAACCGAGCGTCGTCAACATGTCGCAATCGTTGAGGCTGACCGGATCCGGCTGGCACTCCTGGACCTCGACCGGCCACCCCGGTCGGAGCACCTTGTTAGGGCCAACTCTCACCGTGACGACGGCACCGGTGCCGGCCAGGGCGTGCGTTGTCTGGTAGTACTGGTTCTTGAGGACGATGTGCCCCGGCGACACGCTCACCTTGGGGACGCCGGCGGCGACGGCCGGGCCGCACAGAGGCCAGCTGGCAGCCCCTATCATCGACGCCGCAGCCGTGCAGCCCAAGCGCACCAGCTTCCTTCTACGTTGTCCGTTCCCGATCATTCCTCATCCGCTCCCTTCGCGGTGCAATGGTAAATGCGATTTGTTTTCGGCCGTCTACACGAGGAAGAAGCCGGTGGGTGTTATCCCCCCCCGGCTTCTTCTCGGTCTCAGGGTTGGCCGGCTAGGTAAGACCTAGCCGGCCAAACTGCTTCATGGGCCTAATACTCAATACTCAATTAACTCACTCGTTGTTGGGCGGGCCCGGGTCAACGACGGCCGAAGTGATGGCCGAGGTGTAGGTGGAGCCGCGCACACCGTAAGCACCGGTACCGCCGTCACAGCTGAGGCGACCGAAGCCCCAAGAAGTTATGGCTTGGGTGATCTCGGTGTCGATCGGAGTACCGGTGGTCAGGTCCACGCCCTTGGGCGAAATCTGGTCGCCCTCGTCACAAACCCAGTTGACGAAGCCGGCGGCGGAAGCCCTGACATTGGCCGTCAGGTAGTCGAGCCACAGGTCACGGCCGGTCTGGACCGCAGCGCTGTTGGTTGCCCGGGGGTCGCCGGCGACGCCACCGGTGCCCGGCTGGCCCAGTACGGAACCGGACACGGACGCACCGGCGATGGTCGACGGGTTGCCGGCCACCTGATAGTTGCTGGCCTGGATGTAGCTGGGCAGGGCCCCCACCGCAGCGGTCGGGATGCTGACTCCGGCGGTGAAGGGATGGGAGATGAAGTAGCCGTAGGACATGAAGAACAGGGAGTCGGCGACTTCTTGGTCGATACACTGCTCATTGGCCACCGTGTAGGTCGCCGTGCCCAGGCCCGAACCGACGCCGGTCCCGCCGCAGTTATCGGTGGGGGCACTGGCAGCGGCAGCGGCGCTTACGCCGTTAGGCCCGCAGGCCTCGCCGCTGACGGTCGTGTTCGCCGGGCAGCCCAACACGTTCTCGGCCACGCTGCCGTTGGTGTTCTGCGCCGCGTACTGCGAGAGCTGCTGGGCGTCGTTCTCTGTGATCAGGTGGTCGCTCAAGATGCGGCCGGTCCCGGTACCGCATCCCGCAAACGTGTACCAGGTGGCCCCGGTGCCCGAGTTGTTCTTCGGGCCCCACAGCACCAATGGCTGGTCGGGAGTCGGGGGGTTGGCGATGCCTTCGGCCTGGTAGAGCTGGTCCCAGGTGGTGATGGACAACGGGTCGGTGGCGGGAGCGCAGAATACCCTCCACGCCGTGTCCGTGTACTGCTCAGTACCACCGGTGCTGGCGAAGTCGATCGAAGCAGGGGCAACATCTTCGATGGCGGACCCGTCAGGGTCGGTGGCGTTGGGCGAGAAGCTCAGGCCCACGACGGCGTCCGAAGCAACGCCCTGCTGCTGGAGGCCGGCGCAGACGGCGACGCCGTGGTTGGACAGGTCGAACTCGGAGGCCGAGGCCCGCACGAGGTCGATCGGGATGCCGTCGGCCTCAAAAGTGCTCCCGGGCGTCGGGTAGGTGTAGTAGGGCCAGACTTCGTTGGTGATGTTGTAGGTCGTCCCCGAGCTCGGTGCCGTGCTGAAAGTGCCCGAGATGGTAAGAGTGGTCGCCGTGTTCGAGGTGATCAAGTAGTCCGTCGTGCCGGTGGCGCTCGTGGTCACGTGGAACTGGTCCCACTGGTTGGCGGTCCAGCTCGCCCCGCTGTCGGTGAGCGTGGTCGACGAGCCACTGCTGGCAGTCCCAGGGGTGGCCGAGAACGACCCGCCAGGAAGTGCGGGCAGCTGACCTGTCGGCGTCTGGCACAGCTCCTGCACACCGGCCGCTGAGCCAACGGCCTGGGCGTTGCTCACGACGTTGTGGTCGAAGTTGTCGTAGATGTCCGTGGACGGTAGGACCGGGGTGGACGTGTTGATGGTGCGCTTGTCACTGTTCTGGTTGCCGCCGAAGATGCCGGCGTTGTTGTAGAGGGCACCGACAAGCTCCAGGGCGTATTCGGCGGTCTCAGAACCGGCGACGTTGATCGTGCTCGAAAAACCCTCGAAAAAACGAGGGCCCGCCGGCTGGGTGCCTTGGGCGGCGTACGACAGCGTGTACGTAGGGAAGGCAAGGCCGGCGGCGTTCGCCACCGGGGCGGTGGCCCCGATGCCGATCAACGTGCTGGCCGCGGCGCCCACCGCTACTAGCTGGCGAGCCCTTTTGTGTGGCTTGCGAATTCGCATATTCGTAATGCTCCTTTTGCAGTTATGTGCTGTGACCGTGACTTGAGAAATAGAGGGACCTTGCTCAGGTGTACTGGGGGCACCCAACGACGGGTGCCCCCCATCGGTAACGGGAACGACTAGCTGTTGGCCCTACGGTGACGCAGGCGGTAGAAGAGGAAGCCGCCGCCGCCGACGACCGCGGCACCCACCGGGAGCAGCGGTACGTAGGGTGACTCAGGGACGGCGCCCTGGTTCGGGTTCGTGGTCGTAGTGGTCCCGGACACCGTGGTGCTGGTCGTAGCCGCCGTGGTGCTGGTCGTGGCCGCCGTGGTGCTGGTCGTAGCCGCCGTGGTGCTGGTCGTGGCCGCCGTGGTGGTGGTCGTCGGGGGAGCCGTGACCGTCAGCGCGTAGGTCCAGAAGCCACTTTGGTAGGCAGAGTCGGTCCCGGTACCACCGATGTTGTAGGTGCCCGGGGCGAGGGTGCCGACTTCGGTCACAACGCCGGACGACGAGACCGCCAGGTCAGGGGGTGGGGTCGCTTGGTTCAAGATAATTGTAAATGTCGTCCCCACAGCGGGTGGCGTGCTGAACGTGCCGGAGGTCGTCAGCGTCGTGGCCGTGTTGGAGACGATCGGGTAGATGCTCCCGCCCGTGACGCTCGTGGTTACGAAGTCGCCTGCCCACTGGTTAGGAGTCCAGCTGGCGCTCGAATCGGTCAGCGTCGTCGTCGTGCCCGCTGCCGTGGAGGTGCCAGTCGCCAGGACTTGACTGGTCGCAGAGGAGTCCGGCCCGCTTTGGGCGAAGGTGACTGGGCTGGTGTTGTTGGAGAAGCTCAGTTGGGTGGCGGGGAGCGGGCTGCCGGCGACGATCGTGGCCGACGTCGGGGGGGCTTGCACGAGCAGCGTGGCGGGAGCGGCTTCCGGCTGGATGCCGTTGACTACGAAGCTGTTCTTGGTCCAGTTGGCTGCGGAGTCACCGATCCAGATCGAGCAGGGTTGAGCCGTCCCTGCGGCGGGGGCGGTGTTGGGGTCACTGGCGGCGTCCCAGCAGCTCACCGTAGACCCTGGGTCGAAGCCACCGGGGTTGTTGTTGTTGGTGTCGAAGGTGTCGGGAGTGTTGCCGGTCGGCAGCTCCCAGAGGTACATCTTGAACGTCACGCTGCCGTCAGCGTTGGGGATGACCTGCGTGGACTGGCCGGGCTGCTCCGACTGCAACGTCAGCCCGTCGCAGGAGGACTGTGACGTCGGGTCGAGGTTGCACTCTTCGGCTACGACCGGCGTCCCGGCGAGGAGCGTGCTGTTGGCGGCGACCGTGACGGTGAGGACGCCGGCGTCGCCTTCGTACTGGCCGGTGGGGCTGAACACAGCCTGGGTTTGTATCGGGTTCGGCGCCGCCGTGATCCCGGTGGTCACTTGCGCTGAGGCAGGCCCCGCCAACGCGCTAAGCGCGATGACGGTCACTGCCCCCGCCAATGCGCCGAGCCCTGCAATTCGCTTAGGTAATTTCAAGGTGAACTCCTTTGGTGTGGGTGAGAGATCGTGCGGGTGTCTGTTTTTTTCGATGTTCTTTGGACGCTTTGCGCCATGACAAAGGGCCGACCGCGCCTATCTGAACACCCCGGGGAGGACCCGCACAACCACCCGGGGCCCGTTAAGGGAACTGTTCGTCAGCCGTTCACCAACTTGTTTCCTCAGCGCCTCTTGGGGCTCTGATTTGCGCTTTCGCGCCTGGAAGACCTGTAATAAATGCCGGGGAGCGGCCCCTACCGGAGGTGGTTCGAGTGAGCTCGTCACCCATGCACCCTGAAGACACCCCGCCGGGCCCCATCGGCGACGGCGTCGTCCCCCCTGGGTCCCTCCAGATCACGGAGCGGCGCAGCTGGCCGACCTCCGTCTTGGTCGTCGCGGCCCTGATCGCGGGGGTGGCGGGCGCGCTTATCGGCTACCTGCCGGACCGCGGCACCCCCAACTCGAGCCCGGACGCGCCCTCGTTCCCGACGGGGCCAAGCACCAGCGCACCAAGCCGCACCACGATGACGACCGCGAGCGTTCCCGTCACCTTTGCTCGAACCCATCCGACCCGCGGCAACGCCGCCCGGACCGTGGCCAGGGCTCCCCTCTAGCCCGCGGCCCGACCGACGCTCAGGTCCGTGGCATTTCGAGCTTGACCGTCCGACCGACCTCGATGCCGGCCAGTTTCGCCTGGCCGCCGGGGAGTTCAACTACGTCTTGCGAGGTTGCGCAGAACACGGGGGACTGGACCGGGGCGTCCGGCTGCAGGGAGACCACCTTGTCCGCCGGCGACAGCCAGATTATGTCCAGCCTGAACCGCATCCCTTTCATCCAGAAACAACGTTCAGCGGACGAGCGGTAGACGAAGAGCATCCCCGACGAGGACAGCAACCGGGCCCGGCCAGCCAATCCGCGCTGCTGCTCGGCCGGGGTCGTGGCGAGCTGGAGCTCATATCGCCGGGCGCCGGCGATCAGCACGGCCGGTCTTGCGCGTGTGGACGCGTATGCCGGCTGGTTCATCCCCGACGTCAGGGCAAATTCGCCCACTCCGGACACCAGGGCCACGGCGACCATCAACGCTACGGCGAAGGCCCGGGCCATTGCTCCGGGCGCCGGCCTGGGCGCCGAGCACGTGGGCCTGGTGGCTGCGCCGGCCGAGAAGGTCTTGTTCATTTACGGGATCCCCTCACGGCGCGACGACCTTCAGGACCCATTGGCAGGCGGCGGCCGTCTCCACGTCAAGCGTTTGCGCCCCTTCCGTGGCCACAACCCGGGTACCGGAGCCTTTGAGACCCCTCGAGAAGACAGCCGGAGAAGGCGCAGGCCCGCCCGCCGTGACGACCGAGACCGCGAACGACTGGTCCGCGGCCGGCGCCGCCTGGCAGTCGTAGGCGTAGCCAAACTCATAAGGGCCTTTGGGTATTGTGAACTGAGGCGTCGACGCGGGTCCCGTAGTTTGCGGCGTCTGGAGGACGACCGTCTTCATCACCGGGAGCGTCGTGGTGGTCGACGTTGGGGGCAGGGTCGTCGTCACCCGATGTGCCGCCGTGGTTGACGTGAGGGGAGGCGTTGTCGTGCCGCCGCGCTTCAACGACGTGCTACCAGGCGCCTTAGCGGTGCCTGTCGTCGCCACTGGGACCGTGGTCAAGCCCGAAGAAGAACCGCCCCTAGTGCGCGTCGTCGTAGGCACGCTCCCTTGGCCCGCGCTGGGCCCGGACGGGAAAGAAGGCCCTGAGGAGCTGGCCCCAGCGTTGCCACGAGAGCCGGCCGGTAGGTAACCCACGACCATGCCGAGCACCAGCGCCACGAACATGACGGCGACAAGCGCCCACGTCGGCCAGCGGTGACCGCGCCGGTTGAGCCTTAGGCCACTCCTGGTCCGGCCGAAACGTCGTCGCACCGGCCGGCGGGCTCCGATCGCGCCCGTCAGTTCGTTATCAGCGGCCATAGGGCGATGGGCCCAATTCGGTTACCTCCGGGTGTCCGTACCAAGGGCACAAACCGAGGGTAGCCGAGTACGCGGATCTGGTCCCTCGGCGCCCAGCGAGCAGCCGTAGTTCACGGCGAGCCGACGCCGGAAGTTAGCTCGAAGTTAGCTGATAGTTAACCAATAGTTGGCCGAATATTTGGGCAAAGCCCACTTCCCTCCCTGGACCGCGCCACCTTTTGTTCACCCGCCCGTCACCTTTCTTTCGCCCTTCCCACATCGTGGCTTCAACGGGGAATGTCAGACTAGCCCAGAGGACTGTTCCTCGCGAAGCTTTCCTTGGCGCTTCTGCCGCCGCCAATCAACGCCATCGATGTCCACGTGAAAAAGCGTTTCTTTGGAGCACAATGTCCCATTGAGCGAGCCCCGGCAGCATCGGGCCCGGCGACTCGGGGTTTGCTGTAGCAATCACTCTAGAAGGAGAGGGAATATGGCGTTTCGTTCCTCACTCATAGCGGTCATGCTCCTAGCGGGCTTGATCACCGGGGCCGACAAGACCGCTCTCGCGTCCGTCAACAAGACGGAGGCTCGCCAAACGTGGGCGCACAAATGCACGGCGAGACATGAGTGGGGAAGGTATACCACCGGCGTAACTTCCGGGAGGTGCGGGCGGAAGGCCGAGCCCACCACGGTCACTTCCAGCGGGACGTCCACGAGCCCCGGTACGGGTACTACACCGACAACCGCTAGGACGACCCGCACGTCCGCCACGACCGGTACATCGACGACGACCGGCACCTCGACGACGACCGGCACCGCAACCACGACCGTCACATCGACGACGTCAAGCACAGCCACCACTCAGCCCGGTCTGATTTCCTGGTGGGTGCCGGGTACCGCCCCGATCGAGTGGCAGTGGGAGCTGGACCACGCCCTAAGCCTTACGAGCAACAGCGACATGGGGTACGACGAGACGACCTACTCGGGCACACCCGCGCCTGGTCCAACGGTCTATGACATCGACGGCATCGACAACCCCGCTTCAACCGTAAGTGCGCTTCACGCCTTGGGCGACAAGGTCGTCTGCTACATCGAAACAGGAGACATCGGCAATTACTACTCCGCCGGCGAGGAGGGCCTGTCCTCTACCTACTTCGCTCAGGTCCAGTCGGCGGGCGACCTCGGCAACCAGCAGCAGGGGTACCCCGAGTACTACTTGAACATCAATGCCCCGTCCACATTGACGATCATCGAGGCCATGATCTCCCAGCAGTGCGCCGCCAAGGGTTTCGACGCCGTGGAAACCGATAATGACGAGACGTGGCAGTACGACACCGGTTTCTCTATTTCCGAGGCGCAGGACGAAAGCTACATGGCAGCCATCGCCAACTACACCCACTCGCTCGGGATGGCCTGGTTCTTGAAGAACCCCGACGACGTGGGCAACCCCAGTTTCTCCGATGCCATGTACCCCCTGGCTGACGCCGTCATTACCGAGCAGTGCAACCAATACCAAACCTGCGCCGACTTGGGCGACTTCATCGGCCACAAGGCTATCTTCAACGCCGAGTACGTGCCCACAACGGCGGGGTCGTTCTGTCCCGCCGACAACGCCGCCAACTTCAACGGCGTGCTGTTTGACGTAAACCTGGACGGCAACACGCGGGTGCCGTGCCGGTAGTGCTCGCTTGGCCCTTGACGGTAGGCACCGCTTCGGCGGTTCGTTGAAGGGCTCGCCGGTGGCAGGTTGCCCGGGTACCCGAAAGCCGTCTCAGAGCCCCGCTGAGGAGACCTCCGTGCCCACGCATAAACTAGTCGCCAGGCTGGTTAGGAACGCCCGCACAGTGGCGTCTGCCAACCTGTGCAGCAGCAACTCGTCCACTCGCCGGCCCAAGGCCCCGCCCGGCGGCTGGTAGCGGCCCATCAAGGTCATCTCTGTCCTGCTATCGCCCACGCAGCCGGTCAAGGACGGGGAAGTTGTGTGCCGAGCTTGCGGCCATGGCTGGCACTCAGGCGCCGGAGGGCAGGTCGCCCGGCCGGCCGCGATACCGACGTGCTCGGTGACCTCTAAAGGACTACCCCGTGGCAAGGCACGGTCCAGGAGGTCGGTCAGGATCGGCGACATGGCTGTCTCAGGCTGCTAGATCACTATCACGCACAAGCCTTGGCACCACCAGCACCAGCAGGCTTGAAACAGCCGTAGCGCCATCCCGATGGCCGAGTTGTACTCGCGGGGCATTCCCGGCCCGACAGGGTCAAGGCCTTACAAGTCAGGGGCACCGCCACGACACAAGGATCGTTGAGCCAGGTCGACGTTATCTGCAGCGAACTACTTGACGACGATGGGTTCTTGGCTACCTTGGGCACCGCTCGGGGGAGCTTGTTCAGCGACGCCGACTTCGACTGCCTGGTACATCGAATTCAGAGCCGTGGGTTCCCGCCGTTGCCTTCGCAGTAGCCATGGCGAAATCAGCCTGTACGCTTGCGCGGCCAAAGCAGCGGTGGCCAGGGCGGCGATAAGCCTCTTCATGACTGCCACACGTAAACGGCGTTGCTCTGGAAGTTGGCGGCCGTGTAGGAGTAGTTGAGGGACAACCATTGGGCACCGCTGGTGACATCGAAGTAGACGTCGCCGGTCACGCACTGTCCCGGGGCCAAGGTGGCGTAGTTGCCGAAGGCGGTCGGTACGCTCGAATCCTCCGTGACGGAATCCCGAGACGCCTGCGTGGCGTTGGTCAGGTCCAGCGACATTTCGCCAGGTACACCGAAGCCGACGTCTGTAGCGCCATCCTGACCGGCGCAAGCGCTTATGTTCACGTCGTCAATCTGTTGAGCTGGTGTCGCATCGCAGCCGCCGAACATGCTGTCGTCCGGGCATGGGACACCTTGGGTGACAGCGTTGAGGGATATGGAGGCGATACCGTTCTCGGCTTGAGTCGGGAAGGTGAACTTGCCCGGGCCCGTGAGTTGAGTAGACGGCGCAGCCGGCGTTGTCGTGGGCGGCGTGGTGGTGGCAACTGTTGTGGTGGGCGCAACAGCTAGGGGCACCTCCGTGAGCGTTACCCACTCTTTGTCGGCGCCGTGACTGTTGCGCGCCACTAGCGTCAAGTTGAAGACCTTGGGCACGCTCAGCCGGTTGGGTGCCACCGTGACGGTTGCCTCAGCCTTGCCGCTGGCACACTTGAGGGTCAGAGTGCCGTCACCGGCGAAGGTACAGGTAGTCGCCTTCCTGACCTTGGCGACGAGGGTTACGACGCCACCGGAGGCGGGCAGGCGGTTGGGGGTGACCTTGAAGGACACGACGGTCGGGGCCATGCTGGAAGTGACCGGGGCCATGCTGGCGTCGGCCACGGAGGTGAAAGACAGCGCGAGCGCTGCCGTGGCGAGTAGGGCTATGACTTTCTTCATGTGTCTGGCTCCTGTTGTCGGGTTGCCATCCGTTGTTTACTGGCACTTGTTGCTCCTTTTCGGCCCGGGACCCCGCCACAACAGGGGCGAAGGTCCTAAGCTGGGAAAGCCCAAGAAGTTGCCGGTCCACATCATCGAACACACTCGGGAAGACGTAAACCACGAAGGACGAGGAAGTAGGGCCCCGCTGTGACCAGGCTCTACGTTTGACCAGTGACCCGCTGCTTCCGCCTACAAGGCTGGGTACACGAACAATCAGGACGTCGACCCGCCAGACATCGTCGCCGAGCCAGGGCCGCCCGATGTCGAGGCTCCCAGTGGAGCTGCTGACCTGCGCACCACGTCCCGCCCCACTGGCGGTCTCCAGAGGACCGGCGCCCAGACGGACAAGGCGGGTATCACCCGTGTCCTAGCTCCTGCGACAAGGCCAAGAACCCGAACCGACTAGGGCGCCAACCGATGAAGAACTCGGTGAAGAGCAGGACCGGCTCAGCCCCGGTCGACGAGGAAACAGGCTCCGGGGCTAGAACGTCGGGTCACCTGCCGAAGGCGCCGGCTAGCTGCCAGCCGCTCGGCAATCGTCCGTAAACGGTCCAGTACGCATAGCCAGCCGAGCCACCCGAGGCCACGTTGAACTCAAGGTCCAGGGCACGGCCGGTCACCTCGACACAGGTCACTTCGGCAACGCCGCCTCCGGGGTACCGTGCGAACGAGGCGATCTCCGAACGCAGGACCCCTGGAGTCGACGGCAAGCCGACGAGCCGTTGTGCCATGGCGACGCTACACGAGCTATTGGTGCTGGCGACAGGTGCGGCGTCGACGGCCAGAGAGACCGAGCACTCGACAGCGCCGCTGCCGTTGCAGAGGAGAGGGGCATGGCCCATTGCGTCTACCGAAGTGTCGCCCGAGTATTGGACGCCGGCGCTCATGCTCCCCGCAACGGCGATGGAGCTGCCGCCGGGGAGCAGAAGCCGGAGGGCTACCCACCGCCATGACCAGAGCTGCGGTGGCAACCATGCACAACCCACCCACCTTCATCTGCCCATGGCCATGAGAAAAT
>PMWT01000171.1 GCA_003166025.1 Acidimicrobiaceae bacterium | reverse complement strand
ACGACGGTCGCGCCCACGACGACGGTCGCGCCCACGACGACCACGACGGATCCGCCGGCGCCGGCCGCCACCGTGGCCACCACGGCCCCGGCCGCTCAATCTTCGCCGTCCAGCGGGGTCTGGCTCGAGCTGAGAGAGTGCGAGTCGGGCGACAACTATCAGTCGGACACCGGTAACGGCTACTACGGCGCCTATCAGTTCTCAGCCTCGACGTGGTCTGATCTCGGCTACCCAGGGCTGCCCTATGAGGAGCCTTACTGGATGCAAGACGCGGCCGCAGAACGTCTCGAAGCCGCGGACGGCTGGGCCCAGTGGCCGTCGTGCAGCGCCGCGCTCGGCCTGTGACCGAGCAGGGCCAGGAAGGCTCAGCGGGCCTTCAGCTCCTCCTGGACGGGCCGGCCAAGAGTAAGGCCCGGCGAGGGCAGGCGCGCGCGGCCTGGCGGGCCGCGTCCAGCAGTTCGCCCGGCACCTCATGTTGGCTCACGACGGGAAAGCCCCACTCGTCCAGGGCCATCAGTTCAGGCACCAGCTCCGCGCAATAGCCGAAACCGTCACATGCAGCAGGGTCGACGCTGATCCGCATTGTCCTATCTCCCCCATCCGTCCCTGAACGAGCCCATCAGCCCGGACTGCGCCATGAGACCACTTGGCGCGGCCCGGCCGCGGCACGGGTGGCCGTGGACATGCGACGCTACGTCGGCGGAGAAAACTTCCAGCGCGCTGCGCACGAGGCGCACCACACCATCGGGGTGACGGCAAGCGCCGCGGCCGGCCACCGCACCACAGCGCACCAGGAGCCGGTCGAGGACTTCCGGGGCGGCCGTCCCGTCGGCGATGGCGGCGAGGTCATCGGCGATCGCCGGCAGCCCGAACAGGCACGGGCCGCATTGCCCGGCGCTTTGCCCGGCCATGAAGCGGGCAACGAGCGCCGTCTCTTGGATGCCGCACGTACCGCCAGGGAGGACGACAAGGACGCCGGCGCCCATAGACGCCCCCAGCCGGCTCAGCTCGCCCGGGGCGAAGGGCACCCCGAGGTCCTCGCCCGCCAACCAAGTACCGCCGTAGCCTCCCACCAGCACGGCCTGAGGTGGGCTCGACAGCCGGGCCAGCCCAATGATCTCGGAGACCGGGGCCCCGGTGGCGACCTCCACGACGCCGGGGCACTCCACGCCCCCACTGATGGTCACCAGGCATGTGCCGGGCGCCTCGGCGGCGCCAACCTCGCGGAACCAATCTGCGCCGTAGCGGGCGATGAGGGCGACATGGGCCAGCGTTTCGGCGTTGTGGACAACGGCGGCGTGGCGACCGACGCTCAGCGGGACCGACTTGTCCGGCCTGAACCTCGGGACGCCGGGCCCCCCGGCGACCGCGGATGCCAGGGCGGACTCTTCACCGGCGACGTACCGACCAGAAAGCGTGCGGACCTCCGCGTCGCCGGCTCGGCCGCGGCCCGTTCGTTCCTGTTGCGCTCGGACCAAGCTCCGGGCCATCTCGGGCGCGCTGTCGGCGACGCACAGCACGGTCCGTTGGGCACCCAGGACGGTGGCAACGACGTCAGCGCCGTCAAGGACGAGATGAGGGGTGGTGCCGACCAGCAAACGGTCCTTGGCACTGGCCGGCTCGCCCTCCATGGCGTTGACGATGAGGGCCGGCCGGTCGGCGGCACGTGCCGATGCCAGTTTGCGGGCCGTGGGGAAGCCCGCCCCGCCCCGGCCGGTCAAGCCGGACCGTTCGATCTCGGCCAGCAGGCGGTCGCGACCCTGGGCCCCGGGCCCGCCCCCGAGGGAGAGGGGCCCGTAGCGGCGCAGGTGCGCCTCCAGGGTCGGCGGGCCGTGGAGAGCGTCCGGCGCGATCAGGCGTGAAGCCCTCCTGGTGGTCAAGGCTGTGTTCATGGTCTGCCTCCTATGCCCGGGGTGGCCCCCGCGGCTCGTGAACGGATCGAACGGCGGGCCCGGATAACCGTGCGGGGCAATGCGGCCTTGGCCCGGTGGGCGCCGGCCACCCGCCAGCCGGCGGCGACGACAACCCCGGCGGTGCAAACTGCCAGCAGGCCGAGGGCCCAGGTGAGCTTGCTGTCCGTGCCCATCCCCAGGGCGTGCGAGACGGCGACCGGCCAACTCAGGTAGGCGAGCCAATGCAGGGCCCGCCAGGCGCGTGCGGGGACGTGCTGGCGCAACGCGCTCGAGATGGCGACGGCCAACAACAGGTCGGCCCCGATCGTGCCGAGCGCCAACCAGGTCCGGTGGTAGCTCGAGGTGAACGGCGCCACGACGGCCAACCAGCCGACCTTCACGTATGTGTCGATCTCGGCCGTGAGCACGTGTACGGCCAGGAAAACCACCGTCAAGACAGAGAGCCGGCGGTGGACCTCGGCCCGGGCGAACCCGGGCAGAGCGCTCCGGGCCCGCCCGGCCGTCAGGATGCCGAGCACCACCGTGCCACTCAGCAATACGAGCGCTACGAGCCCGCTGGCCCGGGTCGTGTACCAGAGGTCGATGGAGGGCACGGCTACGCCGCCGTAGCGCAGCGCCGTACGCCGAGGCCGGCTTGGCCCCGATGGGCTTCGGGCGGGTCGGGAGGCCAACCGTTGAGCGCCAGGACGGTACCGTCGGTACGGACCAGGCGGCAAGGAAGTCCCATGGCCGACAGCCGCGGCGGTGCCGCCTCGCTCCAGACGATCGCCGCTGTACTGGCGGCATTCGCCACCAGGCAGGACGGCGCCGCCACCGAGACCAGCTGCCAGCAGGTCACCGCGCTATCGCCGGTCCTCGGGTCAACGATGTGGTGCAACCGGCGGCCGCCCCGTCGCCATGTCCGCACCGATGTCCCCGAACTGGCGAGGCCACCCTGACGTAGTGCCACAACCACATCTGTGGTGGAAGGTGACGTGGCGCAGTCGAGCGCTATGCCTACGGGCCAACCATCGGGGGGCGAGCCGGCGACGCAGATGTCGCCTCCGAGGTTGACCAGTACGGCCACCCCGGTCACCTCGGCGATGCGTGCCGCGGCGCGGTCGGCCGCGAAAGCCTTGGCCGTGGCGCCGAGGTCGAGGACCATGCCGGCCGGGGCTCGCAGAAGCCGGTCCCGGGGGTCGAGCTCGATGCAACGCCAGCCCGGCGCGGGCCGGGGCGGTGCCACCGGACGAGCGCTCTGCGCCCTGACCTCGTCGAAATCGCGGTCGTAACCCAGATCTATGAGTGCTGCACCCACCGTCGGGTCGACGGCCCCGCCCGTCATCTCGGCCACCATGAGGGCGGCGGCGACCGCCTCGGCCAGCAACGGGCTGATGCGGACGGGGCGCCCGTGGGCGCGACCGGTACGGGCGATCTCCGAGTCTGCCCGGAAGCGGCTGCAGGCACGGTCTATGGCGCCGAGCTCGTGACGCAGTACCTCCTCGGCCAGGTCGACCGCCTCGCCACCGGCGGTGGCGACGAGGGCCAGGCTCCCGAGCGCCGAGAACTGGCGCGCCGCATAGCTCGTCCCGACGGTGCTGAAGGCACCGGGGCCGGCCATCTCAGCTCGCCCCTGACGTAGTGACAGCGGACGTGCTCGTAGTCGTAGGGGCCAGGGTCGTCGTAGTGGTCGCGGCCGTCGTCGTGGTCGGGCCCGTGGTGGTCGAGCCGGCGGCGGCCGTCGTCGTGGTCGAGCCTGTCGCGGTCGTCGTAGTGGTCGCCGTGGCCAGCACCGCCTTCATGGTGGTCCCCGGGATCTCGGTCGCCACTGCCGTCCCGATACCTGCCGTGGCTATCACTGCGCCGAGGACCATCGCGGACGTGGCCAGACGTATGCGGCGGGCGACGTAGGCCCTGTTCGTCTTGCGGGCCGGCCGCCCGCCGCTACCCTTTGTCTCCTCTGGTCGGTAGTTCATGGCTGCATCCAACGGTGCCGCCCTGGTAGGTCCCTCAGGACTGCCTGGGTACCGGCTGGGAACGCCGCGGCCCCCGTACCGACGAGCGCCACGCACCGTGCCGGTGCTTGACAATTTTGCTAGCTAGATGGCTAAATAGCTATATGGCTGCTAACAAAGATGACGCCGAGGCGGCGGCGGTGTTCAAGGCCTTAGCCGACTCCACCAGGCGGCGCGTGCTCGAGGACCTGAGCAAAGGTGAGCTCGGTGCCGGCGAGCTGGCCTCCCGGTTCCCGATCTCGGGGCCCTCGGTGTCGCGGCACCTGGCCGTTTTGAAGGCGGCCGGCCTGGTCACCGAGCGCCGCAGCGCTAATCGGGTCCTCTACTCGCTGGTCAGCGACCGCCTGGCCACCCACGTCGGCGAGTTTTTGGCCATTGTTTGCCCAGAGCGCGCCCCTGCCCCGCGCCAAGGCAAGAAGAAGACCAAGGCAGCCCAGAAAAGCCCGGGCAGGGGCAAGCACAAGGCCCCCGCGGCGATCACCGGGCCACGACCGCCGACGGAGGCGCCCGCCCACCGCGACGGCACCGCACCTGGCCCTGTTAGCGCCACGGTTTGAGCGGGGGGCACTCCTGCTCGCCCACACGTGGAGCACGACCCGTCAGCCAGGCGAACAGGTCGTTTGTCGTGCCCATGATCTCGACGCCGTCGCCGCTCCCGGCGACCCAGTGCTGGCCGGCGTCGCTTGCCGTCAGCACGACTGCCACGTTGGGAGGAAGGCGCGACGGCAGGTCGATCATGACGCGGTCCATCTCCTCCAGCACCCATCCGAATGGCCAGTCCCGGGGCTCGTAGCCATAACCGAGGTCGACGTGGTGGACCTCGACCTCGCGGGCCCGGCCCACTACGAGGCCCGGACCTATGCGGACCTCGCCGCTCGGGTGTACGGCCTTCGACTCCCACGCCTCATCTGAAGCGTTCTCCAGCGCCGCCGCCAGCTGCTCGCAGGCGGCGCGCAGGCGCTCTTCGACCTCCCGGGCGGGGCGGGCGCGACCGGCTTCGATCTCGGCGTCGCGAGCCGGCCGCCCTCCCGGGTAGACCTCGCCGACCTCGCCCTTGGCCGCCGCCTCCAGGGCTCGCCGGGTACCGTCGGCGTTGGCGGCCAGGTGGGTCAGCACCATGGAGCGGTCCCAATCGGGAAGGAGGCTTGGCCCCGCCGCGCCAACGTCGTCCAAACGGCTGGTGGTTGCCAGCAGCTTGTCCGTGGCTTGCGCGACCCGCTCCACGTAGGGGTTTTCCATGGCGCCCACGGTAACCGCGCCATCACCTTCGCTGCGACAACTCCGTGCCCGCCGCGCCCTTAGGACGCCCACGCCATCGGCGGGGGCGCCACGAGCTCCAGGGCTTGCTCGGCGGCCGCGAGGCCGACCCGGCCAGGAAGCCGAGCGGGGGCCGACCAGGCCGCCAACCCGAGACGCTGCAGCTCCAGCGGCCGGCCGGCCGCGGCGAGGCATAACAGCTCGAGCGCGCTCTCCTCGAACTCGACGCCCCTGTCGGCGGCGGGTACCACGAGCGCCTCCCTCGCCTCGGCTTCGTCGAAGGGCCCCAGGCTCATGGGCCAGACGTACCCGCCGAAGTTACCGTTGCGGGCGAAGCGCCGGCCCAGCTCCGGACCACCGGTCAGCAGGAACGCCACCGGGACGCCGTCCCGGGCGAGACCGCGGGCCAGGTGCCCGGCGCATTCCACCTCGGCCCCGCCCAAGCGGTCGGCGTCGTCGAGCACGACCATCAGGCCCCGGGAGATGCGTTGAGCGAACGAGCCCGCCAGGGCGAAGAACTCCCTGAGCTCCGCCCATGACGGCTCCCGCCCGGACGGCAACAACCTTCGCAACTGTGGCACGGGGGCCAGGCCCCGTCCTGCCGGGTGGCCTGGTCGAATATGGGGCCAGGGCAAAGCCCCGCCGTCGGTGGCGGGAGCGGCCGCTCGGGGCGCCTCGGGCGAGCACAGCCGCTGTATGCCGGCCAGGGCCTGGTCGGCCACGTCGCCCATGGCCCGCTCTTTGCGGCCACAGCGGTGGAAGCTCACCACCCAGCCCAACCGGCCGGCCACCAGGCGGCCGACGGCGCGGGCCTGAGCGGTCTTGCCCAGCTCGGGGGCGCCAACCACCAGTTGGTGGAACCGGGGGTCGCCCGGGCCGGCCAAGCAGGCGGCCAGGCTGGTGGCCACACTGCCCGGGACGCCTATCTGCTCGGCGTCGGCCCGGTCTACGAAGTGGGGCGGTGGGGCGCCCAGGAACGGTCGGTAGGGAGGAGGGCAAGTGCTCATTTGCGGCTGCTTTCTAGGAGGGGGACGGTAGGGGGACGGTAAGGGCGCGGGCCTGGTCGTTTGCGAGGCGGGCGGCGAGCTCCTCGGCTTTGACCTCAGGCCAGTCGGCGCGCTCGGAGAGAAGTGGCATTCGCACCAGGACCGGAGGGAGGCGGCTCCACAGGACCAGGGCGCGGCCGGCCGGCAAGGTGCGGATCTCGTCGGCGCGCAAGACGGTTTCGCTTTCCCAGCTGGTGGTGCGGGAGAAATCTCGGCCGCCTTTCCCGCTCGCCCCCCGGTGGGTGGACTCGCGCCGGACGCGGCGTTGCCCGCAGATCCGTTCCAGGTCCGACAGGTCGTTGGGCGACGTCAGGCCCCCGAGGACGGCCGTGATGGACGTGGCGTTGCCCATGGTCTCCGCCTTCTGCGCCCCCCACCTGGTCACGGCTTGGGAGAAGGACTGCATGGCGTAGACCAGGACGATGCCCCGTCCTCTCCCGTCGGCCAGCAGTTCGGGCAACCCCGGGACGGGGGCGATGCTCGGGGCCTCGTCGAGCAGGCCCAGCAGGGGCGGGTCCAGGCGCCGGGCCGGCGACCGGGCCGCCATCCTCTCGGCGCAGTCGAAGACCTCGTCGGCCAGGGCCGTGATGAGCGGGGCGATGGCGCCCAGGCGGGAGCCCTTGCCCATCAGGTACAGGGTCCCGTTGGCCCCAAGCAGCTGTTCGATATCGAGCTCCCGGCCCGGGCCGGGGCAGCAGTCGGCCACCACGGCGTCGTGGCTGAGGCAGGCCAACGCCCTGGCTACGTAACGCAGGACGCCGGACGTCGTCTCGGCCGCCCCCGTGGTGTGCAACTCGACGAGGTCGCCCCAACCCGGCGCCGCGCCCGGACTGGAAACCAGGATGTCGGTCGGTGTGGTGTCTTCGGGGCGGCGTGACCAGTCCAGCACGGCCCGGATGTCCAGGTCGGCTACGGCGGCGGCGTGCAGGTAGGCCTTCAACAGGTCGCGGGCCGAGTCCCGGAAGAAGGCGCCGTTTTGCACGTCGCCGTCGTCACCGGTCGCGGCCAGTAGGGCGGCGGCGCGGCGCTCCGCCGTCTCACTGCGCTCACAGCCCGCCACCGGGGACCAACGGGCCCTGTCGGCCCCGGGCACGAGGGAGTCGGGGTCGAGGGCGAAGACGGGCCCAAGGCGCCCCCGAGCAACGGCCGAGAGCTCATAGAGGTCAGCCTTGGTGGACGTGGCCAGGGCCGGGCCGGGGTGCTGGCGCAGGATGGGGACCAGGGCCCGGAAAGTCTTGCCCTCTCCCGGCGGCGCCACCAGGCGCAATGACGCCTCCCAGCTGGGCCAGAGCGCCATGCCGCCGGGGACCGCGTAGCCCAGCGGGTAGCCCACGTCGTTCGGGGCCGGCCGTTGACCGCGGCCGGCGAGCGAAGGCCGCGTCTGGGGCGCCCGCCGGCGCGCCGCGGTGATGGACGCCTCCTGGCGGAGCTGGGCGGCACTGGCGAAGCCGAAGCGGCTCCTCTGGTCGGTGAGGGGCCGCCGCCGACCTGTGGCCACCCAAGATCTCGGTGCCGGGTGGGGCCCCGGTGCCGGGCGGGGCCCCGGGTTGACCAGTCGCCTTACCACGCCGAGGACCGCTAATGCCTGGGCTCCGGCCACGACGGCGAACACGGCCCAAAAGGGGCCGGCACCAGGCAGGCGCCGCGCCAACTGGGCCGGCCAGCCCTGGCGGGGGTGAGCCGGGTGCGCCAATGCGCTCAGAAGGACGGCGGCGAAATGTGACGGGGACGGCCAGGCCCAGCCCTTCCCGAAGACCTCGGCCGACAGGGCACCCGCCACCACCAGGTCGACGCACAGCGCGCCGCCCACCAGCACGGCCAGCACGCCGGCCTGACGCCGGGCCACCGAGACCGGGCGGCGGGCGGCGGCCCGGGGAGACGGTGCCCGCGACGGGAGGGGCGGAGCGGGGCGCCCGGCGGGCCTCATCGACAGGAAGCCCCGGCCCTGGGGTGCTGACGCCGTCCTCATGGCACCCTCGACAGGAGGGCGCTCTCGGCCCGGGCCAGGGCGTAGTAAACGGCTCTGGGCCTCATCCCGTGGTGGCGGCCGACCTCGCTGGCGGGCACGCCTTTGACCCGGGTGGCGTACACAAGCCGGGCCTGGGCGGCCGTGAGCGACTGAGAGCGCACGGCGTCGGTGAGCGCCACCGCCAGCCACTCCGCCGAAGAGCGCGACGCCGTCAGGTCCGTCGTCGCCCAACCGTCGTGGGCGGCAGGCATGGGCACCGTGCGTTCCTGGTAGCGGTGCTGAGCCCGGCGCACCGTGCGTAGCCTCCGGGCCGCCTCTTGCACCAGCAACCGGGCCACGTCGTCGCGGTCTTCTCCGGCGTGACGAACTATGGCGGCGAAGCATTCGGCGACCAGGTCGGCCACAGTGTCGGCGGCGGCCTGCCCTCTCTCACCGACGCCATGCCCGTACGCCGGCACCTGGACCCTCTCGGACCTGAGCCGGGGCAGCAGGGCCTGGAGCAGCGCACGCGCTGCCGGCGGGGACGTGGCCAGGCGGAGAAGAGCCGAGAGGACCTCGGCGCCCCTGCCCACGGGTTCGTAGCCGTCCCAGGTCACCGGNNCACCGGTGACAGGGCCACCGGGCACAGGGCCCCAGCTCCGTCGACAGTCCATGTGGCCAGGACGGGTTCCCGCAAGGACCACTCCCGCACCTGCTCGGCGAAGGCCATCGACCGGGCCAGAGCACGCCACTCGTGGTCCAGGCTGGCAAAAAAAGCGGCGCCGGCCCGGCCCCGGTGGCGGGAAATGGCCGGCTGGTGCACGTTCATGACCCGACGATGTCAGGCGACTTCCCCACCCGCTTCCCCATCGGCTTCCCCCGCGCTGAGCTCTGCCGGGGAAGTTGAAGGGGAGCCCTCCTAAGCGCGCCCCTCGTCGATGGCTGCCCTGATGGCGCCGACGAGTTCGCCGACTTGCTCGGGCGTGGCCCCGTCGATGGCCGCCCGCATGAGGGCCGACGCCACGACGACCCCGTCCGAGAACCGGGTGGCCTCCACGGCCTGGTCCGGGCCAGATATCCCAAAGCCCATCAGGACCGGCTTGGTGGTCACGGCCTTGAGCCGCTGGGCCAGGACCGCCGAGCTCAAGGCCAGGTTGGCGCGCGCTCCCGTCACCCCCATCAGGTTGACGCCGTACACGAAGCCGTGACTGCGCCGGCAGATCAGGTCGAGGCGCGCCGCGGGGGTGACGGGCGCCGCCAATAAGACCGTCTCAACGCCTTCCGCGGCCGCGTCCGCCTCCCACTCTTCTGATTCCTCGAGGGGCAGGTCGGGCACGATGGCCCCCGTGACCCCGGCGGCCGCCAGCTCGGCCGCGAACCGCTTCGTGCCGGCGCGGAACACCAGGTTGCAGTACGTCATGACCACCAGGGGCACGGGTACGTCGAGACCGCGCAGTTCGGCCAGCACGGTGCCTGTGTTGGTACCCCGCTCGAGCGCCAGGCGGGAGGCCTCCTGGATCGTCGGCCCGTCCATCATGGGATCGGAAAAGGGCAGCCCCACTTCGATGGCGTCGGCACCCCGGTCCGCCATGGCCAGCAGCAACTGGGGCCAGTCCTCCCGCAGCCCGCCGGTGACGTAGGGCACGAGCGACTTGCGCCCCTCATCGCGCCTGGCCCGCAGGGTGGCCTCGAGCGGCACGCCCTTCAAGGTTGGCGCCGCTCGGACAGAGCTGACATCACGTGTTCGGCGTCTTTGTCCCCGCGACCCGACATCGTAAGCAGGACCGTGGACCCGGCCGGGACCTCGCCCGTTTTGGCCGCGTTGACCAACCACGCCAGCGCGTGGGCCGGCTCCAGGGCCGGGATGATGCCTTCGGTCCGGGCCAGTAATTGCAGAGCGTCCAAGACCTCGTCGTCGCCGGCCGAACCGTAGCGTGCCCGGCCACTACGGGCCAGGTGGGCGTGCTCGGGGCCGATCCCGGGGTAGTCGAGCCCGGCCGAGATCGAATGAGCCTCGACGATCTGGCCGAACTCGTCCTGGAGGAGGTACGACTTCATGCCGTGCAGGACACCCGGGACACCTTTTGGCCCCATGGCCGCTCCGCCGGCCGCTTCGACCCCGACCAGTTGGGCCGCAGTGCCCACAAAGCCGGCGAAAGTACCCGCCGCGTTGCTCCCGCCCCCAACGCAGGCGACGACGAAGTCCGGGTCGCGTCCTAACAGCAGACGGCACTGCTCCCTGGCCTCCTCACCGATCACCCGTTGGAACTCACGCACCATCCAGGGGAACGGGTGGGGCCCCATCACCGAGCCCAGGCAATAGTGGGTCGACTCGACGCTGGCCACCCAGTCCCGCAGGGCCTCGTTGACGGCGTCTTTCAGAGTGCGGCTACCAGAGCGTACGGGACGGACTTCAGCCCCGAGCAGGCGCATGCGGAACACGTTGAGCTCCTGGCGCTCCATGTCGACCTCGCCCATATAAACGGCGCACTGGAGGCCGAAGAGGGCCGCCGCGGTCGCCGTCGCCACCCCGTGCTGGCCCGCACCAGTCTCGGCCACGAGGCGTTGCTTGCCCATTCGCAGGGTCAGCAGCCCCTGGCCGATGACGTTGTTTATCTTGTGGCTCCCGGTGTGGTTCAGATCCTCGCGCTTTAGGAGCAGCCGCACGCCGAGGACATCCGACAGGTTTTGACATTCACTGACCGGGCTCGGGCGGCCGGCGTAATCCCGCAATATTGCGTGGTAGCGGTCCTTGAAGGCGGCGTCCGACCAGGCGGAGCGGAAAGCCTCTTCCAGTTGCTGGCAGGCGGGCACGAGAGCCTCGGGCACGAAACGGCCGCCGAAGTCCCCGAAACGGCCGCCGGCGTCCGGTTCGCCCATGGCCCCGGCGCCGGACGTCATTCGTCCTCGGCCCAGTCGTACGGCCCTATGCCCGTGCTCTCCGGCCCGGCGGCGGCCGACGCGGCCAGCTGGGCCTCAGCGCGTTTGGCCCCCTCGATGAACGCCTTTACTTTCATGGGATCTTTGACGCCGGGGGTGGCTTCGACACCGGAGGTGACGTCAACGCCCCAGGGCTTGGCCCGCAGGATGGCCGCAGCCACGTTGCCGGGGTGCAAACCTCCGGCGATGATGAGACGCTGGCCTTCGGGCAGATCTCCGGCCATCGCCCAGTCGAACACACTGCCCGAGCCCGGGCTGGGCGAGTCGAGCAGGACAGCGTCGGCCCCGTAATCGTCGGCATGCGCCACTCTCGGGTCTCCACCAGGAAATGCCTTTATGACCATCGGGATCCTCTGGCGGACCCAGAGCGTCTCCTCGGGCGTCTCCCGCCCGTGCAATTGGGCGGCCTGGAGACCGGCGGCGTACACCGTCTCGACGACACGCCGGGGAGCGTCGTCGCGGAAAACCCCCACGGTCAGTAGATCTTCACGGGGCAGCCGTTTGACAATGTCGGCCACCCGCTGCGCGGTGACCTGACGGGGAGAGGGGGCGAAAACAAATCCCAGGGCATTGGCGCCCATGGCGATGGCCAGCAGCGCGTCGTCCTCGGAAGTGGTGCCGCAGATCTTGAGGAGCACTAGGAGGCCTCGACCCCCATCAGCGCGGCCAGGGCGGCCCCGGGGTCAGGCGCGGTGACAAGAGCTTCACCTACGAGCACGGCATCGAAGCCGGCGTCGGCCAGACGCGTCACATCGTCACGGTGGCGGACCCCGGACTCGGCCACCCGGACGATGTGGCCCGGCAGGCTCCCGGCCACCCTTACGGCACGCTGGGTGTCGACTTCGAAGGTGACCAGGTCCCGCTGGTTGACCCCGACCACTTCGGCCCCGGCGTCCAGGGCCACCTCGGCCTCGGCCTCGTCGTGGACCTCCACGAGAGCGTCCAGGCCTAGGCCCCGGGCGGCCCCGAGCAAGTCGCCGAGCTCGCCCGGGGCGAGGGCGGCAACGATGAGGAGCACGGCGTCAGCGCCCATAAGCCGGGCGTCGCAAACATCGGCAAGGCCCACCGTGAAGTCCTTGCGCAGGACCGGCAGATCCACTGCAGAACGGGCTTCGGCCAGGTCGTCGGCCGAGCCACCGAAAAACTCGGCGTCGGTCAGGACCGACAAGCAGGCGGCCCCACCGGCCGCATAAGCCTTGGCCACCAGGGCCGGCTCGAGGTCGGGGCCCAGAGGGCCCTTCGACGGGCTGCGGCGCTTGATCTCGGCGATCACCGCTACACCC
This sequence comes from Acidimicrobiaceae bacterium, assembly GCA_003166025.1. Lineage (GTDB taxonomy): Bacteria > Actinomycetota > Acidimicrobiia > Acidimicrobiales > Palsa-688 > Fen-671. The sequence goes on along the minus strand of PMWT01000171.1, from coordinate 9,135 downwards.
GGACTTGCCTTCAGGGCGACGGTGAAACCTCTCGGCGCCGCGCACCGGCTGGCGTCAGCCAGGAGCCGGCCCACGTCCCGGCGGTCCGCCCGGGCAGCCTCGCGGTGGGCAGCGAGGATCTTGTCCAGATAAGTCGGCATCCGCTCCCAAGCGTAGCGCCGGCTCGCCCGCCGCCCGGCGCAGCGGCCGAAGGGGCAACGCTACCGACGGCGGCGCCACTGCGAGGCCCAGGTTCGCCACGGCGAGGCCGGAAGTTCGCGCTTGGGCCCGCCCAACCTGGCATGCTGGCTGAGTGGCCACCGACATGGGCACCATCGTCGTGGTCGAGGACGACACCAATATCGCCGACCTGGTCGACCTGTACCTCCGTCGCGAGGGCTTTCGGGTAATCCAGGCCGGCACGGGCGAGTTGGGGCTGGCCGCCATAGAGCGGGAGCGGCCCCGCATGGTGATCCTGGACGTGGGGTTACCCGGGGGCATCGACGGACTGGAGGTGTGCCGCCGGGTGCGGGCCAAGCAGTCCCTGCCCGTGCTGATGCTGACGGCCCGGGACGGCGAGGTGGACCGCATCCTGGGGCTCGAACTGGGCGCAGACGACTACGTGACCAAACCGTTCTCGCCCCGAGAGCTGGTGGCCCGGGTCAAGGCCATACTGCGCCGCTCGGACGGCACCACCGAGCCCAACGAGGTGCTCATGGCCGGCCGGGTCGAAGTCGATGTCGTCCGGCGCGAGGCCAGGGTCGACGGCGAACCGGTCCCCCTGGCCTCCAAGGAGTTCCAGCTCCTGCAGTTCCTGGCCGAACGCCCGGGCCGGGCGCTCTCGCGCCAGCAGCTCCTCGACGGCGTGTGGGGCGCGGGCTGGTACGGCGACGACCGCACGGTTGATGCCCACGTTCGCCAGTTGCGCAAGAAACTCGGGGACGCGCTTCCCCTTAGCACCGTGTGGGGCATGGGCTATCGGCTCGGGTAACGCGGGTAAACAATGCGCCGGCGTATAAGCCTCACCATGTTCGCCATGGTCGTCGGGGCCCTGCTCTTCGCAGGCCTGGCCACCCTCGGCCTCACCTCTCTCAACAGCGTGCACGAGACCCAGACCGAACTGGCTTCAGACGCCACGAAGTTGGCTCAGGGCGTCCAGAAGGCGGTCGCCACCGGAAGGCACCACGAGTCGATCACCGTGTTACGCCAGTCCCTGAGCGTCCTCCAGGCCCCGTTGGGCCTCCAGGGCGAGGCCATCCTGGCCGCGTCCTCGAGCGGTGGTGACCGGGGTTGCCGTGAGTTCGACCTCGGTGTTGGTGCCGATGTCCAGGGCTTATGCCTGTACAACCTGTTGAGCCCGGGCGATCCCCTGCCTAGCGGCCTGACGGTCGACCAACTGGACATAGGCGACCTCCTCATCGGCCTCCCCGTCACCGGGCACCGGGGGCGCCTGGCCTACGCCGCCTACCTGTTCTCCACGCAGGTAGAGGTGGCCAATGTGGCCAACCTGGTGGTGGTGCTCACCCGGGACGCACCGAGCGGGGTCGGCGATGCCGGCGTCTGGTTCGCCATCGCTGCCGCGGCCACACTCGCCGTGGCCTTGATCGTGGCCGACCGCCTCGGCCACCGCCTGGCCCGGCCGTTGCAACAGACCGAGGTGGTCACCCGCCGGATCGCCACCGGCGACCTCGAGGCCCGGGTCCCCGTCCCCGCCCGCGTGGGCCATGAGCTCGTTTCCCTGGCCGCCTCGGTCAACCAGATGGCCGCCAGCTTGGCCCGAGCACAGGGCACTCAACGCCAGTTCCTCATGTCGGTGTCCCACGACCTGCGCACCCCGCTCACGTCGATCCGGGGTTTTGCCGAGGCGCTATACGACGGGGCGACGACCGACGTCCACTACGCCTCCGGCATCATCGTCTCCGAAGCGGGGAGGCTGGAGCGCCTGGTGACAGACCTGCTGGAGCTGGCCAAACTGGAGGCGGGGGCGTTCAGTTTGCAGTGCCGGGCGCTCGATCTCTCCGAGGTTGTCTCCGACACCGCCCAGGCCTTCGCACCGGCGGCCTCCGCCTTGGGGCTGGCCGTACAGATAAGCACCGCCCCGCCCTCCTCGGTCACCTGCGATGCCGACCGGGACCGCCTGGGCCAGGTGGTGGCCAACCTCATCGAGAACGCCCTGAAGTTCGCCGCTTCCGAGGTGGTCGTCTCGACCGGCGAATCGGCCGGCCGGCCATGGGTGGCGGTGGAGGACGACGGGCCCGGGATCCCGGAACAGGACCTCCCCAGGGTTTTCGAGCGCCTCTACCAGTCCCGTTCGAGCGAGGGCCGTAAGCTCGGGTCCGGCCTCGGCCTGGCCATCGTCGACGAGCTCGTGGTGGCCATGGGCGGCCAGGTCGCGGTGCAGTCGCCCACCGGCCCGCAAGGTGGGACCCGGGTCGTGGCCACCCTCAAGCCCGTCGCTCCCGAGGCTGCGGACGGCAACGGCAAATCGGCGACGCCGGTTTGAGGCCTGGCCCTCCCGGCCTGGCCCTCCCGGCCTGGCGCTCAGGCGTTGGCGGGCACCTCCGTCCCCGGCCCGCGCCGGCGCAATGCCGGAGCTACCGGGACGCCGTTGCCCCGGCGGTGGGCGGGCAACGTGACCTCGTCGGCCCCTTCCACCACGAAGCCGGCGTCGGCGATCATGGCCAGGTCCGCGGCCCCGGGCGCACCTTCGGAGGTGAGGTAATCGCCGAGAAAAATGGAATTCGCGATGTGCAGGCCCAAAGGCTGCAAACTGCGCAAGTGCATTTCCCGGCCCCCGGCGATCCGCACTTCGACGTCGGGGAAAACGAAACGGAACATGGCCAGGGCCCGCAAGCATTTCGCCGGGCTCAGTTCCAGGTGCCCGGCCAGGGGGGTGCCTTCGAAGGGCATCAAGAAATTGACGGGGACAGAGTCGGGCCCCAGTTCGTGCAGGCCAAAAGCGACGTCCACCAGTTCGTCGTCGGACTCCCCCATGCCCACGATCACCCCCGAGCACGGCGAAAGCCCGGCCCCGGCGGCGTGGCGGACCGTGCCCACCCTGTCCTCGAAAGAATGCGTGCTGCATATGCTCCCGTAATTCGAGGCGGCCGTGTTCAGGTTGTGGTTGTAGGCGTCCGCGCCCGCCTCTTTCAAACGAGACGCATGCTCAGCGCCCAGGATGCCCAGGCATACACAAACCTCGAGCTCGGGGTGGCCCTCCCGGATGGCGCTGATGGTGCGGGCCACGCGTTCTACGTCACGGTCGCTCGGGCCCCGACCGCTGGCCACCAGGCAGACCCTCTTGGCTCCCGCGGCCGCCGCCCGCGCCGCTTCGTCCGCCGCCTGTTGAGGGCTGATCCAGTTGTACGTGAGCACGCCGGCCTGCGAGCCCCGGCGCTGGGAACAGTATGAGCAGTCCTCCGCGCACAGACCGCTCTTCATGTTGACGAGGTAATTGAGCTTGACCCGGTTGCCGAAAAAGGCCCGCCGGACACGCGCCGCGGCGGCCACCACCTCCAAGAGGACGTCATCGCCTGAGCCCAGCACGGCCAGGGCCTCGTGGCGCGAGGGGCGGCGCCGCGCTAGCGAGCCTTCGGTCAGCCGGGCCAGCCAGGAGGGCGTGCCATCATTAGGCGTGCCATCATGAGCAGCCAGGTCGCTGTGAACCGTCATAGGGAGCGACCTTACAACGTGGGCTGCCAACGGCCGCACGCCTCTGGAGCGCCCTGCGCCGCGCCGCTAGCGTGACGAGCATGAATGCGAACCCGAGTTACGGCGCCTGATGCGCGCCGGAGAGCTTTTCGAGATCGCCGACGGCAACCGCCGGGCCGTGGTCACCGAGCAAGGCGCAACTTTGTTCCGGGCCCAGTGGGAGGGCAAGGAGCTGCTCGACACCGTCGAGGAGGACGGTTACGCCAGTCACGGGTGCTACGGCCAGCACCTCATGCCCTGGCCCGGCCGGGTGCCCAAAGGTCTTTACGAGTACGAGGGTGAGCGCTACCAACTACCCATAACCGACCACGTGAAGGACGCCGCCATCCACGGCTGGACGCGCTGGGCCACCTGGCACGTGACCGAGCACGGGCAGGACAACATCACCCTGGGCTGCCGGGTGCTGGCCCAGCCGGGCTACCCCTTCCCCTTCGAGTACGAACTTTCGTACCGCTGGTTGAAAGACGGCCTCGAGGTGTCCACCGTGGCCAAGAACATCGGCGCCACCTCAGCTCCCTTCGGCTACGGTTCCCACCCCTATTTCACCCTGGGCTCCCCCCTCATCGACGATGGCATATTGCAGGTACCGGCCAGCCGGTATTTCCAGTCGGGCGACAACCTGGTGCCGGCGGGCCCGGCCGTGCCCGTGGACGGCACGGAGTTTGATTTTCGGGAAGGCAGAGCCATCGGTGCGGCGGTGCTGGACGTCACCCTGACCGGCCTCGCCCGGGACTCGCAGGGCCGGGCCGCACTGAGTTTCCGCTCTCCCGATGGGAGCGCCCGCATTTCGCTGCATTACTACGAGCCCCTGGACTACGTACAGCTTTTCACCGGTGACACCCTTCCGGCCCGCCGGCGCCAAGGCCTCGCCATCGAGCCCAACTCCTGCCCGCCCAACGCTTTCAACAACGGCATGGGCCTCATCCACGTCCCCGCCGGCGGTGCGACGAGGTTGCGCTGGGCCCTCAGCGCGGGGTAGCCAGCAGTGCCTCGGCCAGGACGTCAGTGCGGACGGTGACGAACAAGCCGTCACGGTCGGCCAGCCAGCGCCGGTTGCGCACGTGCAGTTCGTCGCCGGCGTCGAAGTGGTTCAAATAGACCACCAGAGGGTGCCCGGCCAACGCCCGGGCGGCCAGGCGCACGTCGTTAAGGGCCCCGAGCCCGGCACCGGCCACGAGCAGGGCCAGATCGGGCGCCAGCCGCTCCACCAGGTCGACGACGTCGGCGTCGGCGGCCTGGGGCGAGGCCACTCCCCCGGCGCACTCGACCAGGCCCAAGTCGACGCCGGGCGGCCAACACAGCTCGCGCAGTATGTCGTCGAGACTTATGGGCGGGAGGCCAAGGGACTCGGCCGCCATGGGCGGCGCCATGGGCCGGGGGTACCAGCGCCACGGTGGGCACACTTCGGCTGCGCTTTCCGTCGTCGCCCCGGCCAGGCGGGCGGCATCAGTGGGGCCCTCATCGGGGCCGAAGGACTGGGCCGGTTTGCGAGCGCACACTTTCAGGCCGGTACCGCCGAGGTGCCGGGCAACTTCGCAGGCGGCCCACGTCTTGCCCACCCCCGTGCCCGTGCCCGTGACCACGACCAGGCGCCCCGGCCGAGGCCCGGCGCCGCTCACGGGGCCAGCTGAGCCGGGGCGGCGTGCTCCAGCACCACCGCGCCCACGAGCACCACGAGGGCCATGACTACCAGCGCGGGCCCGAACTCCCTGAGACCGTAGTGCTGGAAAATAGCGCCGAACGCCGCGGATATGGCCGAGCCGCCGATACCGGCCGCACCGATCTGCCAGCCGATCACGTGGCGGGCCATTTCCTCTCCCACGCGGGACGGGGTGAGGGCGACCAGGGCGGGGAAGATGCCGGCCAGAGCGCCTCCGATGACCACCAGGCCCACGAGGGCGGCAACGCTGGAGGGCCGCCACCACACGAGGGCGGCGCCGCCCAGCGCCACGATGCAGCCCCAGCGGACGATCCCCGCCTGTGACAGCGGGCGCCGGGGGGCGGCCAGGGCGAACCGAGCGAGCGTGAGGGCGCCCCAGTAACCGAACGTGGCCAGGCCGGTGGGCCCCGTGCCCATGTGCAGCGGCCCTCGGTCGAAGCTGGGCTCCCATTGGCCGGCCGAGACCTCGAAGCCGGTGTACACCATGAAAACCACCAATCCCAGGGCCACGGTCACCACCAACCGGGAGCGGGACAGGGCCCGTTCCGGGGCCGCCGAGCCGATCGGCACGTTCTCGGCCGGCACCTGCTCGGCCGGCACAGCGGTGGTGGGCGTCTCTCCCATCGGCGTCCCCTCGACCGCCCGGGCCTCGAGCCGGCGGCCGGCCAGCCACCATCCCCCTACCATCACCAGTTCGACGGCGAGGAGCACTCCGTAACCCGGCCGCCAGGAGCCGGCCAGGAGAGCGGCGGTTATGACCAGCGGCCCGATCGTCGTACCGATGCCGTAGCAACCGTGCAGCATATTGAGCAGCCGGTTGCGGTTGGCCAGGGCGACGGCGGTATTGACAGAGCTGTCCAGGAAGCCGGCGGCCACACCGATGCCGGTGCCGGACAGCACGAAGGCCCATAAGACCGGCGACACGATGATCCCCACCGCGCCCAGGGCGGCGATGCTCCCGGCCAGCATGATCATCCGCCTGATGCCGAGCCGGCCGAGCAAGACACCGGCGACGGACGAGCTGGCGATGGCCCCGAACGTGGACACGAGCAGCACGATGCCGAGGTCCTCGAGCGGCGCGTGAAAACCGCCCCTCACGGCCGGCCACGCCGTCCCGATCATTCCGTCCGGTAGGCCAAGGACGACGAAGGCGTACATCGCCAGGGCGTCGAAGGTTTTTGCCTGCCCCGACAGGGTCAGGGGCGGGCCGGCCTCATGGTGTCGGCGGCCCTGGTCCTGGTTCACCGCCCGTCGCTTGCCAAAGACCGGCCGTCGCTTGACAAAGGCAGCACCCTGACCTCGGCGCGGACGGTGCCCAGGCCGGGAACTCCACCCACCACCAGGGTCTCGCCCGCCTTCACCGCCCGCCCCAGGTACCCGAGCGCCACCCAACCACGCTCGGGCGAAAGGGCCACGCTCGTGAGGCGGCCGGCTTCCTTGGCCGTCCCAGCACCAGGCTCCCCAGCACCAGGCTCCCCGGTACCAGGCTCCGACCGGTAAAGCGCGTCGCCCGGCGCCGCCGGGCCGCTTAGCAGGAGGCCGCGAAGGTGGCGGGGGACGTTGCTACCGCGGGAATCTATACGCGCTACGAGTTCCTGGCCGGTATAGCACCCCTTGGTGAAACTCACCGACGCCTCCACCAGCCCGGCTTCGGCCGGGATCGTCCGCTCGTCGAGCTCGGCGCCGTGCCTGGGGAACCCCGCTTCGATGCGGACGGCCTCGTAATCGTCCTGGCTAACGGCCACGGCACCATCTGGGGCCACTGGGTGCGCCCCGAGAAGGTCGTAGCCGGCCAGCCCACCCCACTGGAACGGGACGGCCACTCCGTCTCCGGCGGGCGCCACAGGTGGCCGGACGGAGACGGCGTCGGGCCCCCGGACGGCCACGGCCCGCCATTCCAGTTGTTCCACCTCGGCCTTGGTGCGCAGCCGGAAACGGAGCAGGCGCGCCACCAGGGGCGGGCCGGTACCGGCATCAGCGTCCAGGACGAAGTCGTCGGCCGCGGTCCGGTACACGCGCACGAAAGCGTCCAGCTTCCCCTGCGGTGACAAGACGAGCGCCCAGGCCCACGCCCCCGGCGCCAGCGCAGCGACGTCCTGGCTCAACTGGCCCTGTAGGTAGCGTTCGGCGTCGGGCCCGCTCACCCGCACAACGTCGCGGGGGAACTCGAACGCGGCCAGGCCGCGCGTCAGGGCTTCGTAACCGTCCCGGTCGCTCACGCAGTGCCACCCTGGCGGGCCGCCGCTATCCGGCGCGCCCCAGGGACGGCGGCCAGCAGGGCGGCCGCCTTGTTGCGGCACTCCAGATCTTCTTCCTCGGCGATGCTGTCGGCCACGATGCCCGCTCCGGCCTGCACGCTGGCCTTACCGTCCGGCCCCACCAGCATGGTCCGGATGGCTATGGCCGTGTCGACGTTGCCGGAAAAGTCGATATAGCCGACCACGCCGGCATAAAGCCCGCGCCGGGCGGGCTCGAGGGCGTCGATTATCTCCATCGCCCTCACCTTGGGCGCTCCCGACACCGTGCCCGCGGGCAGGGTGGCCCGCAGCACGTCGACGGGCCCGAGGCCGGGCCGGAGCCGGCCCGAGACCTGAGACGTCATGTGCATGACGTGGCTGTAGCGCTCCAGTGTCATCAGCTCGTCCACGGTCTCGGTGCCGAACTCGACTACCCTGCCCACGTCGTTGCGGGCCAGGTCGACCAGCATTACGTGCTCAGCCCTCTCCTTGGGGTGCTCGGCCAGCTCGGCCGCCAGGCGGCGGTCGTCGGCTTCGGTACGGCCGCGCCGGCGGGTCCCGGCGATGGGCCGGGAGATGACCAGGCCGTCCCTGACCCGGACCATGGGCTCGGGCGACGAGCCCACCACAGCCAGCTCGGGGTACTGGAGCAGGTACATGTAGGGGCTGGGGTTGACCTGGCGCAGCGAGCGGTACAGGTCGAGCGGCTTGGCCTGCAGTTCGAGGTCGAAGCGCTGGGACAGCACGACCTGGAAGATGTCCCCGGCAAAGATGTGCTCACGGGCCACCGCCACCGAGGCGGCGTAGAGATCGGGCGAGGTACGCCGAGTGGCCGGGGGCAGCTCGTCGTCGCGGTCGGGGGGCACGATGACGGGCTCGTCTATGGGCTTGGCCCCCTCGGCGGCGAACTCCTCCAACCGCTGGATGGCCCAGTCATAGAGGTCGGCCAGCTCGGCCGTGGTGGCCTCGGCGGGCACGGGCACGGCCTCCACCAGCGTGACCCGCTGGCGCCAGGCGTCATAGGCGGCGACCTGGCCCACCACCGAGACGATGGCGTCGGGATAGCCGAGCTCGTCGGGAGGCGGCTCAGGCAGCCGTTCGATCTCCCGGACGACGTCGTAGCCGAGGTAGCCGACCAGGCCGCCGTGCAGCGGCGGTAAACCGGGCAGTTCGGGCGCTTTGTAATAGGAAAGTACGGCCTCGATGGCGGCCAAGATGCCGCGGTCAGTGGGCACGTCGGCGTGGAGCGAGCCCTCCACCGACACCTGGCCCCGCCGCAGGGTCAGGGTGGCCGACGGCCGGCGGCCGATGAACGACCATCTCCCCCACGTCCCCGCGTGCTCGACCGATTCCAGTACGAACCCCGGCTCGTCCTGGACCAGTCGCGCGTACGCGGCTACGGGCGTGGTCAGGTCGGCCAGCAGTTCTCGCCAGACCGGGACGATGCTCCAGTCCCGGGCCAGTTTGATGAACTCCTCCCGGGTGGGGCGTACCCCGGCCGGCGCCGGGCTAGTCAGTGCCGGTCCCGGTCAGTGGTGGCTCCGGTCA
>PMWT01000045.1 GCA_003166025.1 Acidimicrobiaceae bacterium | reverse complement strand
GATTCTTGCATCTCCAAGTCGAATTTGTGGGGACCATCGTAAAACTGGCCCAGATAGGCCTCCGCTGCTCCGGCTCGGCGGTAGTGACCCGCGATCCGCTCATGGGCGGCTTCCATTCCGTCCTGGGGGAACAATGCATCGTCCCGGTCGTACTGCACGAGCAAGGGGGTCGGCGCGCGGGAAGCTGCAACATCGGGCCAGTCAGCAAAGCGGGCTAGTCCGGGCGGAAAGAACATCCAACTGTGCGTCTCTACGTGGCGGTTGAGCAGAGACGGGTAGGTGCTCATCATTCCAACAACGACCGTTGCCGACAGATGCTTGGCCGTGGCTGCCATCAGGGCCGCCCGGCTCCCACCTCCCGATAGCCCGATGGTGCCGACTCTCCGTCCCGACACGTCTGGTCGGGAGCTGAGATAGGACAGGGCGATGCGATCCTCGTGAGCCAGCACGCCGGCAAATGTCGTCCCCATTAGGGCGCAGTTCTTTTCCAGAACGTGCTCGAAGAGTGCTGCAGTCACGTTGTACCCAGCGACGTCATCGGCATCGCGATCGAGCAACAGTTGACGCTCCATAGTCTCCCTGGGAAATCGACGGCTTCCCCAAGCGAAGGTGTCGTGAGCAAGTACCACGAAGCCTTCTCGGGCCAATGCGTTTACGAAGGCTCGACCGCCGTAGCACTCGTTTCGGAGCGCTAAGACTGACGCCAACGGCCCTTCCGGTCCGTCAGCGATCTTTTCCTTCCCGAGATACTTAAACCCGCTGTGGTCGTGAAGAGCAAGCACGCCAGGCAACGGGCCAGAATGGTCCGCCGGGCGAAGGACGAAGGCTCGGGTACGGGGGCCGTAGCCAACGGACCACGAGATCTCTTCGCCGAGCAGGCCGTCTGCCTCCCATGTTGTCTCGACCTTCACCTCGGAAGGCAAGCCTGTCTCGTCGATAAACCCCAGCAGCTCGGCCACTCGTCGCCGAGTTGCTGGACCCGGCGAAGCAACGGGGTACAACCGATGCTGTCGTCTGGCTTCTGCCACCCAGTCGCCGAAGATCCCCAGTTGCTCGGGCCCAATCGACGAGCTCCAGTCGAGTTGCGGTGCTCCGGTCCCCGGGCCGCAAGCGTCCCCATGCATGCACATCAGTGTAGCGAATTCCCCGGACCATTTGTTTGTGAAAGATCAGGGACACAATGATCACTGGGATGACCGCAAGTGTGGACTTAGCCATCAACAGATTGAACTCACTCGTCGTCTGCTGTGATTGGAACAACGTTAGACCGAGCTGAACGGTCATATATTGAGTCGCATCTACAATCACAAACTGGTAAAGGAAATTGTTCCAATTGTAGATGGGCTTGGCGCAGAGAGGCGACAGAAGTTGTGGGCTGGTGGGCCCTGCGTAGCCGTCCACCCCGGCTTGTCTTCAGCGGGCCCGCTTATCATGCCGCCCTCGGCGCTCGGCTACGGGCCCTAGTTATTGCGACCAGGCGGGTTGGGGGCGTACTTGGCCAAGACCTCGAACAGTCGTTCCCACAGTTCAGGGTTCGAACGTTGTCACACCCTCCCCGCCAGATAAGTGCAGGTCAAGGCCGGTGCGGTGCCCTCCTCGGCCAAAACATGGAAACAGGGCGCCGTCACAAAGACGTGACAGGCGCTTGGGCCCCGCCAGAAATAAGCACTCAACAGGGGGTCAGGCTGTGGCGCGGGTCAGCTTGGGTTGCCAAGAGAGGTCTGCTAGGTCGGCCGCGGCCTGACCAGCGGCCCAGCCGGCTCTGTCGGTAATGGAGAACTCGGCTTCTGTGGTGTTGGGGAACATCTTGCGGAGCGCCTCGTCAACTCCTCGTTCCCGCTCAGCCAGCACCGGCAGCAGGGAATTTCCGATCGACTCCACCGCGGCGTCGGTCGCCGACGCCGCTGCCTCGCGCAACCGCGCACCAATACGGCTTGCGTACGCGAGGAGGAACGACCTGCGGTAGGAGGGCCGGCTGGCGTTGCGTTGCGCTGCGCTCAGCGGCCACATCTCGGGCGCCTGCCGCTCGGGGGCGGTACCGTCCTGTGATGCGGCCCGGGTGGCCGGCCAGGCAACGGGGGCCACGGTCTGACGGGCGCGTGCTGACAGCGCCATCTGCTTGGTGGCATGTACCAAGAGAGCGGTGAACAGCATCTCGGCAGTGCTGAGGTCGTCGGGGTGCCCGAAGAGCGTGACGAACCCGTACTTGTACAGTGACACCGAGCGGCACCGGTTGGCTCTGGCGACGACGGCGAGCAGGAAGCCTTTCTGTTTGAGATAGGGATCGTCCAGCCAGCAACGGCGGGCCTCGATGCCGGCCACCCCGCCCTGGTCCGCTTGGAAGAGGACGGCACGGTCCAAATTGTGCCGGGTCATCAGTTCTTGGGCTTTAGACAGAAAAGCGTCGCTTTCCTCTTCGAATGCCGTGGCCTCGGCCTTGGCCAGCAAAGCCCGGACCTTGTCCAGCAGGCTCGGGTCCAGGTCGGGCCGCGGCTCTGGACGTTGGGTCGGCGACGTCAGGTCCGGTAGCGCGCCGAGGTGGGAGACAAACCCGAGGGCGGTAACTGCGGTACAGATATCGGCTTCCCAAGTAGGTGACGCAGTGGCCAAACGGCGGGCGTCGGAGGCGAGCTCGCTCACCTGTGCCTCCCAGCGGGCCCCCCTGACGGTGTCAGGACGTTGGCTTCGAAGCGCGTCTGGCAGGACCGCGGCCACGAGATCGGACGCCGAGGCGCACACCTTGCGGCGCAGGATGGCAGAAATGTCTCGCGGTTCCCATCCAGAGCGGAGAGCTTCTGTCAGCGGTTCGACCAGGGCTGTGGCGACGCGGGCGGTAACCAACGCGCACCAGGCCGCGCCTGCGTCGCGGTCTGTCAACTCGGCGAGCACGGAGGCAGGATCGCGTCCCTCGCAGCTGGCGTGGGCGGCGTCCAGCAGCATGATGTCGACCAGGTACGAAGGATCCGTCTGTTGCCCAGTGGCTCCGCCCCACGTGTACCCTGCCGCGAACTTGGCGGTCCTTGTGTGTTCGCGTGCTTCGCGGCGCTGCTTGTTGGTGCGGCGACGCTCCCTGTTCCGTATGCCCATGGAGCGATGTTGACATGGAGCAGGGACCGAAAGCGCGGATGGTCGGTCTGCCCCACCGGTCCTGCCCTGCGGCCCCTGGTGCCGGTGCCTTGACCGCTCCCGCGTAAAGTGATATCACTTTGATAGGCAATATTGGACGGCTGGTACCACAACTCCGGGAGGTACCCCATGTACCACTTCGATCATCGACGAGCGCCTTTTGGAGCGTACTTGCTGCTCCCGGCCGCTCTTCTCGCCTCGGTGACTATGCCGGCCGCAGCGGGCGGGGGAGGGAGCAGCGCCGCCTCGCTCACGACGAGGTTCCCAGGCACTGCGTCGCCTTCGGGGCAGTGGCCGTACCCGAATGGCGAACTGGCCAACACCAGGGAGGCGCCGGGCTCGGTAATCTCATCGGCGAACGTGTCGCAGCTGCGGGAAACCTGGGCGTTCGAGCTGGCGGGCGAGGCGGCAGCTGCCGTGTCGTACGCCGGCTCGTTGACCGCCGCCCCAGTCGTGACTGGGGGCGTCGTGTACCTACAAGACCAGGACGCCAATGTGTACGCGCTGGCGCTCGCCACGGGCAAGCTGAAGTGGGCGTACGACGTGAACATCCCAGAGGCAAGTGGCCCCGGGCCTGACGGCGTGGCGGTCGCCGATGGGACGGTGTACGGCGACACGTCGAGCTCGGTCTTTGCCCTCAGCGCGGCGACCGGCAAGACGACCTGGGTGGACAGCCACTTGCTCAACAAAGGCCAAGGTGCGTTCGAAATCCAGCCACAGGTGGCCGACGGGCGGGTCTACCTGGCCAGCGGGTACGGGTCAGGCCCCGGTGGCGGGGTGCTGATGGCCCTTGACGCTGCCAACGGCCACCTGTTGTGGGAGTTCAACACGGTCATCGGCCCGGCCAGGGGCGTAGAGGCTCTCGGCGTCGGCTCCGGCGGGGCCTGGCAGACGCCGCTGGTGGGCAGTGACGGCTCGGTGACCTTTGGCATTGGCAACCCGTACCAGAGCATCGCCACGGCGATCAAGTACCCGTCACGCCAGCTCTACACCGACAGCGCGGTGAACCTGGACGCGGCGACCGGGAAGCTGCGCTGGTACTACCAAGCCGTGCCCGACGACTTCATGGACCACGACCTGCAAGCGTCCCCGGTCTCGGCGTCGGTGCAAGGGGCCCCAGTGATCATCACCGCCGGCAAGATGGGCTACGTTTACGCGCTTAACGCCCGTTCTGGGGCGCTGGTGTGGAAGACCCCGGTCGGCAAGCACGACGGCCACGACAACGACACCCTGCTGGCACTATCGCACCAACTGAAGATCAAGTTCCCCTATACCTTCGAGCCCGGGCCGCTGGGCGGCGTGCTGTCGAACCTGGCGGTGGCGGGCGGCAGCGTGTACGTAGCCACCATCGACCTCCCGGTCATCGCCACCAGTGCGAACACAGTCGACGGCAACAAGTCCGCCGGCGTCCCCCCCACCGGGGAGGTGGAGGCGCTCAGCCTCGCCACTGGCAAAGTCGAATGGGGCACCAAGGTCCCGACGATGCCCCTTGGCGCGGTCACCCTCTCACATGACTTGGTCTTCACCGATCTCTACGACGGTGTGCTGATCGCTTTCAACCGGGGTACCGGGAAGATCGTCTACCGGCACCAGCTGCCCACATCGGCCAACGCGCCGATAGCGGTCTTCGGCAACACGGTGCTTGTCCCCGCGGGCGGCCCCCACACGTCGAGCGCGGGTGGGGGCGGCGAACCGCAGCTGGTTGCCTACACGCTTCCTTGAGCGCTCGTGGCACCGGACGACTTTAGCCGTGGGAAGGGTTCAATCTAAAGCCATAAGCTGGCACTATGAACGGGAAACCGAAGAAACTGCTGTTCGGAGGGCTGGTCGCGGTTGAGGTCGCCTCCGCGGTGCTGGCTTGGCGCGACTTGGGCCGTCGGAGCGACGAGCAGGTCCGTGGCAACAAGAAGGCCTGGCGTGCATTGATGCTTTTGAACCCTGGCAACTCAGCTTTTTACTGGACGTTCGGGCGGCGCTGAGAGCGTCAAGGTCCCCGTCCGGCTCAAGGAGCAGCCCGCAGGGGGCCGGTACACTTGCCGGGCGGGAGCCATGACGACGTTCGGCACACTATTGCGACAGTTCCGCGTGGCCGCTGCTCTCAGTCAGGTGCGCAACTACGACGGCTCGTGGACAGAGTACGGCTCGTTGGTCGGGGCCCCCGTCGAGGTGGGGCCACGGCGCGCTCCCGGGCCCCGGCAGCCGTCTTAAGTGTCAACCGCAGGGCGGAAAGCCGAGCCTCGGGGGAGCGCCTGGCCGTGCGTCAGCCGTCGCGTCGGTTTTGTAGAGCTCGAACGGGCGCTCCCCGCAGCCCAGGCGATCAGGGCGCCAGCGACGCTTCCAGGGTTATTTCCGGCACGCTCGCTAATGCCCTGCTGACAGGGCACCCGGCCTTGGCCGCAGTGGCGTGCTCGGTGAAGGCAGCCTCGTCCAGACCGGGCACACGGCCCACGGTGACGAGGGCGATCTTGGTGATGGTGGGCGCACCATCGACGGGCCTGAGGGTGACAGTGGCGTTGGTCTGCACCGAGAGGGGGGGATGTCCTGCCTTGGCCAGCGCGTTGGAGAGGGCCATCGAAAAGCATGCGGCATGAGCCGCGGCGATCAACTGCTCCGGATTGGAGCCAGCGCCGTCCTCGAAGCGGGACTTGAACGTGTAGCCCCCGCTGATCGTGTCACCGGCGGTGAACGTACCCGAGCCCGTGGGCAGGTCGCCTTTCCATTCCGCGCTTCCTCTGGCTGGCATGGTGCCTCCTCGTTTTCGTCCCGATGGGTAGCCCATCTTTGCAGGACCACTTTGGCCGAGACGGGGCTCCTTGTGGTCAGAGAATCCTTCAGCGCACAGGCCCCTGCTCAGCTGTCGCCCTGGACCGTCGACGGAAGAAGAGGAAGCGGGTGAGCTCACCGCTGCCGCAGCCAGCGTCGAGCACGTGGCACCCCTGCACGTCCCCGAGCAGTGAGATTGTCGCCGGTCTCTCGTAGAAGGCGTTATAGGTGCCGCCAGCGTTGTCGGCCGCGTACTCGACGGCCATGGCGTCGTACTCGCGTGCCGTCCGTTCGGCGTCGGAGGACAACGTGTTCAGACGACAGGGCCGCCAGAGATCTGGCCGGCACCGTCACCGAGAACCTCGTCGCCCCCGTACGTGGTCCACCGGTCTTCGTACAGCTTGGCCATCGGCCCGGCCTCCTTCGACCCGTCCAGGCTACGCCGGTGGGAGCACCAGTCACCGACCTCGGCTACCGTCGGGGCCATGACCCTGGGTGCAGGACAATGGACCGAACTTTTCGCCACCAAACTCGGGACCACCGCCCCGAGCGAGGAAGAGAAAAACCTCCTTCTCGAACTGGCCGGGATTGTCGCTCACGCATCTGAGCGCACCGCGGCCCCCATTTCTTGCTGGTTGGTGGCGCGAGCCGGCGTCGACCCGGCCGGGGCCGCACGTTTGGCCCGCGAGCTGGCCGACGAGTTAGGGGACGGGGCTCTTTAGCGCCAGGCTAGGTGCTCGTTTTTTCATTAGGTGGGCGAGTAACAATGGGTCCATGTCGTCGGTGGACGAGGTCGCCGCCGTACCTTGCCTGGTCCGCCATGACCGGGCCATCTATCGCGCCCTGGCCGGGGAGAGCCGCCAGGCGCTCCTGGCTGTGTTGCACGAGGTCGGCGGCCCGCCTACCCGACCGCTCTCGGCGGCCGAGACCATAGGAGTGGTCGCCCGTGAGAGCCGCTCAGCCGCGTGCGGAGATCCTTACGTTCGAGGAGATCGCCCGGGTGGCGGGTGTAGCCCGCTCGCTGGGCGTGAGGTCGCTCCGGCTCACCGGTGGCGAACCTCTCGTACGCCGGGGAGTGGTGGAGCTCGTCCGCCAGTTGGCAACGGTGGGGTTCGAGGACGTGTCCCTCACCACAAATGGGACGGTGCTGGCGCCGATAGCCTCCGAGCTCGCTCGGGCTGGGCTGGACCGGGTCAACATCAGCTGCGACTCTTTACGGGCGGAGCGGTTCGCTCAGATCCGCCGTCGCGGTGACCTCGCGACCGTCCTGGCCGCCATGGACGCCGCCGAGGCCGCCGGCCTGTTACCGCTCAAGGTCAACGTCGTGCTGATCTCGGGTGTCAATGACGACGAGGTCCTCGATTTTGCCGAGTTCGCTCGTCGGTACCGTCGCACCGTGCGGTTCATCGAGTTCATGCCGCTCGACGCCGTTGGGGGCTGGCGACGTGACCAGGTGGTGCCGAGCGAGGACGTTCTGGCCCGCATCAACGACCGCTGGCCGATCGAGGCCATCACGCCCACCTACGGTGACCCGGCGCCCGGCGACCGTTACCAGTTCTGCGACGGCGCCGGCGAGGTCGGCGTGGTGGCCAGCGTGACGCGCCCCTTCTGTGGGACCTGCAACCGGCTGCGCCTAACCGCCGACGGGGCCGTCCGCAACTGCCTTTTCTCCGACGACGAGGTCTCTGTCCGCGCCGTGCTGCGCAGTGGGGGTGGCGACGAGGACATCGCCATGGTGTTGCGCCGCTCGGTGTGGGGCAAGCTGCCCGGCCACGGCATCAACGAACCCGGCTTCCTACGGCCGTCGCGGTCCATGTCCATGATCGGCGGTTGAGGTCATGAAGGTGGTGGTGGTCGGCGCCACCGGCCACATAGGCACCTACCTGGTGCCCAGGCTGGTGATAGCCGGTCACGAGGTCGTCGCCATAAGCCGGGGCCACCGTGGCCCGTACCTCGGACACCGGGCGTGGGACGAGGTCGAGCGGGTGCAAGTTGACCGGGACGCCGAGGACGCCGCCGGCACGTTCGGCTCCCGGGTAGCCGCCCTTCGACCTGAGGCTGTGGTGGACCTCATGTGCTTCACCGTGCCCTCGGCCCGCCAGCTACTCGAGGCCCTGACGCCGGTGGGCTCCTACCTCCTGCACTGCGGGACCATCTGGGTGCACGGCAGTGCGCTGGAAGTGCCCGTCACCGAGGACGAGGCGAGGCACCCCTTCGGCGACTACGGGGTGCAAAAAGCGGCGATCGAGGACCTCCTGCTCGGCGCCGTCCGCAGTGGGACCTTGCGCGGCACCGTCTTGCGGCCGGGCCACATCGTCGGTCCCGGATGGGCGCCCGTCAACCCGGCTGGCAACCTCAACGTCGAGGTCTTCAACCGGTTGGCCCGGGGCGACGAGCTGGCCCTTCCCAACCTCGGCCTCGAGACCGTCCACCACGTCCACGCCGACGACGTCGCCCAGGCGTTCGCCAGGGCCCTTTCGAGCCCGGGGGCCGCTTCCGGCCAGGCTTTCCACATCGTTTCCGAGCGCGCCCTTACCCTGCGCGGCTATGCCGAGAGCGTGGCCGCCTGGTTCGGCCAGAGCGCCCGGCTTTCGTTCCAGCCCTGGGAGACTTGGGCCGCCGCTTGGGAGCCTCAGGATGCCCAGGCCACATGGGACCACATTGCGCATAGTCCCTCGATGAGCATCGCCAAGGCCACCGCCTCCCTGGGCTACGGGCCCCGCTACAGCTCTCTGGAGGCAGTCTTCGAGTCGCTGGCCTGGTTGGTGGACCACGGCCAGGTCGACGTGCCCGGTCGTCGGCTTCGTCGCGACATCTATCCCCTCCGAGAGCCTTACCAGCCGTAGACCACGACTGGCGACATGCGGCTTGTCCCACCAGACCGTCTGGATCTCCTTCTCCGCGGCCCCTCCGGCCAACGTCGTACGAGCCCGTGTGTGCCTGACTG
Organism: Acidimicrobiaceae bacterium; assembly: GCA_003166025.1. Classification (GTDB taxonomy): domain Bacteria; phylum Actinomycetota; class Acidimicrobiia; order Acidimicrobiales; family Palsa-688; genus Fen-671. The sequence continues at coordinate 51,801 of PMWT01000045.1, read as the reverse complement.
TGTCGGGGTTCGCAACTGCTCCTCGAACAGTGAGCGATTGTACGTGCCAATTCCTCCCAACCCATAGGCGGTCGTCACAACGGACATGGGCAAATGTCACGACGTCGTGGCGAGCCCAGGGGTGTAGCCTCTGTCCGGAGGTGTCCCATGGCCGCCGACGAGCCCGAAGAGCTTATCCGCTCGCTTGAAGGGGTACCGGTCGCGGCGATCCTGACTAAGCTCGTCACTCACACATTCGTCGCTGTGAACAGAGCCGCGGCGGCGGTGTTCGGTTCACCGGCGACGGAACTGGTGGGTACGGACGTTCTGGCCCGGATCGACCCACGCGACCGGGAAGCCGCCCGAGCCGCGTACGGCGCTATGGCGGATGGGGTGGTCGACGGGTACCAGGTTTTGCGGCGGATAGTGACACCGGGCGGAGACCAGGTAGCGCTCACGGTCTTGGGCCGCCGAGCGGAGGTCCACAACACGCTTTATGGGCTGTGGGCCCTCGTCCCTACCGCCGGTCCGAGCCCCGCGATCGAAATGTTCACGATGGGATCCTCACCCGTGGTCCTGGCCGTTACTGACCATGACTGGCAGATAGAGCACATGAGCGCCGACGCCGATCTCCTCGGTGTCAAGGGGCACGAGCTTCGGGGCTTCCCTTTGCTCGGACTGGTGCACCCGTCTGCCGCGAGCGAGTTCCTGGCTGTCGTTTCCCGAAGTGCAGCCGACCAGCTCGCGGTCACAGTGCGCACCCGGGTACGAACGGGGGCTGATCGCTGGGCTGACCGCTACTGCTTGCTGGTGCCGATTTGTGAGCACCAGCCGCCGCGTTTGGCAGTCGTCATTAGCGAAGGCCCCTCAGCGGAGCGGGACGACCTGATAGACAGCCTCGATGAGAAGGTCCGCAAGTTTGTAGTCCAAGCCAGGGCCGACTGGGCCCTGGCGGCCCTTCCAGCTCTCACCCCTCTCCCGGATGGCAGGAAGCTCTCAGCTCGTCAGTCTGAAATTGTGGCCCGGCTCATCTCTGGTGAGCGCGTTCCTCAGATCGCCCGGGCAATGTTCCTCAGCGCCACCACGGTCCGTAACCATCTTTCGATGACCTATAGAAAATTTGACGTGCATTCTCAGACCGAGCTGTTGGCCACACTGCTTAGGACCACGTTCCGTTAGCGTGAGCGAGAGAGGGCACGGCGAATGTTTAGCTAGCCGCCACCTCGGAAATACCGCGCTCTATAAAACCACCGTGAACGGCAATAGCGACGGCTTCCAAGCGCGAGTGGGCTTCTAGTTTGCGCAAGATGCTTTTGACATGGTTGCGAGCCGTGTGAAGGCTGACGAAGAGACGTTCGGCGATCGCTTTGTTGGGCAAGCCAGCCGCCATGAGCCCTAGGACCTGCAGTTCACGGCGCGTGAGGTACGGTCCGAACGGGTGACGTACGGGCTGTTCAAATGTGGCCTGGAGAGCGTTGGATATGGTGGTCAGGATCTCGTTTGTCGTGAACGGCCTGACGAGGGAAAGGATCGCGGCCTGACCAGGCTCGGGCACGAGCCGTGCCACGACGGCATCTGCTGTGCTCCCGCCGTAGCAGTCGAAGCCGGCCCGGGTCAGGACGCTGACGAGAGCGTGGTCGGAGTCCTCGTCGTCGTCAACGATCAGGATCCTGGCGGGGACCTCCATAACGCTTCACCTAACATCGGGGGGATCTGCCACCAATGGTCTTAGTGGCGCGAGCGCGGTCCCAATAACATTATCGCTATAAAATGGCCCCATTCCCATAGGCATAACGTCCAAAGCTCAAGGGGCCAAGCCGTACGCTCTTACCAGGCGTAATCCTCGGGTGACGACTTGTGCGGCGGAAAGATCTTGTCCAGTTTGGCCAGGGTGGCCTCGTCGAGGCTGACTTCCAGCGCCTGGAGCGCGCCGTCCAGGTGCTCCGCGGTGCGAGGACCGATTATCGGGCCGATCAGGCCCGGCCGGCTCAACACCCAGGCCAGCGCGACCACGGCGGGCTCGTGGCCCAGGTCGTGGCACAGCTTCTCGTAGGCCTCGACGCGGGCATGTTCGCGCCGCAGGGTCGCCTGAGCCCGGTCATTGTCCTGGAACCGCCGACCGGGCCCGGCTGTTTGGCTGAGTATGCCCCCGAGCAGGCCGCCCTGGAGCGGTGACCAGGCGATGACGCCGACGCCGTAGTCGATGGCGGCGGGGAGCACTTCCATCTCGATTTCCCGCACGAACAGGTTGTAGAGAGACTGCTCAGACACCAGGCCCATGAAACCTCGGCGCGCCGCCACTTCTTGAGCCTTGGCGATATGCCAGCCGGCGAAGTTGGACGAGCCGAAATAGAGCACCTTGCCCTGGTGGCGTAGCACTTCCATGGCCTCCCAGATCTCCTCCCAGGGGGTGTCCCGGTCGACATGGTGCATCTGGTAGAGGTCGATGTAGTCGGTCTGCAGCCGCCGCAACGAGGCATCCGCGGCGCGGCGGATGTTCAAGGCCGACAGCCGGTCCTCGTTGGGCCAGGTGGTGCCCATGTTGCCGTACACCTTGGTGGCCAGCACGGTACGCTCCCGCCGGCCCTCACCCTGAGCTAGCCAGCGCCCGACGATCTCTTCGGTCCGCCCACCCGATTGGTCCTGCGAGGTGCGCCCGTAGACGTTGGCGGTGTCGAAAAAGTTGAGGCCCTGTTCGTGCGCCCGGTCCATGATGGCGAAGGCTTGGGGCTCTTCGGTGCGGGGCCCGAAGTTCATGGTCCCCAGGCACAACCGGCTGACGCGCAAACCACTTCTTCCGAGGTGAACATATTGCATGACCGGAAACCTACTGCATGCCCGCCATCATGCCGGAAGCCTCCCGGCGGTAGCGTGAGTGGCTCGTTATGTCGGGCAGAAGCTTTCTCCGGTGGCTGCGCATCTCCCGGCGGTCTCGGCCTTCCCGGACGAGCCAGGCCGTGGCTTTGGCCCGGAGCGGGATGCCGCGGCCGACCAGCCCTGAAGGCGACCCGGGTGCCCAGGAGTCGCTCTGCCGGGGCATGAGGCCCACGTCGGCCTCCTGGTTCCGGCCCCAGATCCGCGCCCGTACCCGGTTCTTCGACGACCAGGTGATGGGGGCGATCTCGGCCGGTACAAGCCAAGTCGTGGTCTGCGGCGCCGGCTACGACGACCGGGGCTTGCGGTTCCGTACCACCGGGGTGCGGTTCTTCGAGCTTGACCATCCGGCCACCCAGGTCGACAAAGCGAGGCGGCTCCGGGCCATAGAGCCGGCTGGGACAGGTTTGGCTCTGGCGCCCACCGACTTCCGGGTCGACGACGTTGCCAGTGCCCTGATCGGCTGCGGGCACGACGCCGGGCGGCCCTCGCTGTTCATATGCGAGGGTCTCCTCGTCTATCTCGACCAGCCCACATGTTCCCGCCTGCTGGGCGGGCTGCGGTCCCGGGCCGCACCGGGCAGCACGCTGGCGGTCAGTTTGGCCGTGCACCGGGCGGGGGCGAGCTCGGACGCAGTCACGGCCGCGGCGAACGCCCGCCGGCCATCCGGTCGCAGCGAGCCCTGGCGGACGGTCCTGCCCCTCGATGCCCATCTCGCATTGCTCGAACAGGCGGGCTGGCGGGTGGAGCGGACCGTCGACGCCGCCGAGCTCGACGACGGAGCTGTCCCCGGTCGTACGCAGCTCGTTTCCGCCGTCAGCGGCCCTGGCGGCTCGGGGTCATCGGCGCTGCATTGGGGGCAGCGCGGGCTTTGACAGTCAGGATCTGGCGCGCCCACAACGGTTCCGCCGGCGCGCCGGCCGCCCGATGACCACGGTGCGGTAGACCGTTGGTCTTATGAGGTTCGTTTTCCGTCCCCCGGCCGATGTCGCCGCCGGCTTGCTCAGCCTGCCCTGGCACCTTCCCCTGGAGGAATGGCAGGACGACCGGCTGGTCGACATCCGCAACCGGGGCACGTCCCGCCACGTGGTGCGCTTCGTCGCCGAGATGGGCCAGCTCTACGCCCTCAAGGAGATCCACGAGGTGCTCGCCCGCCGGGAGTACAGGCTCCTACGGAGGCTCAACGACCTGGGCATCCCGTCGGTGCAGCCCCTCGGCATCGTCGTCGACCGCGACTTCTACGGTGATGTCCAGCTGGACGCCGTGTTGTGCACCTGCTATCTCGAGTACTCGACCACCTACCGGGGGCTGTACTCGGACCCCTACCGGCTGCGGCCGACGGACAGGCTCCTCGACGCCCTCGTCGAGCTGCTGGTGCGCCTGCACCTGGCGGGGTTCTTCTGGGGCGACTGCTCCTTGTCGAACACTCTGTTCCGCCTGGACGCCGGAGCGTTGCAAGCCATATTCCTCGATGCCGAAACGAGCGAGCTCCACCCCTCGCTGACCCATGGTCAGCGTGAGTACGACGTGGAGCTGGCCTACGAGCGGGTCGGGGGCGAGCTGCTCGACCTGGCCGCCGCCGGTCTCCTGCCCCCCGACGTCGAGCCTGTCGAGCTGGCCCTGGAGATCCCCAAGCGGTACCACCAGCTCTGGGACACCCTGTCCGAAGACGTGGTCATCCGTCCCGAGGAGCAGCGCTACAAGATCTCCGAGAGGATGCGGAAACTCAACGACCTCGGTTTCGATGCCGACGAGGTCGACCTGGTCAGCGCGCCGGACGGCTACCGGTTGCGTATCCGGACCCACGTGGCTGAACCCGGTCGCCACCGGCTGCGGTTGCGCACCCTGACCGGGCTCGACGCCCAGGAGAACCAGGCCCGCCGGCTGTTGAACGACATCGCCAGCTTCCGGGGCCACCTCGAGAAGCAAAGCGGCAAACGGGTGCCGACCATGGTGGCGGCCAGCCGTTGGCTGCGCGACGTCTACGACAAGGTGATGGCCCTAATGCCGCCCGAGCTCGCCTCCCGCCTGGCGCCGGCCGAGGTTTTCCATGAGGTGCTCGAGCACCGTTGGTTCCTCTCCGAACAGGCAGGGCGTGATATCGGCACCACCGCCGCGGCCCGCTCCTACTTCGAGAACGTGCTGCCCTCGGCGCCGGCCCAGCTTTTCACCCTGCCCCATGGCGAACCGCTGCCGCGGTTCGGTGAGGACACGGGGGCCTGGAGCCTCACCGATGAGCTCCCGGTACCGGCTGGTCCGCCGTTGGGGGCGAAGGGCCAGCGCCGGCCGCGAGAGCGCTAAGGGCGGGCATGTCCTCGCTGCGGGTCACCGCGAGCGCGCTGGGCGGGGGTACGCCCGCGTCCCCTCCGACCGCCACGCCCTTGGTGCGCAAGATCGGCATAAAGCCGGGCCACCGGTTACTTCTCTGGGATGCGCCGAGAGGCTGGGAGCTCGCTGAGCTTCCCCCGGGGGTCACGGTCACGAGGTCGGCAGCTACGGCCGATGTCGTCGTGGCCTTTTTCCGCTGCGCCGATGACCTGGCGGCAGAGATAGGGGCGTTGTCCCGGGCCATCATGCCGGCGGGGTCGCTCTGGGTGGCGTGGCCCCGGCGGGCGGCCGGGCACACGAGCGACATAACCGACAACGTCGTGCGGGCCATAGTCCTCCCCCTCGGGCTGGTCGACGTGAAGGTGGCGGCCTTGGGCGAAGATTGGTCCGGGCTCAAAGTTGTCTGGCGCAAGGAACATCGCCCATCCCTGCCCGCGGCCCCGGGCTGACCTTGGCGACGGCCCTACTCCGAGATAGGCGAGGACGCTCAGCGTCAGCATCTGCCCGCCTGGCGCCCGGCGTAACCCTCAGCGCGGCCGGATGTGGGCCCTCTCTGTGGCATCGGCGGTAGCGACGTCGCGGAGGTAGGCGCGCCGGCTCATGAGGAGCAGGACGCCGGCGGCGAAAAGAGGGGCCAACATGATGATGAACGTGTACTCCAGCCCCGTCCCGGTGGCGGCCATGGCCCGCTCGCTGCCCGGGTTGAGCCCGGAGCCAAAGCCGGCCTGGGGGCCGCCGAGCAGAGAGGAGACGTAGCCGAAGATCAGGGGTGCGAACGCCTCGAGCAGGGCTTGGCCGAAGGTGCGGACGGCTTCGGCCCGGCCCCATAGGGCCGAGGGCACGACGTCCAGCCTCGCCGCGTTGAGCGCCGGGTTGGGGCTGCTAAGCAGGCCCCCTGCCACCATGAACAGCGGCCACGAGACCAGTAGGCGCCCGCTCAATAACCCGGGGAGGAACACGAGCGCGGCCCCGATGAACGAGACGCCGGCGACGATGGGACGGGCGTCCGGCGTGCCTCTGTGGACCAGCCAGTCCGCCACCCGCCCGCCGGCGAGCGTGCCCGCCACGGCGCCCACTCCTATGAGGACGAAAAGAAGAGACGCTGCTCCCTGGCTGATCTGGAAGTGCCCCTCGGAGAAGAGAAGGGCGAACGACCGAACACCGGCCAGGAAGAAGTACCCCAGTACGGAGGCGCCTATGAGCACGAGGTTGCTCCGGATGCGCAGGACGTAGCGAACGGCGCCCCAGGTGGACAGGTCGGCAGGGTCTCCCTCGCGCAAGAGGTCGTCGTGAGGCTCGATGTCCGGGCGTTCCCGGGCCCGGCGCCGCACCTCGGAATCTTCGACCACCGACATGGCAACCGCCGGGGACGGGCCGGTCCCGGCGTCACCCTCATCGGTGGCGGTAGGGGGGCCGGCCACCTCCTCAGCCGGTTTTATCCGCTCGTCTCCTGGCCTCAGCCAGCTCTGACCGCCCCGGCCCGGCTCCGGCAGCAACCGGTGCAGCGAAATGGCGAGGACAATGCTGGGCACGGCGAGGACGAAAAAGGGCGCCCGCCATCCTGCCGCCGCGCCTATGTCCGCGGACAGTATCAATCCCGCTCCCGCTCCCAACAGTTCGCCAGTTAGGACCATCCCGTATATCCGGGAACGTTCCTTAGCTGGGAAGAGGTCTCCCGTTAGGGAGGCGACGGCGGGGCCGGAGGCGGCGATCACCGCGCCCAACGCCAGGCGCGTAAGGAGCAGGACGCCGTAACCGGTGGCCAGTCCACTGGCGGCCATGCACACGGACCACAGAGAGACGGTGACGACGAGCAGGCGTACGCGGTGCGTGCTGTCGACGAGCACGCCCATGGGCAATGAGGAAGCGGCAGCCATCAGGGAACTGGCTGTAATGAGCAGTCCCACCTCGGTATTGCCTATGTGGAAGGCCCTCTCCAGCTGGGGGGCGAGGGCCCCGACGGTGCCGGTATCGGCGCTTTGCAGGCTCAGTACCCCGCCCAGAAGGAGCACTACGCGGAGGCGCGCCTTACCTCCAACGGTGGCGTCCAACCGTCCCGTCAGTCCGGACAACAAGGCATTCACCGCCTCGGCCCGCGCCATCCCAGGTACACGAAGCCAGTTTGGGCCCGGAGCACCGGGAAGACCCAAGGGCAGACTAGCGGCCGAGGCCCCCGCTCGGTGAGAGCCGCCACCAGTNNTAGGGAGGCACCAGTAGGGAGGCCGGGCGCTAACCTGCCACCGGTGAGCCGTTACATCGCTCCCGGCATCCTGGAGATAGACACCCTGCTCGGAGGCTGGGAGAGGGTGACGGCCGGTTACTTGATCGAAGGGCCTGCTCCCGTCCTGGTCGAAACGGGCAGCCAGAGCTCGGCGACGGCATTGCTTGACGCCCTGGCCCGGCACGGCGTGGGCGCGGAAGACCTTGCCGGCGTAGCCGTGACGCACATCCATCTCGACCACGCCGGAGGTGTCGGGGACGTCGCCCGGGCGTTCCCCAATGCCACCGTTTACGTGCACCCGCGGGGTGCGCGTCACCTGGTGGACCCGGCCCGCCTGGTGGCGTCGGCGGCGACGGTGTACGGCAGTGCGCTCGACTCGCTTTACGGCCGGATGGCAGCGACGCCGCCGGAACGGGTGAAGGCGCTCGAGGATGGCGAGGAGATCGGGATCGGACATGGCCGTACCCTCACCACAGTGCACTCGCCCGGCCATGCCAAACACCACCTGGCCCTGCACGACAGTGCCACAGGCGTCCTCTTTGTCGGGGACGCCGTGGGAGTGCGCCTTCCTGACGCCGGCATCCTGCGCCCGGCCACTCCTCCGGCGGACTTCGACCTGGACCAAGCGCTTGACAGTTTGAGCCGTTTTTCCCAACGGAGCCCCTCGGCGCTGGCCTTGGCGCACTACGGGTTGCTGGGCGAACCTTCGGCTGTGCTCGAAGAAGCGGCAGGAGCATTGCAAGAGTGGGCCGACGTGGCCCGGACGGCGTGGCGCGCCGGGAACGACGTGGAGGAAGCGCTCCGCCAACATTTCGGCGGCGAACTGGAGGGGCTCGCACCCGAGCAGGCCCGGCGGGTCGAGGCGCTCAACGGCTTGCACAGCAACGCCGAGGGCCTCAAGCTCTGGCTTTCCAAGGCCGACCCCAACGACTGGGCGCCGGCCGGGCCGGGGCCACGCTCCTGGAACGGTCAATGGAAGAAGGTATGGGCATGGCCCCGTACGGAGTAGGTGTCGTCGACCAGCAGGACGGTCCTCCATTTGTCGAAGGCCGTGCAGGGGTGTGAGAGCCCGAAGCCGATGCGGTCTCCGGGCATGAGGGGGCGTGCCCGGGAGGTAGGGCCCGACCGGAAGTAGCCGTGCTGGTCGTCTAGTGACACGAGGGCGCCATCGGTGTACGCCTCGACGTCCCTGCCCGGCCGTCTGGCCACGTGCAACGGTATGGGAAGGCCGAGGTCGAAGGAAGCGTCGCGTTTGCCGAGACCGACGATGGCCAGGCCCTCTTCGGGGACGGACAGGACCTCCGCCCACAGCTCGAGGGCAGGCACCAGATGGTCCTCGCCGGCCGCCGTCGGCACCAGCGGCGACACCGCCTCGTACAGGCCATGATCGTGGGTCAAGTAGCAGCCGGAACGCACGATGAGGCGTACGGGCTGCCCTCCGTAGTCGGCGGCCGGCCCCAGGATCTCGGCCACCCGGTCGAAGTACTTGCTGCCGCCGGCCGACACGAGCGCAGCGGCGGTGCCCAGGAACGCGCCCCGCCCCGCCAGGGCTAAGACCGTGCGACGGACGCTGTCCAGGTAGCGGTCTACCGCGGCCAGACCCTCTGGTGAGCGGTCGGTGGCGATGCCTCCTTCGTAGCCCTCGACCCCGACCAGCGTCAGGTGGGCGCTGGCTCTCACCGCCTCCACCACATCGAAAGCATCCTGCTCGTGGCGAACTCCGGTCCGTCCTCCTCGGACGCCGACCTCCACGAGGACGCCCAGGCGCCCCGACATGCCCGACCGTGCGAGGTTGGCGTCCAGGAGCGCGGCGCCGTAAACCGAATCCACCAGGCAGAAGAGCTCGCGGTTGCCTCCGGATAGAGCGTCCACGACCCCTGCGGCATCGGCCGTCCCCACGATCTCGTTGGCCACCAGCACGCGCGCCGCCCCGGCCCCGAAGGCCACGCGTGCCTGCGCCACGTTGGCCACCGTGATCCCCCAGGCACCAGCCTCGAGCTGGCGGCGGAAAAGCTCGGGCGACATCGTCGTCTTACCGTGGGGGGCCAGCTCGAAGCTGTGCGCTCGGGCGTAGGCAGCCATGACCCGCATGTTGCTGTCCAAAGCGCTCTCTTTCAACGCCAAGACCGGCAACACGAGATCCCCTGCCACCAGGCTCGTCCCCAGCGCTGCCAGACGGGGGCCCTCGTTGGGCGGGAGGCCCACGACTAAAGTGCCGGGCCGGGCCAGGTGCGGGCCTGACCGGGCGTCGGCCCTTCGAGCGGCCGGTAGTTGACCCCGAGCGCGTCCAACCGGGCCGTGTGCTCTCCAAGACGCGGCTCGAACTCGTCCCAATGCCTCTCCCGGGGCGACCACACCGCCTCGGCCAGGGCACATACCCGCGGGAAGTACATGTACTCGGCGTGGTGGACGGTGGGCACGTACTCGGTCCACAGCTGGCACTGGGCGCCGATAACGCGGTGCTCCAGTTGTGGGGGGAGGCCGGCGGGCACAGGCTCGAAGCTGTAAGCCTGTTCGACACTTATAGCCGGACGTATGGCGACGGGTTCGCGCGGGTCGTCGGCGTAAGCCCAGTCGAAGTACGTCCACGTCTCGGGGGCCATGACGATGTCGTGCCCCCTCGACGCTCCCTCAGTGGCGTTCCGGCGGGCGTGCTGGTGCCGCCACACCGTGATCACCGACCCGGCCGGTGCACCGGCCTCGAGGACCTCGTCCCAGGCGACCAGCGCCTTGCCCCGGGCGGCCACCACCTCGGCCATCTGGGCCGTGAACCAGCCCTGGAGCTGGTGGGCCCCGGGCAACCCGAGCGCCTGGCACCGCCGCCGGGCCCGCTCGCTGGCCTCCCATTCTGTCGTGGGGCATTCGTCCCCGCCGATATGCACATAAGGGCCGGGAAAGATGTCCATTATCTCTTCGAGCACGTCACTGCAGAACCGGACGGTGGGCTCCTCCAGGTTGAGCACGTGCTCGCTTATCCCCCAGTCGGTGGAGACCTCCAATGGGCGACCGGTATTGCCAAGCTCAGGGTACGAGGCCACCGCCGCCTGCATGTGCCCGGGCATGTCTATCTCGGGCACGACGGTGATAAAGCGCCGGGCCGCATAAGCCACAATCTCGGCCAGGTCGTCCTTGGTGTAGAAGCCGCCGTGCGGGGCACCGTCGTAACGGTGTTCACGGTCATGACCGGCAGGGGACTGGCGGCGCCACGCGCCCACCTCGGTCAAGCGCGGGTAGCGGTCGATCTGCACCCGCCAACCCTGGTCGTCGGTCAGATGGAGGTGGAGCACGTTCAGCTTGTGGAAGCTGGCGAGGTCGATCAGCCTTAGGACGAAACTTTTGGGGAAAAAATGCCGGGCGACATCCAGGTGTACGCCCCTCCAGGCGAAGCGGGGGCTGTCCTCGATCTCCACGCCCTCCACCTCAACACTGGTGACGGCGGCCGCCGGTGCCGAACGCAGTAGTGCGGCCGGCAGTAATTGGCGCAATGTGCGGGTCCCGTAAAAAAGCCCGGCCGCCGAAGGGGCCACAATCTCGATGCCGCTTTCATCCGCACGCAGGTGGTAGCTCTCGGGCCCGGCACTTTGCACCGGCTTCACTTCGAGGCGGACGACGCCATGAAAGTTGCGGGCGTCGGGACCGTCTCGGTGCACGTGCCAGCCGGTGGCGGCCTCGAGCTCGGTGGCGAGGAGCGCGGCCACCACCTGGGCGGGGCCCGAGGCGGCGATGACCATGCCGTCGGCCAGGGTCGTGCCGGAGCCCAGGTTGGCGCTTCGGGCGGGGCGGGGGATCAAGTGGTGCCTCCTCGGGCCTTGGTGGCTATTGCCGGCGGGTGGTCGGCTTTATCACCGTAGTGTGCCGTTTTCAGGTCGCAGGAGTTTTCAGGCCGTAAAAGAAGGCTTCGCCGCCGGTGATATGAAGTCTCTCGAAACCGACTCTTAAGTAGAAGCCGTGGGCGCGGGTGTTGGTGGGCGACACCGCCACGTGCAGGCCGACGGCGCCGGCGCGCGTCACCGCCTGGACGAAGATCTCGATCAGACGGCGCCCGTTCCCGCCGCCCTGGTGCGCAGGCAGGATATCGATGTGCAGGTGGGCCGGGTAGCCCGTCAGCTCCGGGCAGAGCATCCGCTCCGGGTGGCGTAAAACGGAGAGGAGCTGCCTTTCCTCCGGGCCCGCGGCGATCGTCCGCGCCGGCAGTGCCTCGGAGAACCGGGGCAGCCAAGATTTGCGGTAGGACTCGACGAAGGTGGCGGTGTCGGCTGTGCCGAGCACGTAGCCCACCGGCCGCTCCCCGTCGTCGAGGACGAAAGCCAGGTCTGGCTCGAGGAAAAGGTAAGGGCCGGCCCAGATGTCCGCCAGGAGCTGGACGTCATCGAGCCTTCCCGTGGCGTCCTGGCCGTCGTCGCCGGTGCGCACGCAGATGTCGTAGACAGCGGCCTCGTCACCGGCCTGGTAGGGGCGGATGGACAGGCTCACCCCGGTCCCGCCTCTCTATTGGGGGTGCCACCTCGGTCGAGCGCCCGCCGCCAGGCCCTGTCGATACCGAGGCGGAGCCCGCCTTCGACCGTTGCTTCCGCGCCCATGGCGCTGACCTTTACGTCAGGGGCGGTCGAGAGCAGCCGGCCGAGCTCGGCCGCCACCGCCTCGGCAAACCCGGGGGCGGAGCCGATGCCGCCGCCCAGCACCACCAGGTCCGGGTCGGCCACCAGGCTGACGGCGGCAACAGCCCTGGCGACCAGGCCGGCTTCCTCGCAGACAACGGCGGCGGCGGCCTTGTCTCCGGCGGCCGCCGCCTCGAAGACCTGTCGGGCGGAGATCCTCCCGCTCATCCCGTGCCGACGGGCCGCCCTCACCACCCCGGCAGCCGAAGCCGCCGCTTCCAGGGTCCCCCGCCTGCGGGCATCGGAGGCGTCTATAGGCCCCAGCTCGCCGAGAGGAAGAAAGCCGATCTCGCCGGCGGAGCCGTGGACACCCTTGTGCAAGCGGCCGCCCAGCACCAGGCCCATGCCAATGCCTGTACCCACGGAGACGAAGGCAAACGTGCCCACGTCGCGACCGTGGCCGTGGTCCCGCTCGGCCAGTGCGGCCAGGTTGATGTCGTTCTCGAGCACCATGTTGGGCCCGAAGGCCCGGCGCAGGTCGGCCACCACGCTGGACTGCCCCCAGCCGGGCAGGCCGGCGGCCAGGGTCAGGGCGTCGCGTCGCGCGTCGTAGACCCCGGGGCTACCCACCACGACGTCGGTGATGGCGTCCGCGGAGACCCGGGCCGACTCCGCCAGCTCGGCGGCCAGGCCGATCAGCTGGGACACCCGGACATGGCTCTTGGCCGTATGGACACTTCGCCGGCCCCGGGACCGCACCACGCCGGCCAGGTCGGCCACCGCGCCCCGGAGGAACTCCCGGCCCACGTCCACCGCCAGTACGAAACCTGCCTCGGGGTTGACCTCATAGAGCACGGCCGAGGGCCCACGACCGCCCTGGCGCCGGCCGGCCAGGCGTACCAGCCCATCGCGCTCCAGGTTGGCCAGGCCCAGCCCCACCGTAGGCTTCGAGAGCCCGCAGACGCGCGTGAGATCCGCCCGCATCAGCGGCCCGTCCCGTCGCAAGGTGTTGACCAGGCTCTCTTCGTTCATAGCCCGGAGCAACTGCGGCCGGCCGGCCAAGCCTGCTAGATGGCTCTTGCTCACGATCTCACCGTCGTCCCCGGCCTGCTTTGCAGATAGGAAGCTTTCCTGTCAAAATAGCGCGGAACGGGCTGCGGTGCGATCGGAGGTGGGATGGACGTAGTCCTGGGCATGGACTTCGGGGGCACCAAGATCGCCCTCGCCATCTGTGGCCTCGACGGACGCTGTCTCGCCCAGCAAGTGTTGGTTACCAATCCTGACACCGGCGGCGATGCGGTCCTGGAAAGGGGGATTTCCGCCAGCCGAGCGCTCCTGGCCCTCAGCGGGGACCACCATGACCTCGTCTCCGTCGGCGTCTCCACCATCGGCATACCCAGGGAGGACCGGGTCGAGCTGGCCCCGGCCATCCCGGGGTGGGAGCACGTGGGCCTGGCCCGAACGGTCACAACCGCCTTCGGGGTGCCGGTGAGGGTGGTCACCGATGTGAAGGCGGCGGCTACGGCCGAAGCTCGCTGGGGGTCGCTGTCCGGGTCGGACCCGGCCATTTACCTAAACCTCGGGACGGGCCTGGCGGCGGCCATCCTGGTGGGGGGGAGGGTCCTGGACGGGGCCCATGGCGCATCAGGAGAAATCGGCTACAACGTGGTCGCCCCTTCGGACCTGGGCTTCGACATCGGTTCCCGCCCGATGCTCGAGCACACCGTGAGCGGGATGGCCCTCGCTGCCCATGGTTCCCGGGCGCTCGGGCGCACGGTCACCGCCGAGCAGGTCTTTGAGGCCGCCCCCTCTGACCCCGAGCTGGACGCTATGGTCGGCACCTTGATCGACGAGCTCAGCTCTCATCTGGTCAACCTCGTCATCGCCGTCGACCCCGACCGGGTCGCCGTCGGTGGCGGGATGGTGAGATCCTGGGGCCGCATCCGCGGGCCGCTCGAACACGCGCTCAGCCGCGGTGTGCCCTTTCCCCCCGAACTCGTCCTGGCAAACTACCCGTTTGATGCCCCGCTCGTCGGCGCGCTGGCACTAGCGGCCGAGGCCGCTGGCGCCAGTTGGGCCGGCGGGCCTGTGTTCCCACAAGAGAAAGCTGAAGCAAGGAGACCATTATGAGAAGACGTTGGTTCCGAATCTCGCTGGTGGGCCCATTGGTGCTCGCCATGGGCCTGACCGCGGTCTCGACCACGGCCAACGCCAGCGTGCGCAACCCATCGGCGGCGTCCGGGACGCTGACCATCTCCAACGAGTCCGGCGAGTTGTGGCCGTGCTCTTTCAACCCTTACAACCCCGCGGTGTGGGGCCAGTCCGTCGGGTTCGTCTACGAGCCGCTGGTCTTCGTAGACAGTCTGGAGAACGGCAAGACGACCCCATGGCTGGCTTCGTCCTACGCCTGGAGCGACGGTAACAAGGTGCTCACGTTCACGATCCGCAAGGGCGTGAAATGGAGCGACGGGGTGCCGATGACGGCAGCCGACGTGGTCTTCACCTTCGCCCTCTTGAAGGCCAACCCCGCCCTCGACCTGAACGCGGTGTGGACGGTGCTCAAGTCCGTGACCCAGAGCGGCGATAACGTGGTGCTCACTTTCAAGAGCACAGCCGTTCCTTACTTCTATTACGTAGCCGACCAGATCGACGTACTGCCACAGCACATCTGGGCATCGATCAAGGACCCGGTGACGTACGCGGACGCCTCGCCCGTCGGGACGGGCCCGTACACGGTCAGCCAGTGCAGCGGCCAGAACATCTCCTACAGCGCCAACGCCACTTACTGGCAACCGGGCCTGCCCAAGGTGAAGACGATCGAGTACCCCGCCTTCACCTCTAATGACCCCGCCAACGAGGAACTGGCCACTGGGGTGGCCCAGCTGGGGGCGCAGTTCATCCCCAACATCAAGGCTTTTTACACGTCCAAGAGCCCCAATTACCACTACTGGTTCCCGCCCATCGCCAACGTCTCGATGTTTATAAACCTGACGGTGGCGCCCCTCAACGACCTGGCGGTACGTCAAGCCATCGCTTACGGCGTGGACCGCTCCCGCGTCTCGGCTATCGGTGAGTACGGCTACGAGCCTCCCTCCAATCAGGCCGCCATAGCGACGCCCACGTTCAGCTCCTGGCTGGACACCTCGCTACTGTCCAAGTACAACTACAGCTACAACCCGGCCAAGGCCATATCGGTCCTGGAGAAGGACGGGTACAAGAAGGGTTCTGACGGCCTGTTCGCCAAGGACGGCAAGGAGCTCTCGTTCACCATCATCAATGTCGGAGGCAACTCGGACTGGGTGGCGGCCGTGCAAGTGATCGCCAGCGAACTAGCGCAGGTGGGCATCAAGATCAGTCCCGACAACCTCTCCGGGACGGACTTCGACAATGACATCTACACCGGCAAGTACCAGCTGGCCTACAACTATGAGGCCGGTGGCCCCAGCCCTTACTACGAGCTGCGCCAGCTGCTCTACAGCGGCAACACCGCCCCCATCGGCAAGCTCGCCTCCACCAACTGGGAGCGCTACATCAATCCCAGTACCGACAAGCTCATCGATGAGTACGCCGCCACGACCTCCACGGCCGTGCAGCACAGCATCGTCGACCAGCTCGAGCAGGTGATGCTCAGCGACGTCCCGGTGATCCCGATGACAGAGGAAGTCGACTGGTACCAGTACAACACCGCGGCTTTCTCCGGCTGGGTCACCCCGCAGAACCCGTACGCTCAGCCTGCTATTTACATCCTCCCCGACGACGAGGTGCTCCTGTTGCACCTGACGCCCAAGTGATCCTCGGCAGCCGATCGGTCCGGAGGTAGTCAAAGTGGTCCCAGGCGGCGTGGGCGCGATCTGATGCGTTACGTCCTACGCCGCCTGGGTTTTTTTGTAGCGACCCTGTGGGCCTGCCTCACGATCAATTTCGCCCTGCCCCGGCTCATGCCCGGCAACCCGGCCGTTGCCATGATGTCCCGCTTCAAGGGCCGGATCAGCGGGCAGGCCCTAAAAGCTCTGGAGATCGCGTTCGGGGTCAACAACAGCGAAAGCGTGATCAGGCAGTACTTTTCCTATCTCGCCAACACCTTCACCGGGCATTGGGGCCTGTCGCTCACCTTTTTCCCCGACCAGGTCTCTCATGTGGTCTTTTCCGCTCTTCCCTGGACCGTCGGGTTGGTGGGGGTCACCACGGTGCTGGCTTTCATCGCCGGCACCCTGGTGGGCATGCTGTCGGCGTGGCGGCGGGGCGGCCTTTTGGACAGCGTTTTCCCGCCTCTTTTCGTGATCGTCTCCGCTTTCCCCTACTTTTTCCTGGCGCTGATGGGGCTCCTGCTCTTCAACGTCACTCTGCATTGGGTGCCGTTGGGCTTCGGCTACTCCAACACCGATACTCCAGGGCTCGACTGGCACTACATCGGCGACGTGCTGTACCACGCCATCCTGCCCGCCACGGTCATCCTGGTCACCTCCGTGGGCGGGTGGGTGCTCACCATGCGCAACAACATGATCTCCACCCTGTCCGAGGACTACGTGCGCATGGCCCGGGCCAAAGGGTTGTCGCCGGCCCGGATCATGTTCGCCTATGCCGGCCGCAACGCCGTCCTGCCCAACCTCACCGGTTTTGCCATGTCCCTCGGTTTCGTGGTGTCGGGGGCCATCCTCGTGGAGTACGTTTTCTCCTATCCAGGCGTGGGCTACATACTCCTGTCGGCGGTGGAAAACGAGGATTACGCACTTATGCAGACCCTTTTCCTGTTCATCACGGTGGCGGTCCTGATCGCCATATTGGCGATGGACTTCGTCACCATGGCGCTTGACCCGCGCGCCCGCACCCAGGGGTAGTGGGCCGATGAGCACTACCGCACTTCCGGGTGGCCGGGTCTCGGGGGCGAAAGCGCTCTGGGCCCGTTTTCGCACCGGCCCAGTGGGAACACTGGCCCGGGCCATCGCTTCCAACCGCAAAGCCACCGCCGGTTTTGTGATCCTCGCCGTTTTCTGTTTCCTGGCCGCCTTCCCGGGCCTGATCGCCCACGACAACCCTCAGGCCGAGATATACCAGCCCACCCTTCAGCCGTCGGGTGCCCATCTGCTCGGCACCACGGCCTACGGCCAGGACTTGTTCGCCCAGTTGATTTACTCCACCCGGGAGTCGCTTTACATCGCCGTGGTGGCCGGGGCATTGGCCACCGTGCTGTCGGTGATAATAGGCGTGACCGCCGCCTACCTGGGCGGCCTGGCCGACAACGTGCTGTCCTTGGTCACCGACATCTTCTTGGTGATCCCCGCCTTTCCCCTGATCGTGGTCATCGCCGCGTACTCAAAAAACGGGGGCGACCCCATCCTCATCGCCGTACTGGTGGTCACCGGCTGGTCCTACGGTGCCCGCCAACTTCGGGTGCAAGCTCTGTCCATAAGGAACCGGGACTTCCTGGTGGCGGCGCGGCTTCGAGGCGAGCGGCGTTGGCGGGTGATCGTGTCCGAGATGCTGCCCACCATGACGTCTCTCATCGTGGCCATTTTCCTCGGCACCACCCTGTACGCCATCGTCGCCGCCGCCGGTCTGCAGTTCGTGGGGCTGGGCAACCCCGACACGCTTAGTTGGGGGACCATGCTCTACTGGGCGCAAAACAACGAAGCCCTTCAGGCCGGCTCCCCCCTGTGGGCCATCATGCCCGGGACGTGCATAGCCATGCTGGGCGCCGCCTTTGCCCTCCTGAACTACGCCTTCGACGAAGTGAGCAACCCGGCCCTGCGCCCGGTGCGGAGGAGGCGCCGGTGACGGGCAAGGTCATCCTGGAGGTGGAGGGCCTCAGTGTGGACTACGCCAGCTCGGCGGGGACCGCCAACGCGGTGAACGAGGTGAGCTTCGAGCTGGCCGAGCGGGAGTTCCTGGCCGTGGTGGGCGAGTCCGGGTGCGGCAAGTCCACGTTGCTCTTTGCCATCGCCCGCCTGCTCACCCCGCCCGCCGAGGTCAGTGGGGGCAAGGTGCTGTTCTCCGGCCAGAACATGGTGGCGATGTCGGACAAAGCGCTGAGGACGCTGCGCTGGCGGGGCCTTTCGGTGGTGATGCAGTCCGCCATGAACGCGCTCAACCCGGTGAGCTCGATCGGGGCACAGTTCTCCGACGTCATGAGGGCACACGGCGAAAAGGACCAGAAGGCCGTCCGGGCGCGTTCCGAAGAGGTGCTCACCATGGTGGGCATAGATCCCGTCCACCTGGCCAGCTATGCCCATCAGCTTTCCGGGGGGATGCGCCAGCGGGCCATGATCGCCATGGCCCTTCTGTTTTCGCCTGAGCTGATCTTGATGGACGAGCCCACCTCGGCCCTGGACGTGGTGGCACAGCGGTCCCTCATGGTCCAGATCAAACAGCTCCAGGCGGACTTGGGTTTTGCCATCATCTTCGTCACCCACGACATGTCCCTCGTCGCCCACTTCTCCGACCGGGTGGCGGTGATGTACGCCGGGCAGGTCGTCGAGACCAGACCGACCCGCGCCCTGTTCGCCGACCCGTTGCACCCCTACACCCGTGGCCTTCTCGATTCGTTCCCATCCATCTACGGTCCCCGGTCCCTCGTGCAGGGGATCCCGGGAAGCCCTCCGGACCTCACCCGCCTTCCCCCGGGCTGTAACTTCGCCGCCCGTTGTCCCAAGGCGATGCCCCGCTGTGCCACCGACGCTCCCGCCCAGTACGAGGTGGACGACGCCCTGGTCCGGTGCCTGCTCTACGAAGAGACGGCGCCGGCGCATGAGCCGGGTGACCGGCCTGTGACCGAGCGTGCTGCCCGTGACTGAGGCGACCTACGGGCTTGAGGTGACGACGACGGACCTCGTGCTGGAGGCCAGGGGCCTCAGCCGCCATTTCCGCATCGGCGGCCTACGCGGGCACACGTTGCATGCCGTGGACGACCTGGACATGGGCATCGCCGAGCGTGAGATCGTGGCCCTGGTGGGCGAGTCCGGCTCGGGGAAGTCGACGGTGGCCCGCCTCTTGGCCATGGTCTACCGGCCCACCGCGGGCGAGATCCTCTTTCGGGGCCGGCCCGTCTCGTCGTTGCGCCGCCGCCGCCAGCTCCTGGTCTACCGGGGCGAGGTCCCCATGGTGTTCCAGGACCCGTTCAGCTCCCTTAATCCGGCCCATACCATCGGTTACGCCCTGCTCCGCGGCCTCAAGCTGCACCGGCCCGACCTCGACAGACGCAGGCGGGAAGCGGAGGCGGAACGAGTGCTCGAGGTGGTGGGGCTCGTCCCTCCTGCCGCCATCATGACCAAGTACCCTTACGAGCTCTCGGGCGGGCAGCGCCAGAGGGTCGGTTTCGCCCAGGCCCTTTCCTACCGGCCCAAGCTGATATTGGCGGACGAGCCGGTATCGATGCTCGACGTTTCGATACGCATCGGGCTACTCAACGTAATGGCCCGCCTGCGGGAGGAAGAGAAGGTCTCGATCCTGTACATAACCCACGACATCGCCTCCGCCCGTTACGTCTCGGACCGGGTCCTGGTCATGTACGCGGGGCACCTGGTCGAACAAGGCCCCACGGACGACGTGCTGCACAACCCGGTCCACCCCTACACCCGCCTGCTGCTCTCGGCCGTGCCCGACCCCCGGGCCGAGATGGCGGTCACCTCTGCCGACGTGGGCGAACCACCACGGGTGATCGATCCCGGGGAGGGCTGCCGCTTCCGCTGGCGTTGCCCTCTGGCTACCGACGTGTGCGAGAAGGTGACGCCCCGGCTGCGCCCAGCCGCCCCGGGGCACGAGGCAGCCTGCCACGTCACCGTCCCCGGCCCGGTCCCCGAAATTTCCGGGGCCGGTCGTTGACAGAGCAGGAGTTGACAGAGCCCCGCACCGAGGTGATCTCGTTCGGCTCCGTCTTCTTGGAGATCGTTTTCGGGCACCTCGACGAGCTCCCCCTACCTGGCGAGGAGATCTACGTCGACCCCTTCGCCTTTTCGTGTGGCGGGGCCATAACCATCGCCGTCGAAGCCAGCCGGGCCGGCGCCTCGGCCGGGTTGGCCACCGTACTGGGTGACGACCTGGGCTCAAGGCTGGTGGTGGAGCAATCGCGCCGGGCCGGGGTCGACCTTTCCCACTCGCAGCGGGTGGCCGGACCGGTGGCCGGGATAACGGTGGTCCTCAACTTCAACGGGGACCGCGCTTTTGTCAGCCATATGCCGCCCAGGCCGCCAGACGTGCTCCCCGAGGTCGAGCGCTGGCTGGGGATCCTGCGCCGGGCCCGACCGGCGTGGTGCTACCTCCACGCCAACGACCGCGTGGCCCTCTTCTTGCACGAGGCCCACGCCCTGGGGTCCCAGGTGGCCATAGATCTCAACTTCGGGTCCATCGAGCGCTATCCCGACGAGATCGTCGAGTGCGCCCGTATGGCCGACCTGTTCCTCCCGAACGAGGAGGAGCTATTGCGCCTCACCCGGCTGGACGATCTCGACGAGGCTGTCGCATTGGCCGGTACCTGGTGCCCCCGTGTGGTCGTGAAGCGAGGCTCCGCCGGGGCGATCGCCGTCGAGGACGGCAAGCCGACCGAGGTCAGTACCGGCCTCGAGGACGTCGTTGTACTGGACCGCACCGGGGCCGGTGACGCCTTCGCCGGGGCCATGATCGGGTCCCTCGTGCGCGGCGCCGGCCTCCTGGAGGCGGTCGAGGCCGGTAACCGGGCCGGCTCACAGGCGGTGGCCCGGCTGGGAGGGGTGGGCGAGATGCCCGTTGTTTGAGCAACCGAAATTTGAGCAACCGAAATTTGAGCAACCGAGTGCGAGCAACTTGAACAAAGGAGAGTCGAAATGAAGCTGGCCATACTGGGTGGCGGAGGGGTGCGCATGCCGGCCTTCGTGCGCGCCGTGCTGACCGGAGGCGCCAATCTCTTCGACGAGATAAGCCTGTTCGAGCCCGACCCCGTGCGGCGCCAGACCACCGCCCGGCTCGCCGTCGAGGTCGCGGCCGCCCTGGGCCACCCGGGAGTGGTGAGGGTTACGCCCGACCCGGAAGAAGCCTTTACGGACGCCTCGTTCGTCTTTTCAGCCATCAGGGTGGGAGGCGACCAGGGCCGGGTCATCGACGAGGATGTGGCGTTGCGCCGGGGACTGGTCGGCCAGGAGACAACCGGGCCGGGCGGTGCCGCTATGGCCTTGAGGACCATCCCGGTCGTCCTTTCCTATTGCGACAGCCTGGCCCAGTGCTCGCCGGACGCCGTGCTCATCAACTTCACCAACCCGGCGGGGATAATCACCCAGGCGCTCTCGCTTCACGGGGCGGTGCGCGCAGTCGGGGTGTGCGATACCCCGAGCGGGGCCCTGGAGCGGCTGGGCGACTTCCTCGGGGCCAAGCACGAGGCCGTTTCGTTCCAATACTCCGGGCTCAACCACCTGGGCTGGATCACCTCGTTCAGTGTGGACGGAGAAGAAAGGATCGGCGACCTAATCGAGCGCTACGAGGAGCTCCAGCAGTTCGACCACCGCTTCGCCGCCTTCGATCCAGCCATGGTCCGCCGGGTCGGCGCCATACCGACGGAGTACGTCTTTTACTACTACGACCCCCACCGCTATGTGGAAGGCGTGGCCCGCGCCGGCTCCAGCCGGGGCCAAGACGTCCTGCGCTTGAACGAGGAACTCTTGGGCGGGATCGGCCGGTCCTTCGAAAAGGGCGACGTAGAGGACGCCTGGTCGACGTACTCACTGCTGATGGGGGTACGCCGTGACACCTATATGCGCACCGACACCGAGGGCGACAACCACCAGGCCCTGGCCCGCTCCCATCGCCTCGCCGAGGGCCCGGCGGCGATAGACGAGACCACTATGGGGGGTTATGAGGGAGTGGCGCTCCGGGTTATCGGCGGCCTCACCTCCCGGCGACCAGCCGAGGTGATCGTCAACACCCGCAACGGTTCAGCCGTGCCCTTCCTCGATGGAGACGATGTGGTCGAGGTCCCGGCGCTGGTGGACGGGGGCGGCCTGCACCCGCTGGCGGCCGGTGAGCTGCCACGTTCGGCTCGCGGTCTGGTCATAGAGGTGAAGGAGTACGAACGCACCCTGGTGGAGGCGGCCGTCACCGGCGACGCCGGCCTGGCCGAACTGGCCTTGTCGCTTCACCCCCTCGTACCGGGTATCAGCGTGGCCCGAGACCTGCTGACTGAGTACCGCGAGCGTCACGGCGCGCACCTCGCTTACCTGCGCTGAACACTGAGGGGCGCCGCCTCTGGTCTCGGGCTCAACCGGTGAGCGCGAGGACCCCGCAGACCTCGTTGGCCCAGGCCAGCGCGTGCAGGTAGCACCGTTCGACCTCTTCCGGTGGGGCCCCCGAACGCAGCTGGAAGTTCTCCCCCCCGACCTCCCAGGCCAGCACGTCCGCCATGATCCCGCCGAGCACACCGGAGTGCTCGAGCACAGCGCTCTCCAGCTCGCGACTGAGCGACAGGCTCTCCACGATCTGGGTGATCGAGACATGGAGGAGCAGGCCGAGAGCCGAGACCAGGCCTACGGTGTAGGCGGCGTCGGTCAGGTCGGGCTCCAGCTCCCGGGCCATGAGCTCGGTCATTCGGGCCCGGGTCATGGCTATGTGGAGCATCTCGTCCGAGCCCGGTTCGGCGCCGTCGAGCAGCATGAGGGTCAGCCAGGCCCGTAGCCGGCGCTGGCCGAGCAGCACTATGGCGTCGCGCACCGACTTCAAGCGCCGGAAGAGCCCCTGGGAGGCGCCGGTCCCGGCCACGCGTAGGAACCGATAGCTGAGGGCGGCGTCGGTCTGGACGGTCCTTTCCACCTCCCGGGCCGAGGTATCGGGGTCGCACAGCTTCTCGATCACCTTTAGGCATGTGACCCGGCTGGGGGAGAGGGTCTGGCCTTCGACGACCTCGGGCCGGCTCAGGAGGTACCCCTGGTAGAGGTCGAAGCCCATTTCCTGGCAGTCGTCGAGTTGCTGGCGGGTCTCGACCTTCTCGGCCACGAGTTGTAGGTCTAAGCCGCAGCGCTGGCTGACCGCGTACTCCAATTGGGCCGGTGTGAGCGCCAGGACGTCGAGCTTGACGATCGAGACCAGGGCCAGCAACGGGTCGTCCTGCTCCCAGACGTAGTCGTCCAGCGCCAACCGGTAGCCGCTGTCAACCAAGCGGCGGCACCCGGCGACCACTTCGGGTTCCCGTCGCACGTCTTCGAGCACTTCGATCACGGTCTGTCCGGGTGGGAAGGGGAACTCTTGCTCACCGACCAGGAACGCCCGGGTGGCGTTGACGAAGGCCAGCTTGTCGCCGACGAGGCTGCGCAACCCGACGTCGAGGCCGGCGTGCACCAGCACGTCGGCGGTCATGGCGTCGCCGTTCAGGACCGGGAACGACGGGTCACGGAACAGGAGCTCATAGCCGCGCACGTCCAGTTTGGCGTCGAAGATGGGTTGGCGGCCCACCATGAACTGGCTCATCCTGTCCTTCCACGATCTCGGCGCCGCGCCCTATGGGCGTCTCTGCTCCCTTCTTATCGGCAGCCCGGACCGCCGACCAAACCACCGGTTCACGGAGCCCCGCCCTTCGGCGCCGGTAGTACGTCGCAGAGAGTAAAATGCTTGCTAGCAAGCAAGTACTTGGGAGGGCCCGATGTCATTGTTGGAGGCGGTACCTTCGGGCGGTAGCGAAGCGGTCGCTACCGAGCTGTCCTCGGCGCGGCTGCGCATTGCCGTGGCCCGGATGGCCAGGTGGCTCCGGCCGACGGCCGCGGCCGGGGCTCTGACCGCTACCGAAGTCGACCTGCTCGTGGTGGCCGAGAGGCGGGGCCCAGCGAGGATGTCCGATTTCGCCTCCTTTTGCGGGGTGAACCCGACGATGCTGTCGCGCATGGTCCCCAAGCTGGAGGAGGCCGGCTTGCTCAGCCGTGAGATGGGCCAGGACGACAAACGCGTTTGCCTTGTCGCCGCCACCAAGAAGGCACGCGCTCTGCTCGCCCGCGTCCGGTCCGAACGTGAGGACGCTCTGTCCCAGCTGCTGGGGGAGCTCGACGAGCCCGAGCGCCGGGCCATCGCCGCCGCCACCCCGGTCCTGGAAAAACTGGCTGAACGCCTGCGCAACCCCGGCCCGGGCTCGGACGCCCGAGACGGGGGCCAGGTGAGCAAGTGATAAGTCGGTTCGTCGCTCAGCTCCACCGTACTTTCTCCGCATTAGAGGTCCCCAACTTCCGGCTCTTTGTTTACGGGCAGTCGATATCTCTGGTCGGCACCTGGATGCAGACGGTGGCGCAGTCCTGGCTCGTGTACACCCTCACTCGTTCCAGCACCGCTCTCGGCGCAGTGGTCGCCATCCAGACCCTGCCCGTCCTCCTGCTCGGCCCCTATGCCGGTGTGATCGCCGACCGGACCGACAAACGCCGTCTCATGGTCGTCCTTCAGACCTTTATGGGCTTACAGGCTCTCGTACTCGGCATCCTCGCCATCACCCACGTCGTCAGATTTTGGGAGGTGTGCGTACTGGCCGCCGCCCTCGGCCTCAACAACACCTTTGAGAACCCGGCTCGCCAGTCGTTCGTGCTGGAAATGGTGGGGCGCGACAACGTACGTAACGCCGTCAGCCTGAACTCGACGATGGTCAATGCCGCCCGGGCTGTCGGCCCCGCGGTGGCTGGGGTCATCATCGCTACCGCCGGGGTCGGCGCCTGTTTCCTCCTAAACGCAGTGAGCTTCGTCACCGTGGTGTACTCCCTGGTTTCCATGAACAAGGGGGCTCTCAAGCCCAGCCCACCAGCCAGTCGCGCCAAGGGCCAGTTGCGCGAGGGGCTCAGCTATGTCGCACACGAGCCCGGCCTAGGGGTACCCCTGCTGATGATGGCCCTCGTTGGCACGCTGGCTTATGAGTTCCAGGTCAGCCTGCCCGTTTTGGCCAAAGAGACGTTCCACGGCAATGCCGAGACTTACGGCTTCCTCACGGCGGCCATGGGCATCGGTGCCGTTATGGGCGGGCTCTTCACGGCCACCCGGGGCAAGACAGGGTTACGCCCGTGCACTGTCGGAGCGGCCATGTTCGGTGTGGCCATCCTGTTCGCCGCGGTAACCCCGGTGCTCGGGGTCGAGTACCTGGCCATGGCGCTGGTCGGTTGGGGCAGCGTATCGTTCCTGGCCACCGGCAACTCCACCCTTCAGATGACGGCGGCCCCGTCTATGCGGGGCCGGGTCATGGCGTTGTGGGCGGTGGCCTTCATGGGCTCGACGCCTATCGGCGGACCTGCCATCGGGTGGGTTATCGCCGCCGCCGGCGCCCGAGTGGGCCTGGGGGTCGGTGGCATCTCGTGCCTGGTGGCCACCGGGATCGGGGCGGTGGCCATCAGCCGGCTCAAGGCGAGGAAACCGAGCCCGCCGGTCACCTCGGTCACCTCGGTCGATATCGGGACCGGGCCCGCGGTCGCACCATGAGCACGCATTGCCCTTCGCCCAGTGGTGAAGGCAGCAGGCGGTGGCCGGCAGCACCAGCGTCAGTGCCACCCACCGCTGTGAGGAGGAACATCGACGGGCCGGCCAGCGTGTTGGCGTTCCATACCTGGACCATTATCTTGTCCCCGGGACTTACGGTCCAACCGTCCTCGCCGTAGGCGGGACCAAAGGAACTGAAAGTGATCGAGGTGTTGGTCCAAGCGGAAACGGTGCAGCTGACCACGTTTGGGGTGTACCCGTTGATGGCGTCAGTGTGCCCGGCACACGCGTTCCACCACGTCTGAGGGATACTGCTCGCCTCCTCCAGCTCCTTCAGGGCCCCGTGGGGGCCGAGGTCGGTGATCCGGAAGTGCTTGCTGTCGCTGTTTGCGTAGGCGCCTCCAGTGCCGAAGCATTTCCCCGTGATCGTGACCTTGGGGCCCCGGACAGCCTTGAAGCTGCTCACGTGCTTGATGACCGGCTGGCATGAAGCGGCGGTCGCGACGCTTGTTGCGCTGCCCGGGACCGAGACCGGTCCGGGTGACACCGCCACGCCCACGGGCGAGTTGGCGCTGTAGACGAAGTTGTTGTTGACGTCGGTACCGTCAAGGCCCGCCTCCCCGATCGTGTTGCCGCTGGCGTTGGCCCAGTAAATGCGTGTCACGGTGGCTGGTGCATTGCGGATGACCCTCTCTTCAGTGAGGCCGGTAGCCCGGGGCGAGTGGTCCCGCTATCAAAGATCGGTGGCCACCGTCACTCCAGCGTCACACGGCGGCCGATTGCCGGGTCAGCGATGGCCCAGTACCGGGGCCCGGGGCCGAGCCCAGGTGGAGCTCGCGCAGCTCGTCCATATACTGCGCCCACAGATCCGGACCTCCCCGAGCGAGCAGCTCGGCGCGCTCCCGTAGTCGGGGGGTCGTGGGCCGGTGCCGGGCGCCCCAGGCACCTAGTTCAGCGAGCACGGGTACCAGCTGGATCGCCGCTTCGGTGAGGCTGTAGGTCCCGCGCTGGCCCGGGCGGGCTTCCGCCCGCTTGAGCAGGCCGCCCTCGACCAGTCGCTTGAGCCGGTCGGCGAGGATGTTCGAGGCGATGCCCTCCTCTGAGCCGGCGAGCAGCTCGCGGAAATGGCGCCGGTTGCCGAACATCACGTCGCGCAGCACGAGCAAGCTCCAGCGGTCGCCGAATGTCTCGACTGCCATATTGATGGGACAGCCCGAACGGGCGGGCTCGCGCATGGACCTGGCTCCTTAACCGAAAAACCGGTTGCAGAATACCACCGGTCGCGTTACTGTTTGCTCCAGGCGATTGCAACCTGCAACCACTCCTGGAAGAGAGGCCCGATGAAAGTACCGGTCACCACGGTTGACGAGCGTTATAGCGACGTGAGCGCCGTTGCCACCGAGTGGGAAGAAAGCGCTCGGGCGCTTCAGACGGCTGAGCTCTTCTGGCTGACCACGGTGCGGGTGGACGGCCGGCCCCATGTCACCCCTCTCGTCGCCGTCTGGGCCGACGGGGCCCTGCATTTTTGTACGGGCGCCGATGAGCAAAAGGCTTTGAACCTACGGGGCAATTCGCACGTCGTGCTTACGACAGGTCGTAACGACCGGAAAGGGGGCCTTGACATCGTGGTGGAGGGAGATGCTGTCCGGGCGACCGACGACATCGTCCTCGAGCGCCTCGCGCAGGCTTGGCGCGCGAAGTGGGAAGGGCAATGGCAGTACCAGGTCCGCAACGGCTACTTCGTCCATCCCGCCGGCCACGAGGTACTCGTGTTCTCGGTCAACCCAGTGAAGATCCTGGCGTTTGCCAAGGGCCCGTTCAGTCAAACCAGGCACCGCTTCGCGGTGACCACCACCGCGGTGTAGCCCATGGTGAAGCTGCCGCCCGCCTCGTCGATCACGTTCCCGATCCCCGTGAGCAACCCCGCCAGCTTCTCCGGCGGTATGCGCGTGTGGCCCCCGAAGGTCGGCACAGTGTCGAGCCATTCCGCTTTCGTATAAGGCCGGGCCCATTCGAACTGCCACTGCTCAGGCTCATCGAACGCCTCGGTCTGGCGGGTACCATCGGCCGCGTTGTCGCACAAAGGCGCATATGACGCCGCGGCACCTGGCATGCCGTTCTGGAAGAACGGGAACTCCGGTACCACGTGCCGGTAGACGGCGGAGAAGGCTTGGGCGAAGTCCGCCGGGAACGCGAAGGCGTTCCAGAAGACGGCGATGCGACCCCCCGGTCGAAGCACGTCGGCCGCCTTTTTTGCGCCGAGGACGGGGTCGACCCAGTGCCAGGCCTGCCCGGCGATCACGACGTCGAAGGTCCGTCCGGCGGGGCTCCAATCCTCGAACCTCGCGACCTCGACCTCGAGACCGCGGCGGCGGGCGAGCTCGGCCATTCGCTCGTCAGGCTCGACCCCCAACACTCGGCACCCTTCCTGCCGGAACGGCCGGGCAGAGATGCCGGTGCCGGTCCCCACATCGAGGAAGTCGCGCCCCGGGCTGGCGGCGAGGACCGCGTCGACCATCGCTTTCGGGTAGGTGGGCCGCGTCCGCTCGTAGCGCTCGGCTTCGTCCCCGAACGACTCAGCGATCTGTCGGGCGTGGTGCGCTTCGCCGGCGGGGAGCGGCGGTATAGTGGTCATGCGCCCACTATAGTGGGCTTGTGCCCACTTAGGCTAGTGCCAAAGAGAGAAACAGCGGTGCCAACTGGAGTCCACCTCCTCAACGCTCGAGGGCTGCTGTTCGACGCGGCCGAGCGCGTGCTATGGCGAGAGGGTGTGAGCGGGCTGACGAGCCGCGCCGTCACCACGGAAGCGGGCGTGGCAAAGGGCGTGGTGCACCGCCACTTCGCCGACTTCGATGCCTTCCTCGCCGAGCTCGTACTCGATCGGGTCGCCCTGCTCGACGGTCCAATGACTGCGCTTCGCCAAGCCGCCGGCACGGGCATCGTTGCCGGCAACCTCGTCGACGCGTTGAGCGCGCTGTTCAGCCCCCTCGCGGTAGCGGTACCGGCGCTGGTCATCACCCGCGACGGCCTGCGCGCCCGGTTGCGTGGGGCGGGGGCCGCCCGCTTCCCAATGATCGCGGAAGGGTCCGTGACGATCACCGCGTACCTGGCCGCGGAACAGGCACTCGGTCGCATCGCTGAGACTGCCGACGTCCCCACGCTCTCTCATACGCTTATTGGGGCAACCCACCTGCTCTTCACCGACCGCGAAAGCGGCCCGCCGGGCGCAGAGGCGCTCCACAAGGTGGTCGTAGGCGTCCTGCAGGGTTGGCAACTGCTGCACGAACAGTGAGCAAGAGTGCGCATTAGTGAGACTAGGAAGTGCCGGTGCCCCAGGGGGTTATCGTCCCGAGCCCGAGCGCCGGTTCCTCGAGGCGCGCCTAGCCGACGTTGACCCCCGGCTCGCTAAATTCAGGAGGCCACCACCGGCTTGAAAATTTGGCCTAACCGAGGAGTTCCGTAAGCCAGAAGGCGTTGCCAGTAGTCGAGCTGCAGACGACTGCGTTCAGCCGGCCGTTGGTCATGGCTTCGGCCGCGCTCAAGTGACGCAGTTGGAGCTCTGCCATGCCACCGTGCCCGTAGCCGGGCTCCAGGTGCCCTTTCGCTGACAAGCGCACCAGGTTGAGGTGCACCGGTCCTTGAGCGTTTGGCTGGGAACTGACCGCCATGCCGGCCAGGAGAAGCCCACCGTCTTGTTGAGGCAAGGCCCACACCGGGTCTTCCATCGGGGAGCTGAAGCGCACCTGGCCGTCGGTGCCAAAGCTCTTTTCAAGCCCGCCGTTGGGCTCGAAAGCGATGACGCGCCCCACCGCTGTCGGGCTCGGCGTGTTTTCTACACAAGCTGCCTGCCCGGTGCCGGCCAGGAGGAAACCACCGTCGTGGACGACGAGGCTGCCGACGAAGGTCGTTTGCGGGCCCATCGCAGCGTTGAAGTGTTGCTGGAAAGAGGGCACAGGCAAGCCCGAAGCAGTCAAAGCCGAGACGGTGACGCCCCAGCAGCCCATGTTCCCGCCCGCGGTGACCACCAGGATCTCACCGTCAGGCTCGACAGCGACCTGAGCGGCACCCGAGTCGTCCCTTGTCACGGCCAGGGTGGTGCGCCCGGCGCTCCCAAAGCCGCTGACGAGGGCACCTCGCGGGCTCAGTTCGCCCACCCACTCGTGCTCACAGCAGCCGCCGCCCTGCGTACCGGCGAGGACGATGCGCCCCGATGGCTCCTGGGCGACCGTCGACGCCCCGCCTGGCCACGGTAGCTCGGCCCAGCCGCCCAGCCCGAAAGACGAATCGAGCCGGCCGTTCGGGCCCATGGAGGCGACAAGCCACCCGGTGCCGATCTGGTCAGCGGTGTTCGTCTGGCCAACGAGGACCAGCCCACCCCCGACGCCCGGTGCGGCGGCGTTGATGGTGAAGTCCCGGCCCTCGTAGGAGAGCTGTTCGGAGCCGCCTTGCCCGAAAGAGGCGTCTGGGGCGCAGCTCGGCGTGAAGGCGTGCACGGTGGCGACCGCGGCCGTCGGGAACCCGGCGGACACCACGACGACGCTCACCCCGCTCGGCAACATCGTCGTTGCGACTTCGGAGCCCGCGTCGGCAGGGGACGCCGGCGAAGGGATGGTAGTGCCGGCCCCGCCATGGCAGGCGGTGTCGACGACGCCGTGGACCGTAGCAACTGGGCTGGCCTCGGCGGCAGGCTCGCCCAGGGGGGCCGCAAGGCGGATGGCTACCAGGACCGGGACCACGAGCCTCGCCCAATGCCGGAGGGGAGCAATGGTGGTCCGGTGGTGCACAGGGGCAGGTTAGTCAAGCAGAGGAACGGGCCCGCAGCGAAGAGGCACAGGGGCAGTGTGATGGACGCCTCTTTGTGGAGCAGTCTGGCTATCATCGTTCCCGTGGCAGTCAAGCTCACCATCATCGTCGACAACCCGAACGATCCCGGCGCCTTTGAGGCCCACTACAACTCCCCGGCCTACAAGGGATCGCTGGGCAAGATCCCCGACATGCAGCGGGCCGAATCGGCCAAGGTCTTCCCCAAAGAGGACGGCTCCCCGACCCCCGCCTACCGGACCATAGATATCTACTTCTCCGATTACGCGACCGCGTGCGCCGCGCTCGCGTCACCTGAGGCAGGTGAACTGGCTGGCGGACTGGCCCAGGCGGCCACGGGCGGGATCCGTTTTCTCCTCTCCGACATCGAGGACTGATCCTCGCCATCGGACCGACGACCGGTCTCGCACTGGGTGGGCTCGGCAACCCCCGCCTCATCTGGCTGCTCGCCGGCCCGCTCTGTCTCCTGGCCGTTCTCGGCAGTGCTCACGCCAGCCGGACGAGTGATTAGGCCTAGAACATCGGGTTGGCGGAGTCGCCCGTTGTGGGGCCTCGCTGCTCTTCACCAAAGGGACCGGTGGCGGTCAGGTCAGCTCAACATCGGCGCGGTGATTGTCGCCGAGCGAATCCATTTCGCTCCGAGGGCAGCGTCTCCCTCCGACGCCGCCCACAGGCCTCCCTGGACGTCGCGCGCGACACCCCAGGCGGCGATCCGTTCCGGGGAGAGGTCGAGCCGCTCCGCGAGCCGGCGGATGCGCTGGTGGACGACGCGCGCCGCGTCGGGCAGTCGGAAGGGCCAGTCCAGCTGGGCGACCAGCGACCATGGGTCATAGGCCGGATCGCCGAGCATGGGCTTTGGGTCGATGGCGAGGTACGGAGCGCGACTTGCGGCGAGCAGGTTACCCGGATTGAAGTCACCATGCACCACAACCTGCCGATCCGAAGAGCGGGGGAGCCCGCGGAGCAGCTCGATGCCCAGGGTGAGGATGCCTGGGTCGGTCCCGAGCGCACGTAGCGAAGCGCGGTACCTCTCGGCCCGGCGCTCCGCGCCCTGCGCCCACTCGTCGCAGACTTGCGCCATCGAGTCGAAGCGCGGACCGTCGCCGGGCGGGGCTCCTTTGCTCCATAGGGCATTCAACAGTTCGGCACCGATCGCCAAGCCGCGCTCGTTGGGCAGTCCGACGTCTCGCAGCGGCGTGCCCGGCTCGCAGCGCTCGAGCAGCATCGTCCAGGCATCGCTGCCTTCGGCGAGTAGCCGGACCGTGCCGGCGCCGTCCCACCAACGCAGCGCCACGGCCTCGGTTGCCGCTTCGGCATGCGGCCAGCTGACCTTGAGCACGGCTTCACCGCTGGCGCCGCGTACCGGTGCCACCCAGCCACATACGCCCCCTTCGTACGGCTCCCCGGCGATCTCGATGTCCCAGCCGCGGCACGCCTCCTCGATGAGGCTGGGCAGGCGATCGAGCCAGGCAAGGCCATCGATCGACGTCTCTCGTGCCCTCCGCAGGTATTCATGGACGACGACCGGCCTGCTCACGAGCCAAGTCTAGGAGACTGTCGTGCTGTTTGAGCGACAGCCTCCCGGGAGGCCGGGGCACAGGGCCGGCTGCAGAGTTGTGACTGGCATGCTCGAGCGTGCGGCTGCCGGCGGTGCTCATGAGGTGCTGGCGGAGACGACCTCCGGCAACAAAGGTGGTCCATTCGCGTCCGGCGACGACGTCTGGGTGAACGCCCAGCCGCGCCCCGTGAGCGACGTTGGCGTGGTGTGGATGCTGCGAGGTCCGGAGGCAAAGCCGGTTTGGCACGTCCCCGAGAGCGCGAGCCTCGTCCAGGTCTTCGAGACCCTTGGCGGTTCTGGCATGGTCGGGGATGCCGCTGACGGACTGTGGGCCGCGCCCCCGACGGCGTATGACGAACAACAGGTCGTGCGCATCGACCCGGTGTCGGGGGCATCCGACTGAGCAACGCCGGTGAAGCCGCAGTTCGAACCGATGAGCCCTCCGAATGGAGGTGAAGTTGAGACGCTCTCGCGCGCTGACACGAAAGCTTTTGCTGTCCCCGGTCGCCAGGGCTCGGGCGCGCCAGAACGTTCAGCCGATCGAGTGCACGGGCGCTCCCCGAGTCGGCCGGGAGTGCCGCGGAGAACAGCGCCCACCGAGGCCGGCCAAATACAGAATATTCCCGTTCTGTCTGGGGAATCTGGTCGCGCATTATGGCCTGGGACCCGATGTGACACACGAGCGCTTAGCCGTCGCTCGGGGCGACTCGGCCAAGACGAGGCCTCAGAAGAGTGCCGCCCAATAACGGATAATCGGTGTTGACTCGAAGTACCAGGCTGGCACGCTGACATTGAACGTATAAAGGGGCTGAGAAACCCACGAATGAGCGGGCTAGCCCAGCAATCTGGACGCGGCAACTCCGCGTAAGGATGATCGAACACCAGTGCTCGTCCACTCGTCGGCGCTACCAGGCCCAGGACCATCCGCAAGGTCGTCGTCCTGCCAGCGCCGTTGGGGCCGAGAAAACCCGTGATCGTCCCCGCCTCCAACGCAAATGACAGATCCGTGACACTGCTGGGACCTCACCAAAGCGCTTGGTCAACGACTCGGCTTTGACGACCGCCGTCATCCGCGTGGCTGACCGTTGAACGGGACCGCGAAGTCTTGGTAGGTGTCCTGCCCCACTTCGCTGGGCAGATAGGTGATCCGCAATCCCAGGTCGGCCATGCCTATGGCGAGGCGTAGGTCATCGTGCTGCTGCTCGCTCCAAGCCTCCAGCGATCGTGAGACCACTTGCCAGTCGGCGCCGTCGATTTGCCCATCGCCGATCTTCACGAACGCCTCCTGGTGGGCGGCCTCGGCCCGCAGGGTCAGCTCCGGGCAGCGGGCGGCGAGTGCTTCCGCCTCGTCTGGTGGGACGGGACGGCACCACTCCATCGGACCGTCGCTGTCCTCGCTGACCTCCCCCCAGAAGATACAGAAAAACGCGCCGGCGCGACCCTCGATCTGTGGCAGCTGGTAGTGCCGGAGCAGGGCGATGAACTCCTTGCCGAACGCCCACGCCTTGTCCCGCCCGGTGACGTTGCGCTTCACGCACAGCAGGCTGCGCTCGGGTATCTCCCTCGTGCTGACCTCGTACATAACGGACCTCTTTCCGCTCAGCTCGTCGATCAGGTATGCGGCGAGCGCGCGGCGGGCCGTGTGCCCGGCCTCGGTTGCGGCCCAGATCACGCGGACGCGCTCCACCGCCTGGGCCGGCTCAAGCGGCAGGACCGCCTTGATCTCCGCAAGCGGGACCTGCAGCTGGCGCAGCGCCGCGATCAGGCGTGCCTGCTTGAGCTGGCCGGGCTCATAGAAGCGGTAGCCAGAGCCCTCGTCCACCCGTGCCGGCGCCAGCAGGCCTAGCTCGTCATAGAGCCGCAGCGCCTTGGCCGATAGCCGCGAGTCTCGGGCGAACTCTCCGATGCTCATCTGGTCCACGTGCTCGCTCCTCATCGACATGACAGTTGCAGAACCAGTCTGCGGCTTCCCCCAGGGTCAAGGTCAAGCGTCGCCTACGAAGGTTTACTGGTTGGCGCAGTTCTGGACTGACGCGGGACTCAAGCGCTACGAGACGAGTGCAATTCACGAGCCGTCCTTCACTCACCGGGCCGGGGCTGTCGCGTCGACCACCGCCCCGGCCCGGTGTCAATGGGGCCCGGGCAACTCCTGACAAGCGGGTCGCGTCGAGCAACCTAGCGATACAGAAGTGGAAATCTCGTGCGCCTCTCAGTGTTATCGAGCGTCGCACCACTCCGCGCCAAAACCGGCGATCGGCGCTGGTCAACTGCATTTTTCGCTGACCCGAACAGGCGCCCATAATAGCCTCGGGCCTGTCCCTTCTTTATCCCGCGTGGCCGACGGGTTTACTCGGTACTGGGTGGCGCGAACCGAGCCGGTCAAGCCACCCGAGCCAGGATGGCGGAGGGCAAGGGCCAGTGGCTTGACGGGCGGGCCAGCGCCACCGGGCACCCTGGTAAAGCTCCCCCGCCAGGGTAACAGCTCGCCCAGGGTCTTGCGGTCTTCGCGGTCCAGCGCCCAGCCCTGGCGGCGGTCCTGGCCCCAGGCGCAGACCAGGTGGTCGTGCGCCGAGGCTTCGTCCTGGGCCACGACGTGGACCAATTATGGACCGACCGCTCCATAGCTCCCGGGAGAGCCACCGTCGGCGAACCTAGACAGTGCCCCTGAACAGCGGTTACGCGGAGGGAGTGGGATTTGAACCCACGGGGAGCTTGCACTCCCAAGGCTTTTCAAGAGCCTCGCATTCGGCCGCTCTGCCATCCCTCCAGGTCCAGCAGGGGCGATCCTAACGTCATGTCATGCCCGTCCCATCAGTCGTGAAGGTGCTTGCGGAGGTCCTGCACCCAATTGTCGGCGGCGCGCCAGGCCTCAGTGGCGGCCTGGCGGAGCCGCTCCCCGTCTTCGCCGGCCGCCGGGTAGGAACCCAGGAACTTGATCTCCGGCAGCGTGGCGTGCAAGTCACGCAAGCAGTCGGACACGACCTCATCGGCCACGTGGCCCTCGATGTCGATGACAAAGCAGTACTCGCCTAGCGCCTTTTTGGTGGGACGCGACTCGAGCTTGGTGAGGTTCAAGTTGCGGGCGGCGAACTGCCCCAGGATCATGTGCAGGCTTCCGGGGTGGTCGGAGGATTGGAAGCAAACGATGGTTGTTTTGTCGTGGCCGGTGGGCGCCGGTATGCCCCATTCCGGGCGGGCGACCAGGGCGAAACGGGTCGTATTGCCGTCGTGGTCTTCTATTCCCGTCTCGAGGACGGCGAGCCCGTACAGCTCGGCAGCGTGTTTGGTCCCGATGGCGACCACCTGTGGGCCCATTTGCTCGGCCACTTTCCTCACGGCCTCTGAGGTCGACGGGCTGGCTTCCTGCTCGATGCCCGGGAGGTGCTGCGATAGCCACGTCCGGCACTGCGCCGTGGCGACCGGCATCGAGACAACCTTCTTCACCTGGTCCAGGCGCGTCCCGGCGACACCCACCAGGGATTGGGCAACCGAGAGCTGGATCTCCCGCACGATCCACAGCTCATGCGAGAAAATGAGCGGGTCGAGGGTCACGTTTACGGAGCCCTCTATTGAGTTCTCCAGAGCCACCAGCCCGACGTCCGTCATGCCGTTGCCCACCGCCCCGAGCACGTCCCAAAAGCTGGGGAACGGGACACGCTTTGCTCTCGCCAGGTCCGCCTGGCCTAGCAGGGCCTCCTCGGTGAAGGTGCCGGGAGGGCCGAGATAGCCGATGGTCGTGCTCTCGGTCACCCGCCTCACGCCGTCACCTCCTGCATCACCCCAGCATAGGGCGATCGCCTCCACGCCCCCCTTTGGTAGGGCGCCCGGCTGCGACGGGCGCCCTGCACAGTGCTAGGCGATTGCCCCCACGTGCTCTGTCGCGGGCAGGTCGCGACGCGACGCCTTGATGAGCAATATCGTCGAGACCACGGCGATGCAGAGGACCACCGAACCGATCTCGAAGCCGGTGGTGTAGCCGTGGACCGGGGCCAAGACCTTGGCCAGGGGCCCGTGGTGGGAGGCCAGATAGCTGGCCGTCGCCGAGGCGAACACGGTATTGAGCAGCGCTGTGCCCATTGACCCCCCCACCTGCTGCGTGGCGTTTACCAGCGCACTGGCGACGCCGGCATCTTGGGGAGCGACGCCGATCAAGGCGGAGCTGCTGAAGGGCACGAAGACGAACCCCATGCCCATGCTCATGACGATCTCGGCGGGCAGGACGTGGGCTACGTAGCTCGTGTGCAGGCCGATCTGGGTGAACCACAGCATGCCCAGTACAGCCATCACCAGGCCGCCGGTCATCAACAACCGTGGGCCGACCCTGGGCAAAGCCTGGCTGGCCAGCATGGCCGAGATGATTATGCCGGCCGAGAACGGCAGGAAGGCAAAGCCGCTCTTCAGGGCCGAATAGTGCAGGGTCCCCTGAAGGTAGAAGGTGAGGAAGAGGAACATCCCGAACAGCGAAAGGCCCACCAGCAACGAGGCGAGGAACGAACCGCCCCGGTTGCGGTCGAGTATGACCCGCAAGGGCAGCAAAGGGGCAGCCGTGCTGCGTTCGATGATCACGAAGGCGACCAGGAGGACGACAGCGGCGGCGAGCAGCAAGAGCGTGGTCGACGAGCCCCACCCGTCCGTCTCGGCCCGGGTGAACCCGTAGACGAGTGACAACAGGCCGAGGGTGACGGTCAAGGCCCCGGGGATGTCGTAATGGACCTCGCCCTCGGCCCGGCTCTCTTTGACCTCGCGAACAGTGGCCACGGCGGTGACGATGGCTATCGGCACATTGATGAGAAGCGTCCAGCGCCACGAGGCGTACTGGGTCAGCAACCCGCCCAGGACCAGGCCGATGGCGGCGCCGCCACCGGCGACGGCGCCGTACACGCCGAACGCCCGTGCCCGCTCTTTCGGTTCGGTGAACGTCACGGTGAGCAGCGACAGGGACGCCGGGGCCATTACGGCCGCAAACGCGCCCTGCAGGGCTCGGGCCCCGAAGAGCATCGCCCCGTCCTGCGCCAACCCGCCCAGAGCAGAGGCGGCGGCGAAGCCGAGGAGGCTTATGATGAACATTCGCTTACGGCCCATAAAGTCGGCTATCCGCCCGCCGATCAGCAACAGGCCGCCAAACGCCAACGTGTACGCCGTCAGGGCCCACTGGCGGTTGGCGAGCGAGATGTGCAGGGCACGCTGGGCCGAGGGGAGGGCAATAGTCACCACTGAGGCGTCGAGGACGATCATGAGCTGGGCGATGGCGATCACGCCTAGTGCTCGGAAGCGCCGTGGGTCGGGTTCGTCCCGCACCACGACCGGCGCTTCAAGGGGTGTTCCCAAACTGGTTGCCATTACAGCGCCTCCCGGAAGGGTATGATTCGGAACGGCTCTTCCGTTTGCCACTATACGGAACGAGGGTTCCGTATGTCAAGGAGTTGGATGTGACATCCGTCACCACCTCGACCAATGGTCCGAGGGAGGCGCATCGACCGCTGAGGGCGGACGCACGTCGCAATGTGGACAAGGTGTTGCGGGCGGCCGAAGAGGTATTTGCCACCGAAGGCCTTGCCGTGCCGATCGACGAGATCGCCCGCCGGGCCGGGGTCGGTGTAGGTACTGTCTACCGCCACTTCCCGACTAAGCAGGCGCTGTTCCAGGCGGTCGTCATGGTCCGGTTGAAAGCCTTGGTGGAGCGGGCCAAGGCGTTGAGCGGAGCGGAGGACGCCGGTGCGGCGTTGTTTACGTTCGTATCCGAACTGGTCGAGGTAGCGGTCAAAAAGCGCGACCTGACCGACGAGCTGGCTCAAGAGGGCCTGGACGACGAAGTTCACGCCGTCGTCAAGGGCGAGCTGCAAGGGGCGTTCGAGGTGCTACTTCAGAGGGCCCAAGTGGGCGGTTGCGTCCGAGACGACATCTGCTCGGCCGATGTGACGGCCCTGGTGATGGGCACCTGCATGGTCGCTGACCGCCACGCCGGGCACGACGCGACCTCCCGGCTGATCGGGGTCATCTGCGACGGCTTGCGGGCACATCCACACCAGTAGGCGCACCAGTAGCGTTACACCCCGCCCGGCGCTCCTTCTCGCCACCGGCGATACGCCCGAAGCGTGGCAGCATGGGCAGCAATGGACGAATCTGCGCTCTACGGCCTTCTCGACGAGCTCGTGTCCGGCTCTGTCGGCCCGGACGAGGTTGTGCGCCGATTGCGGCGCCTGCCCTACGCCGATCTCGGTTTCGCCCGCGTCGACCACCACCGGGCTCTGCGCCAGGGATTGCCTGAGGCGGTCTATGGTCCCGGTAAGTCGGTAGCCCACTGTGTCGCGATCGTGGGCGAGCTGCTGAACGAGGCGCAAGGTGGCCCGGTCATCCTCACCCGGGCCAGCGACGAGCAGGCGGCGGCGGCACTCGAAGCCCACCCGGACGGCCGGCGCCAGGGTACGACCCTGGTGTGGAGGGCGGCGCTTGAGCGCGATGGGCGAGTTGAGGTTTTCGCGGCCGGCACCGCCGACCTCGTCGTGGCCCAGGAGTGCATTTCCACCCTGGTCGCCCTAGGTTTTCGTCCCCAGCTGACGGCCGACTGTGGCGTCGCCGGCGTCCATCGGCTACTGGAGCACGTTGACTCCCTGGCCGAAGCCGATGCCGTCGTCGTCATCGCCGGGATGGAGGGCGCCCTGGCCAGTTTGGTGGGGGGGCTCACGCCGGCGCCTGTCGTGGCGGTCCCGACGAGTGCTGGTTATGGCGCCTCCCTGCAGGGAGTGACCGCCCTTTTGGCCATGCTGGCGAGCTGCGCCCCCGGCCTGTGCGTCGTTGGGATCGACAATGGCTTCGGCGCCGCTTGGGCCGTGGCCCGCATCCTGGGCGAGCGCCGCCCCGCCGGAGCCGGAGTACCTGCTGTCCTTCACCAGTCCGGGGGCAGCGCTTGACCACCGCCTGGTGGCACTGCTTCTCCGGGATAGCGGGTGACATGGCCCTGGCCAGCCTGCTCGACGCCGGCGCCGACCTGGACGAGGTGACCGCGGGCCTGAGCACGCTGGCACTACGCGGCTGGAGCATCAAGGCCGAGAGGACGACGCGCGGCGGCCTGGCCGCCACCAGGCTCCTGGTACAGGTGGACCCTAAGGAGGATGTCGTCGAGCGCACCTGGGCGACCATCCGCGGGCTCCTCGAGAGCGCGACCGGTCTACCCGAGCGCGCCCGGCGCAGAGCGCAGGAGGTCTTCGGCGGCCTGGCCGTCGCCGAGGGCTCGGTCCATGGCGTTAGCCCAGAGGAGGTGCATTTCCACGAAGTTGGCGGCCTGGACGCGCTGATCGATGTGATAGGGACCTGTCTGGCCCTCGAATCGTTGGACGTGTCCTCGGTTTTCGCCAGTCCGGTCGCCCTCGGTACGGGCACCGTGCGCGGGGCGCACGGGCTACTGCCCAACCCGGCGCCGGCCGTGGTCGAGCTCCTGGCTGGTGTGCCCGTCCACGGGACGAGCCAAACGGTGGAGCTCACGACCCCGACGGGGGCGGCGCTGCTGGCCGGCCTGGTGACGTCGTTCGGGCCACTGCCGCCGATGAAGGTCACCGCCGCCGGGTACGGCGCGGGAGCTGCCGAGCTTGCGGGTGCCCCGAACGTCCTTCAGGTCGTCGTGGGGGAGGAAGCGGCGCCGGCTGGCGCACTGGCCGGCCACGCTCAGGACCTCCTGGTGCTCGAGGCCAACGTGGACGACGTGACCGGGGAGGTGCTGGCCCACACGGTCGAGGTCCTGATGGCTGCCGGTGCTCTCGACGCCTGGCTGGTCCCCGCGCTGGCGAAAAAGGGACGGCCCGCCCATGTGGTCAGCGTCCTGGCTGAGCCCGAGAAGGTCGCCGTGTTGGCCCGCGCCCTCACCCGGGAAACGGGCACGCTGGGGTTCCGCCAGCACCAGGTGGCCCGCTATGCCCTGGCCCGTGAAGAGATCGAGGTCGAGGTCGACGGCCAGGCGGTGCATGTGAAAATCGGTCCGCACCGCTTCAAGGCTGAGTACGAGGACTGTGCCCGCGCCGCGCCGCGGCTCGGCTTGCCCGTTGGCGAGGTGGCGCGCAAGGCCGAGGAAGCTGCTCGTCGCCTGCGCTGTTACTAACCTGGCGGGCCATGGTCGTTGATCTCGATTTGGCCCTGGCGGCCTGTGATTTGGCGGACCGCCTGACGCTCTCCGCTTTCCGACGCCCCTCGCTGGCCGTCGAGACCAAAGCTGACCTGAGCCCCGTCACCGAAGCCGACCGGGGCGCTGAGCTGGCCATCCGGCAGCTGATAGGCCGGGAAAGGCCGTCTGATGCCGTACTGGGCGAGGAGATGGGCACTACCGGGTGGGGGGAGAGACGCTGGGTGGTCGACCCGATCGACGGCACGGTCCAGTTCGTTCACGGCATCCCCGTGTGGGCCACGCTGCTCGCCCTGGAGGTTGAGGGTGTCATCGAGGTCGGGGTCGCCTCCGCCCCGGCCCTGGGCCGCCGCTGGTGGGCGCGGCGCGGCCATGGCGCCTATGCCGGCGTCCCCGGGGAGGCCGGTGAACGGATCAGAGTTTCCAGCGTGGCGGACCTCTCGCAAGCCTCCATCTCATGTGGTTGCATACGCGATTTCCCGTTCCCCGAACGGCTGGTCGACCTGGCCTCGAAGGTGAAGCACGACCGCGGGTTCGGAGACTTCTGGCAGCACATGCTGGTGGCAGAGGGGGCTTGCGACGCCGCCCTTGACCCCGTCGACTCCCTCTGGGACATCGCCGCCCTTCAGGTGATCGTGGAGGAAGCGGGAGGAAAGTTCAGCGACTTCGCGGGCGAGCGCCGTCTCGATGGGGGCAATGCCGTTTCGAGCAATGGCCTGGTACACGACCAGGTGATCGCCGCGCTCTCCGGCACGGTGCCGGCTTGAGCGGGAGCGAGGCCGGTCCGGGCGGTTCGGACGAAAGCTACCTGCGCCTGGCGCTCGAGCTTGGGGCCCGGGCCGGGGAGGCGGGCGAGGTGCCGGTAGGCGCCGTAGTCGTGAGGCGGGGCGAGGTCATCGGCCGGGGCGCCAACGCCCGGGAGGCCACTGGCGACCCCACGGCGCACGCCGAGGTGCTCGCCATACGTGAGGCGGCCAGGGCGACGGGTTCCTGGCGATTGGTCGACTCCACCTTGTATGTCACGCTCGAACCATGCCCCATGTGCGCCGGGGCCCTCGTCGCCGCCCGTCTGGGCCGGTTGGTCTTCGGAGCGGCCGACCCCAAGGCCGGGGCGTGCGGCTCGCTGTACAACCTCTGCGCCGACCCCCGTCTCAACCACGAGTTGCCGGTGGTGCGGGGTGTACTTGCACAAGAGGCGGCCCTGCTGCTGTCCGGGTGGTTCGCGGCCAGGCGGGTTTAGCTGGCCCGTCTCAGCCCATGAGCCAGTCGTGGGCGACGAAGTTGTCGAGGATGGAGGTGCACAGAGCGCGCTGGTCCGAGGGCAAGGTACAGGTCTCCTCCGAGGCCTCGCCTCCCTGGGCCGTCATGTAGTCGTACAGCACGACCCCGTGGGCCGGGTCGTGGCCCGGTTCCTCCAAGGCGATGACGTCGTGGACAGGGGGCACATTGTTTTTGGCCGACCCCGAGATCCACGTGACGACCTCGCCCCGCTTGAGTGGGGCGCACGGGAGCATGGCGAAGCCGAGCTGTTTACCGGCCCCCGGCACCAGGGCGCAAACGGTCGAGTAGACACAACCTTGGCAGGCTGAGTCCGAAGCGGCTTGCACCTCCTCGTGGCCCGTGCCGCTAGGCGTCGGCGATGTCGCCAGCGGGTAGACGTCGACGCCCGTGGTCCCGTCGGCGCCGACCTGGACCTGGCAGCCCCAGCCCCGAGGCGCCAGCACCGGGGGTAGGGTGCGCCGGTCGTTGGTGTAGTAGGCGAGCATCTTGGCCACTCCGGCGGGCAGTCCCGGTCGGAGGGAGCGAGGTACGGCACTAAGGCCCGAGGGCGGGCCGGCGCCGTAGGTGCTGGCACAGGCGATCACGGGAACGGCCGGGCCGGTACTGGCTGCTTGCGCCGCCAGTCGGGCGGCGCCGGCCCCGGGCAGGAACGCCAGGAAAAGAACCAGGAACATGGCTGTTGCGGCCGGGACCGCCAACCTGGCCTTGGCTGCTTTCGCCTTGCCTTGTGCGGCCATGCCCATCAGAGGTGGCTCGCCTGCCAGGTAGTGCCGCCGTCGCGGCTTATCAACAAGCGGTTGGACGAGGCCCCCAGTCCTGGGCGGCCTTCGACCACGGCACCGAGCGCGGGGGTCGCGAACTGCAGGCCGTAAAGGCCGGCGCCCCCGTCGTCGAAGGTCTTCGTGCCCCACGTCGTCCCTCCGTTGACAGAGTGGTAAAGCATGCTGGCACCCGAGGCGGCATCGACGACGACGTCTTTGCTGTTGGCGGCGGCGGTCCCGTAGGCCAGACCGCCCAGGGGCAGGTTGCTCACCAGGTGAGAGGTTACCCCTCCGTCTGTCGAAAGTCTCAGGCTCTTGGCTTCTTGACCGGCGCCGGGGTTACCGGCGCAGAGTTCGAACAAGACGTTCACTTTCGGTACGGCCAAGCCGGCGAGGTCTATACCCTGCGAGCGGTCGTAGCACGGGTCCGGGTCACGGCGCCACGATGTCCCGTTGGCGCTGGCCCACACCGATGCCGGCCCGGCGGAGGACGGCCACAGCGCCGCCCACACGGAGGCGCCCTGCGAAGCGAGCAAAACCTGTGCCCCATGGCCGGAAATACCGGCGACGGCATGCCACGCGTTTTGTTGTGCCAGTGAGCGTTCGAGCTTGACGGTAGGGGAACAACTATTGCTGGTCTCGTAACAACTGCCGACCGCGGCGTACACGTAACTGCCCGCGGTAGTGAGGGAGAGCACGGGGCCACCGAGCTTTTCCTGGTACCAGGTAGTGCCCCCGTTTCCTGTGGCCCACAGCGCCGGGCCGAAGACCCACCCGTCCGAGGGATTGGCGAAGGCGATCTCGCTCACGCCCGACGGCGACTCCGACGCCGCCGGGTTGGGGACAGGCGCCGGGAGAGCGGCCCGCTTCAACCAGGACGCACCACCGTTGCCTGTGGTGAGGACAGAGGTGCACGGGGCATGGGCGCATGGCGAAGTCCCCAGCACGAAACCTCGGGACGCGGATACGAAACTTACCGAAACAGGGCTGAAGCTGCCCATTGCCGGCGCCCCTGACGCCCCGGCGGAGGAAGCAAAAATCAAAGGTGCGCCCATGACCAGCGCCATCAGGATGTTCTTGGTCGTCTTCATGCCCTATCTAACCACCGTCTGGTTTGTTGGGTTCCCGTTCCGGTCCTTGCCGTGCCC
Source organism: Acidimicrobiaceae bacterium (assembly GCA_003166025.1). GTDB lineage: Bacteria > Actinomycetota > Acidimicrobiia > Acidimicrobiales > Palsa-688 > Fen-671. Next base: position 8,727 of record PMWT01000045.1, on the reverse strand, counting down.
GAGGAGAGGATCGCTCCTCGGGCACATGACAGCAGATATGGTGCGGGAAGCCCAATGGGTGCGCGGCGGCGTTGCCGGCCCCTCAGGAGGACAACATGAGCCGGACAACAAGCGTCAGACGGGCTTGCCTCCCAGAGGCGGGGCGGCGCGCCCGTCCCGCGGCCACGGTGGTCCTCATTATGGGCCTCTTGTTGAGCGGGTGCGGCATAGGGAGCATAGGCAAGGTCATCAACGCCGTTCACGCCATCGCCGACGCGGCGAGGTCGCTGAGGAGCCTGCAATCAGAGGTCGAGAAAGGCGAGAAGGCCTCCTACCAGGCGACCTACGAGACAACGGGGAGCGGCGGGGCTCCCACCGTCATAACCTTTGCCCAGGAGCCCGGAGGCAAGTACGCCTTCACGGATCCTGGGGCGGGAGGCAGCGGCGCCACGGACCTCGTGGGAAACGGGAAAAACCAGTACGAGTGCACCCAGTCGGGCAGTGGCGCTCAGTGGGCCTGCCTCCAGAGCACGGAGGGAGCAAGTGGCCCGGGGCCGGCCGTCGCCCCTTTCGTCGATTTCACAGGCGCTTTCGTCTATGAACTGGCCGAGGCGCTCCAGGTGGAGGCGGCGGTCCAAGGTTTTAGGGTAACGAATTCGACCATGACCGTCAATGGGATCCCGCTCAAGTGCGTTTCGCTCACTGGCAAGGTCAAGGGGCAGGTGGGCGCCTACGAGTGGTGCGTCACCGCTGACGGCGTCCTCGGGCTGGCCAAGTACACGGGTGGTACCGCTGGTGACGGTTCGTCGTTCGAGATCACGAAGCTGGACACGAGCCCGCCCGCTTCAGTCTTTGGGCCACCCCCAGGTGCCAGTTTTACGACCCTCACGACCCCGACCACCTGAGGCGAGGCGATGGTTGGCCGGGTACCATGGCCCCGCTCTTGGCTTTCTGCTAATAACTGAACTCCAAGAAGGCCTCGTACATCGCTTCGATGTTGGCCAGCGGTACGTCGTAGCTGATCTCGCCGCAAGCTACGATGCCGCCGCTGGGCGTGCCTAGGGCCTCGAACAATTCGTGTACGTGGCGCTTGACGTCGTCAGGCTGCCCGAAGGGCAGGACATGCTGGCGGTCGATGTCGGTACGGAAGCACAGCTGGCCGGCGAACCGCTTGAGCTTGTCGAGCCCCATTACCGCGCTCTGGCAGTTCAGCACGTCGACCCCGAGCTCGATCAGGTCGGGGATGATCGGCAGGATGTAGCCGTCGCTGTGGAACCATACGTGCCGGCCGGCCTCTTTGACCTTGCCCATCATCTCGGCGTACACGGGCTTGAAGAACGAGCGCCACATCGACGGAGACACCAGCATGTTGGCCTGTGCCCCCCAGTCGTCGGCGAACTGCACGCCCTGGTAGTCCTCCGCCAGCCACCGGTCGAGCCAGGCCAGGTTGAACTGCAACAGGTCGTCCCGCAACCGGTAGATCATGGGCTCGCGCATTGCCAGGTCCTCGAGGGTGGCCTCGAGGCCGTGCAGCTGCTGCAGCTTCTCGAAGAAGGTGACCCACCCGCCTCGGGCGTAATAGGCGGCGCTTTTTCCGGTCATCTGCCCGCTGTACTGGCGGTACTTGGGCACCGCCGTGTCGAGCGGGGTACCTGGGCCCAGCTCCGGCCACTGGTAGGTGCCGTAATTGCTCCAGTCCGGCGCAATGGGGCACTCGATCGGGATGCCGAAACGGCCCGGGCGCGTCACCCTCCAAAGGGTGCCCCACTCGTCCAGAGTGTCGCCTCCCCTGTACCCCGCCGGCAGCTCCTCCGCGGGCATGTCCGGGAGCAGGGACCAGCCGAAGTCCTCGGGCACAGGGTCTGTCACCCGCTCCAGCGCGGCGCCGTACTGGAGCTGGGCGCAAGGCAGTATGGCATGGGAGATCGGGGGCCGGTCGGGGACCTGAAAGGCGAGTGCCCGAAGCACTCGTTCACGCGGTTCCATTTCCGGGCTCCTTTTTCGCCACAACCATAAGCCGAAGAGCCTTATACCGCAAATACCGTCTACTTAACCTGGGACTGCCCCGCTAAGATCGCGCCACCAAGCAAGCAATATCAGGGGGACCTACCATGCAACAGGAGCTCGCGGCTGAGCCACTGTGGTACCGGGTGCAGCTCGAACGCCAGACGCTGAAGGACCTTCGCAGGCGCACCAACGTCCACGGCCTGATTTACTTCGGGTCATACCTGGTCTTGACGGTGCTGTTCGCCAGTTTGACCGTCGCGGACGTGCTCCCGGTCTGGGCTCGGGTCATTTGTTTCCTGCTCTTCGCCAACGTGTTCTGTTTCGGCGAGGCGATCCTGCACGAGACTCATCACCGGACGCCCTTCCGCTCGTCGTGGCTGAACGAGGCGGTGCACTACTTCGTCGGCGTCTTGATGCTGAAGGAGCCCCTGCGCGACCGGTGGGTGCATGCCGCGCACCATACTTACACCAGCTACCCGGGCCTCGACCCGGAGATCTTCCTCGAGCCTCCGCCGCAGATGCGCTATCTCGTGATCGATTTCTTCCGCCTGCGGTTCGTGTTCATATGGCTGTACTCCACGGTCAGAAATGCCATCAGGCCCGACGACCTCAGCCGCCGTTTCGTCCCTCCCAGCGAGTACGGCAAGGTGAAATGGTCGTCGCGTGCCTGTGTGGCGGTCTACCTGGCGACGGTCGGGCTCTCCATCGGCTTTCACGTCTGGTGGCCGGTCCTGCTCCTTTTCGTAGCCCGCTTCGTCGGCTCGCCCCTGCTGTCTTGGACCACGTTGACCCAGCACGCGGCCCTGGCGGAGGGAGCCCCTGACTGGCGCCAGAACACTCGTTCCGTTCTCATGAACCCTCTGAACCGCCTCCTCGTCTGGAACATGGGCTTTCATGTCGAACACCACATGAACCCGACCGTCCCGTTCCACTCCCTGCCCCGCTTGCACGAAGCAATGCGTGCGGACTGCCCAACGCCGTACCCTTCGATGTGGGCGGCATGGCGCGAGATGGTCCCCGCCCTTTGGCGCCAGCGCCACGAGCCCACGTACTTCGTACGCCGCCCCCTGCCCGGTCCCGCCGACGTAGCCGACGTCGAGGCGGCGCCCGTTGTGCCGGCCATATCATGAGACCAAAGCCATGAGCACCACGCTGCGATGGGTCCGTGTAGCCAACACGGCCGACCTCGATGAAGACGACGTCATGGAGGTCGCCGTCGAGGGTCTTCGTTTAGCCCTCTACCGCAGCTCGGGCGGGTTCTTCGCCACCGATGGCATCTGCACCCACGAGTACGCTCGTCTCTGCGACGGCTTCGTCTTCGACAATATGATCGAATGCGCCAAGCACCAGGGCCGCTTCGACCTCCGCAGCGGGAAGGCAAAGGGTGCGCCCGCTCACGTCCCGTTGCGTACGTACCCGGTACGCGTTGCGGGTACTGACCTCGAGATCGGCCTCGGAGGAGACGCCACCGCGCCCGAGCGATGACGGCCGGTCTCATCGCCATTGTCGGCGCCAACATGGCGGGCGCGTGCGCGGCGCGCGCTCTACGGGAAGAGGGCTTCAGCGGGGAAATTCAGCTTATCGGGGCAGAGCCCCACTTGCCCTACGAGCGACCCCCGCTCTCGAAGGAGCTCCTCCTCGGGACAACTGACCCGGTGCAGATCCGGATCCAGTCGGAGGAGGACTGGGACGACCAAGAAGTGACCCTCCGGCTGTCTTCGACGGTCGTCGGCATCGACCCGTCCTCTCGGGAGCTCGAGCTCGCCGATGGCGGGCGGGCCCGGCCCGACAAGGTGCTCCTGTGCACGGGCGGCCGCCCCCGGCGCCTCGCCCTCCCAGGTGCCGACCTCGACGGCGTCGTACACCTGAGGACCCTCGACGACTCGCTCGTCATCCGTGAACACCTCCGGCCCGGTGCATCCGTTGTGGTGGTCGGGGGTGGCTTCGTCGGCACCGAGGTGGCAGCGAGCGCCGTTGCCTTGGGTTGCACGGTGACCTTGATCGAAGCCGACGACGTGCTCCTGTGGAGGGCCCTCGGCCGTGAGCTCGGCGCCATCCTCCAGCGCTACCACGTCAGCCAGGGGGCCCGCGTCGAGACGGGCACTTGCCTCGAACGGATCGGCGGGAGTTCCACCGTGACCCACGTGGTGACCACGGATGGCGAGCAGATCGGTGCCGACCTCGTGGTCGTCGGTATCGGCATCGTCCCGGCGGTGGAACTGGCCGAAGCCGCCGGGCTGGAGGTAGCGAACGGGATCGTGGTCAACGAGTTCTGCGAGACCTCGGTGAAGGGGATCTATGCCGCCGGGGACGTGGCGAACCACCCGAACCCTTTCCTCGGCCGTCGCCTCCGTCTCGAGCACTGGCAGAACGCCCAAAACCAGGGCATGGCCGCGGCTCGCTCGATGCTCGGGGCTCGGGACGGGTTCGCTGAGGTCCCCTGGTTTTGGTCGGACCAATATGACCTGAACATACAGATGTCCGGTCATGCCCAGTCGACCGACAAGCTCGTCTACCGTGGCGACCCGTCGTCATCGTCCTTTAGCGCCTTTTTTTTGGACGGGGGGGCGATCAGCGGGGTCGTCGGGGTCAACAGGCCACGCGACGTACGCGCCGTCAGGAGGTTGCTCGAGACCCGGCAGGGCGTTGACCCTGCTCAGCTCGCCGACGAGAGCGTGGATCTGCGCAAGATTGGCCCATAGGGCCGGGCCAAGGCCCGGCGACGGAAGGATCGCTCACTCGCCCCTTGTGCAGCGGGCCGTGTGCTGATAAGACGGTTGGCTCTGGTCGCCGACGACGAAAGTGGGGCACTTTGCAGAGCAATCGGGGTGTGGTGTACATCGAGCCGGGCAAGGTCGAGTTACGGTCCATTGATTTCCCGGTCTTGGCCCTGGGCGGTCGTCGCTGTGACCACGGCGTGGTCCTCAAGGTCGTGAGCACCAATATCTGCGGGAGCGACCAGCATATGGTACGGGGCCGTACTACGGCGCCCTCGGGGTTGGTCCTCGGGCACGAGATCACGGGCGAGGTCATCGAGGCCGGTCGCGACGTCGAGTTCCTAAAGGTGGGCGACCTCGTCTCAGTGCCCTTCAACATTGCCTGCGGCCGCTGCCGCAACTGCAAGGAGGGCAAGACCGGGATCTGCCTGAACGTCAACGCCGCCCGTCCTGGGGCCGCCTACGGCTATGTCGACATGGGAGGCTGGATCGGAGGGCAAGCTGAGTACGTCATGGTCCCTTACGCCGACTTCAACCTCTTGCGCTTCCCGGACAGAGACCAGGCCCTGGCCAAGATCAAGGACCTCACCTGTTTGTCGGACATCTTCCCGACCGGCTTCCACGGGGCCGTGACCGCAGGTGTCGGTCCAGGGTCCGTGGTTTACGTAGCCGGTGCGGGGCCGGTCGGGCTGGCTTGTGCCGCCTCGTGCCACCTGCTGGGCGCGGCCGTGGTCATCGTCGGGGACCGGATCCCCGAGCGCCTGGCCCAGGCGGCCAGCTTCGGCTGCGAGACGGTCGATATCGCCAAGGCACCCGTTGCCGACCAGATCGAGGCCATCGTCGGTACCCCCGAGGTGGACTCGGCAGTCGACTGCGTTGGCTTCGAGGCTCGCGGCCATGGTCACGACGCCAACCACGAGGTCCCGGCGGCAGTGCTCAACTCGCTGATGGAGGTGACTCGCGCCGGTGGGGCGATCGGCATCCCCGGCTTGTATGTCACCGGTGACCCGGGTGGCATAGATGAGGCCGCCAAGCTCGGCAACCTGAGCATCCGTATCGGGCTCGGGTGGGCGAAGTCGCACGCGTTTGTCACCGGTCAGTGCCCGGTGATGCGCTACCACCGCCAGCTCATGATGGCCATCCTGCACGACAAGGTGCAGATCGCCAAAGCGGTCAACGTCGAGGTGATCACCCTCGACGAGGCGGCGCGGGGGTACCGGGACTTCGACAAAGGGGCGGCGAAGAAATTCGTCCTCGACCCTCACGGCCTCGTAGGCGTTGCTAGCTGAGGGTTTATCCGCCGTACCGCTCGGTAACCTCGGCCGCCATCCGCGCCCATTCCCATAATCGTTGAGGTTGATAGCGGACCGTGCTGATGTCCTTCATGATCACCTCGACCACGCACCCGTGAGCTTTGGCCTTGCTAAGGACGTTCTCCAGCTCGTGCTCGGCCTTGTCCAGGTGCCAGGTATCCTCCGCCAGCACGGCGGGATTGGGCTTGTAGGAAAAGACGTACCGGTTGCCCACGTTGGCCACGGCCTCGTCAGGGTTGATGAAGGGGCTCATGGACACTTTGCGCAGGTTCGGGATCTTTTCCATGATCGCCATCTTGCGGTGCAACACATCACAGCAGCCGTAGTAGTTGAGGCCGAAGCGGTTCATCCAACGCAGCTCGTACCGCAATGAGAACTCCCAGTGCATCCGGGGAGAAACGTCGGAAAAGATTTGGGCCGCCCCGCTGCCCCAGAGGTCCTTGGCCCGGATGTGGGCGGGGTCGTAGCCTGGCGGCGGCAACTCATCTGTGTACCCCAGGCCCCCCGAGCCGGTCTGGTGCGGACCGTTGTTGAGGGTCAGCAAGTCCTGTTGCTCGAACTGGTCAAGCATGCCCGTGTAGGCGTTGACGAGTTTGTCGACGGCTTTATGGACGAGGTCGGGGCGGTCGTAGAGATCGATCAGAGCCTCCTGGACCCCCCACCACCTGATGAGCTCGTCCCAGGGTGCGAACCAGAACAGGAACCCGTTGGCGCCGAGCTTCCTGACCTCGATGGCCCCGTCCATGATCTCTCGCAACTGCCGGTACTGCGCTTCGGACCCGGCATTGTCGTGCGTCACGACCGGGACCTTGATCTTTTCGAGGTCGTCCTCATCTCGGATCTGGATGTTGAAGTGACGGGACACGACCGAGTTTGCCTCGTCAGTCAGCGCCAGGTCGACGTTCTCGGTGATACCGAATGCCGTATTGTCGACCACTAATGGGGAGTACACCGCCGGCTCTATGACCATGTCCGCAGGCATATGCTCCCACTGGTATATGAGCTTGCGCATCTCCCACTCGTGGAAGCGGCTCCATTCTCCCGTCGTGCGCAGCTCGAGTTCTCCATCGACGTCCATCTCGTGCCACGGGATCTGGTCGGTCCAGATGTTTATCATGGGCTTAAACTGCCTCAACCCGTTTATAGCTCGCCATCCGGCTATCTTTTCGGACTGGACCGGCAACGTCGCAATAGCCGCCAGGCGTTCGCCCAGGACGCGCAAGATTTTCTTGTCAGGCTCCGTGAGCTCTGTCCCCGACAGTGTTAGTGCCGTCCTCCGGGCTGGATCTACCAACCAGTCATTTTGCACCCGGCCTCGCCCCCGCCCCCTGCCCCGCACCTCTCCATCGTGGAGTTCGTTCCCTTGATGTCAGTCTCATAAAGGCTCCTTCTCGTCCGAGCATATCTCCTCGGTGCGCCGGAGAGCCCACAGGTATAGACTGCGCCGGAGCGGCTCCACCACGTGGTAGACGATGTTCCCACGTGACGCTGTTCCCACGTGATAGTCGGAAGGAGTTCTAATGTCTATGACATCGAGGGAGCGCATGCTCACCGCCCTCGCGAACGGCCGTCCGGACCGCCTGCCCTGCCAGGTCCACGGGTGGATGGACTATTACCTCAACCACAACCTGGGTGGGATGGACTGGTGGCAGGCTTCCGAGCGCTTCGGGCTCGATTTCGCCATTTACGTTGAGCCCGAGTACGAGTATGCAGGAGCCGACTGTGACAACTGGCGTGTCCAGCACCAGGAGTTAGGGGTCGATGGCGCCGGGAACGCCCGGTGGGCAGACACGATAACCACACCCAAAGGGGAGTTGCACCAAGCCGGTGCTATCAACGAGTTCACGCCCTGGACGACTGAGGTGATGGTGAAAACCCAGCGCGATTTCGAGCTGTGGGACGAGTTTTGCCCGGTCCCTGTGGCGGTCGACCTCGCCCCCGTGCGCGCCGCCAAGGCTCGGCTCGGTGAGAGGGGCGTCATCCGTTCCCACCCCTTCGGTCCCGGCACCCCGTTGAGCCCTGGGCAGGGCAGCCCCTGGCAGAGCTTTTGCACCATGGTGGACACGGAGAAGGCCATTTACCTGACCTACGACGAGCCTGAGTTCGTCCATCACGCCCTGGAAAGGATCCTGCAAAAAACGCTGCAGGTCATGAGCATGTGGGAGGGTACGCCGGCCGACATGATCGAGATCGGGGGCGGGGCCGCGTCCAGCACCGTCATCAGTCCCAAGATGTTCCGCGAGTACTGCCTTCCCTATGACCAGCGCCAGGTGCGCCTTATGCACGATCTCGGCCTGAAGGTGGTTTACCACCTCTGCGGCGGTGTCATGCCCATGCTCGACCTCGTGGCCGAGACCGGGTCCGATGGGCTGGAGACCATGACGCCGCCGACCATGGGGGGCGACTGTGACCTCCGGGAAGCCTCCCGCCGGGCCGGTGAAAAACTGTTCTTTATCGGGGGTTTCGACCAGAACGCCGGGTTCGAGAGGGGGACCCCCGAGGTTGCCCGCCAACAGGTCTTCGACTGTTTCGAAGCGACCAAAGACCATGCCGGTTACATCGTCTGTCCCTCGGACCACTTCTTCTTCGGTGATCCCCAATGCCTGCAGGCGTTCGTCGACGCTGCTCGCGAATGCGCTTACCCGTAGTCAGGTACCTACAGGGGCACAGGGCCCAGTCCGGGGCCTGCGTTCAGGCCGCCAGCACTTCCT
>PMWT01000033.1 GCA_003166025.1 Acidimicrobiaceae bacterium | reverse complement strand
GGAGGGGGCAAAGCAGTCCTGCGGGCCCCGGGAGCGAAACCCGTAGCGAGACGTGTCGAGCGCAGGCTTGCAGCGGAGGGGTTGCGCCCGCCGGCGTAGCCGGCAACGTGACCGGGAGAGGAACCACCTCCCAGGGAAGGGCGCAAGGCCCCGAGCGCCACCGCTGCCAGGCCAGGGCCAGGCTTAGGAGCAGAGTGTTCCAACGGAATAAGGTGCCGACCTACGTGGGCCGCAGACGAGCTGCGCTGCGGCAGTGCGAGCACTCAGCTCCACTTCGGCCGTTGCGGCGCCGGGCCCGACTGGCTGAGCCTATAACGGTCGGTTATGAGCCACCGTCCTCTGGCGAGTGTCCACATGAACACCCTTCGGAGAAGTAGCCGGGCCAAGGCGCGTGCCGACACAGAGGGACCTGCGCCCCCGGGCGGCAGTCAGGGAACGAGCTGGCTTCTATACGCGCGCCCAATCGACGAAGCCGTCCAAGTCGACGACCCGGAAGGCCGCGGTCGCGAGGGGTTGGAGCACTGTTCGTGTTATTGCGGTCTCCGAATTACTTTCAAAGGTTCATCTGGATCTGACCGGGCTTCATTGTCGGCTGGCGATTAGGCGGCGGCGTTCAGTGGTGCCAGGAATTGGCGGACGACGGCGGCCGCTTCCTGCCGCAGCCGCGCCACGTCCTCCGTATCGCCGTCATCGAGAAACGCGCTGTAGGCATGCGGTCCATCGTGGTCCGCAGATTCGAAGCGCTCCGCAAGAAGTGCCAACGCATTGCGGACCTGCTCGTGACCGGCGATCGCACTGTCGGCAGCGTGCCGCCCCGCGTCCCCTGGGCCGTCTCCGTAGTTGAGGAGGCAGTAGATCAGGTCGTATGCGTCCTTGTTTTCGTGACGGTCCTGAAAGGCGAGGATCTTCAGGACGACATAGGCGAGGATGTCCGCGACGCGCACGGTGACCTGAGAGTGACCGCCATCGTCGAAACGGTCGGCCTCGATCATGCACTCGATGTAGTCCCGGGTCACCAGTTGCGCGCCACGCACGTTCAATGCTCCGAGCCCCGATCCGGTTCCTTCCTTCGGCTTGTAGATGCGACCAGGATCGACCTTGTCGGTTTCGCACAGAAACTCTACGGTCACGGTGACTCCCTCGACGGTCCTCTTCCACTGGAACGATTGCGCAGCCTTGAAGTCCGCCTTCTTGAGGTTGTTCTCCAGTGTGCGGTACGCCTCGGGGCTGTCATCTTCCATAGCGAGGCCGATGACGAGGTCGACGTCGGTGGTCCCGACGTGTGGCCGTGCGCCCTCGGGGAGGCTGCCGACGACGTAACGGGGAGCCAATCCGCCGACCAGATATACCCGCTGATCCCATGGCCCAATGTCGCCGAGGAGTGTCACGAGCGCCCGTTCGCACCGCGTCGTAGTCACCTCGTCGTAGTCGGAATGATGTCGCTTGCTCAAAATCCGATGACCTCCTCCCGGAGTCGATCTGCCTGTTCACGTCCACGACGGGGGTCATGGCGCAGGTCCAAGAACAGCCGGAACCGGTTGGCGGTCCAGATACCGTCGACTTTCTCGCGGTAGACGAGTGGCCCGTCTCCCACCGCCTGGCGCAGGATGGTGTTCTGACCCTCGTTGACGATGTCCGCCCCTGCGGCGGCGGCAGCGTCTTCAAGTGGCGTGGTCTCAGCGATCCATACGTCGGTGACGGGGATCGCCGTGATGAAGGGGGCAAGCTGTGCTACCCCAGCCGGGCCCGTGACTGCGTGCTCGATGTTGGCGCCGTCCAGAGCCTTGCTCAGGGCCTTCGCCTGCGTCCGGGGATCGCGAGCCAACCGGAAGCCACGCACCTGCCGCACCTTGCGGTCTCGCATCTCTTCCGCCCATAGGTCGAGAAGCGCTGTCGGGTTCGTGAGGTGGCGGATCCGATGTGGTCCGGCGCCCTCTGCGGCCACGAGGTTCTCCCGTTCGAGGCGGGCCAGGACCCGGTGCGCTAGGGTGGTCGAGATCGCGGCCTCCTCCGCCAGGTCGTTCACCTTCCACGGTCGCTGAGGCGCCCTGAGCAGTGCCTGCGCAGCGACCCCCGCCCGCCCGGTGAGCCGGACCGGTGGTTGGCCGGGGACCCGGGCAACCTCAGCGCCAGGGGCCCGCCCCTCCGACCAGAGGAACATCCCGGGCAGCTCGACTCGCATGTTCCCGTGACTGTCGATCAGAGCTACGCCGGCGTCCTCCAGCAGCCGGCGAGCTTCATCGGTGGTGGACCGGGCGATCAGGAGAAGGCGCGTCTGACCAGGGATTTGGCGGGCATAGTCGGCGAGCTGCCGGGCGGCAGCAGCGTTGGTCACCCGCTGTACCTTGACCTCTACCACGTGGGTGACGTCGCCGGCACGGACGAGGATGTCGGGCCGCCGCCCCCCAGGCAGGGTCGGCTCCACTTCCACGGTGACTCCGGGGATCTCCTGGAGGATGCGGGTCGCTTCCTTCTCCAGGGGGCCCTTGATATTTACAATCGGATGGTTCTTCACAACGACAGTAAATATAGCTCGTTTTGTAAAACTAGGCAACTCGCCCGGACCCCATGAGGCCGCCATCGGCAGCGCGCATGGCTGAGGCGACGGCCGCTGTTAGCTGCGCCAATGCACCAGGCCAACCTGCGTCAGCCTCAATCGCCACACCCTAGTAGGAGCATGGTTACCAGACCTGATCGCCGTCAGGTGCAGTGCCGGCCCCCTTAACCGGAACTGTGAGACGCAGCATTCGCGCGCGAATGATAACATACGTGTACTTACACATTTAGGATTTCGGTGGCCAATGACCAGCCCTTTTGACAAATCTTCCGCTGGCGGCACCCAAGACGTCCCGGCGCGCTCGCCCTTGGCGGCCGAGCCAGTCCCCACCAACGCCCCTGGAACACCTCCGTCCAGGCGGTTCCAGATCCTGGCCCTAGACGGAGGCGGCTACAAGGGGATGTTCTCGGCCGTGGTCCTAGAGTGCCTTGAGAACGACCTCGGGACATCTCTGGTCGAACACTTCGATCTGGTCGCCGGCACCTCTACGGGCGGCATCATCGCCCTAGCCATGGCTGCTGGGCGGAGCCCTTCAGAGGTCGTGGAGTTCTACCTGCGTTATGGGCCGAGGATCTTTGGCCACCCACGCCGCCGCGTCGCCCGCCAGGTGCTGGCGGCTAAATACCGCGCCAAGCCATTGGCCCAGGCACTTCACACGGTGCTCGGCGATTCGTGCCTCTGGGAGAGCCGGGTGCCGCTGTGCATTCCCTCTTTTGACCTTCGCAACGACCATGTCCACCTGTTCAGGACCCCGCACTCGGACCGGCTGACGAGGGACTGGCGGGAGACGATGGTGGACGTGGCCATGGCTACGTCCGCGGCGCCGACATACCTGCCGGCGCACGGCCTACGTGGCATGAGGCTCGTTGACGGCGGCATATGGGCCAATAACCCGGCCATGGTGGCGATATCAGAAGCCGTCAGCGAGTTCAACATCGAGCTGGCTGACATCAGAGTGCTCAGTCTTGGGACCACCTCAGATGTCTGTGCCCGCCCCAGCAGACTAGACCGCGGCGGCATGTTGCAGTGGTCGTTCCAGGCGGCTTCAGTGTTTTTACGCGGGCAGAGCCTGGCAGCCGCCAACGCGACGTACCACCTTTTACCCAAAGACCAGTCGCTCCGAGTGGACCCCGCTGTCCCGGACAAGCTGCTCCGCCTGGACGGGGTCAGCCCCGAGGAGCTCCGGGGTCGGGCGGAACACCACAGCCGGCTCGTCAGCGGCCAGGTGAAAGAGATATTCCTCGACCACTTTGCCGGCCCCTACACACCTTTCCACACGCCAAGGAACGCGCCCGATGTCTAGCATCACCTCGTTTAGCCGCCCACCGAACGCCGAGAACCTCTGCGCGGTATTGGTCCGCAGCGTCGAGCAGCTCGACCTGCCCCCCTACTTGCACGCTGTGGCCGAACAACAGTACAGCCAGGTCGGCCAGTTCCTTGCTGACCAGTCCGCTGACGGCTGGGACGTCTACCCCCAAGGGTCGTTCCGGCTGGGCACCGTTGTGCGCCCACTGGCTGCGGAGTTCGACCTCGACATGGTGTGCCGCCTCAACGTCGCCAAGGCGGAGGTGTCCCAGAAGAGGCTGAAGACAGTGGTGGGCCAAGCGCTAGCCGACTACATGGAAGCTTACCGTGGCTTACCAGGGTGCCCCTATGAGTACAACGAAAGCCGACGCTGTTGGACGCTCCGCTATGAAAGTGACTTCCACCTTGACGTCCTGCCGGCGATACCGAACACAGAGACGCCTCCCAGCGGGATCCTGCTCACGGACAAACGGCTTTTCAACTGGCAAAAGAGCGACCCGATCAAGTACGCCGAGTGGTTCCATGCCCGTAAGGCCCAGGAGCACATGCGCAGGAAGGCGGAATTGGCTGCCGAGGCCAGGAAGAGCGTCGGGGAGTTCCCGGACTGGATGGTCAAGACCACCCTTCAACGTCTTGTCCAGGTGCTCAAGGCGCACCGAGACCTCTACTTCAAAGACGACGGTGAGCACCGCCCCCCGTCGATACTGATAACCACCCTGGCGGCCCAAGCTTATGAGGGTGGCGACGACCTCTTTGTGGCCGTCATTGATGCCGTCGCCCACATGCCCGACCTCATCGAGAAGGACTTTTTTGGGCCCCGAGTGATGAGCCCGGTGGCCGACGAGAACTTTGCTGATAAGTGGCGCGAGTTCCCTTCCCGGCACAAGGCGTTCCGGGCCTGGCTCGCTCAGGTGGGTATTGATCTCGCGGAGGCGGCCGGCCAAGGTACCCGGTCCGCCATGATCGCGAGACTAAGCGCTGGTTTTGGCGAAAGCCAAATTACGAAGGCGGCGGCCGCTGTGCGAGAACAAGAGAGGCAAGGTTTTGCTCGCGCTCCTCTCACAAGCGCGCTTGCGCGGAACAACTTCTCGCAGGTCCTCCGTCCTGGCGCTGCACCCAAGGAGCAGTACATAAGCGAGAAGTACCCGGTTAGGCGCTCACACAGGTTAGAGATCACCTGCGACGTGACCGAGCCAACCTACCCGAACCGCGCAGAGAGACGGCGGGCGCTAAAGAGCACGCGGGGCAAGGTGGCAAAGCAAAGGGCCTTGCTGTTCCGCCTAGTTGGCACCGATGTTCCCGAGCCCTTCCAAGTGTTTTGGAAGGTACGTAACCATGGTGAGGAAGCTGCGGGGCTGGGCGCGTTGCGTGGCGAACTGATGGCCGACGATGGTACGCGCCAACAGAAGGAGAGCTCTTTGTACGTCGGTCATCATTACATGGAGTGCTACATCGTCAAAGACGGTGTATGCGTAGCTGTCGCCCACGAGGATGTCCTCATCGACTAATTCGTAGTCGCTCCGAAGTGCAACCGTTTATTCTACGTGGCAAGTCGGTAACTCCTGGCCCGTTTGTTGCGATGCCCACGATCACAACGCAAGTTGAATGGCGGCATTGTCCTGCCGCGCCTCGTGAGCCCTGACGCACTGGCCCAGGGTCGCAAGCGA
>PMWT01000090.1 GCA_003166025.1 Acidimicrobiaceae bacterium | reverse complement strand
GCGGCGGTATAAAGGACGCATGGACGAAGGCAACGACGAGGTGCGAGGTCCCGTGGGGGGCATGGCCGAAAGCACACCCCCGGCGCCTGTCCCGGCACCCGGACCGCCGCCGGTCGCCACTTCGGCCCGGCCCCCGGCCCCGTCCCCGCTCGTCCCAGCGCCGGCGACTTCCCCCGAGGACGTCCCGGCCCTTACAGGACTTGGGGTGGACCGCACCGGCGCCAAGCGCTCCAGGGGCCAGTCGGACAAGGTCGGCCCGACTCGGCTGAGCGGCGCTTGGACAGCCGCCATCGTGGCCGTCGTCCTGGTGGCGGCCATGCTCATCTTCATCCTCCAGAACGAGCGCGAAGTCCCTATCAGCTTCGTGTCCCTCCACGGTCACCTCCCTCTGGGCGTAGCCCTGCTCTTCTCCGCCGTGATCGGCGCCGTCATCGTCCTGGTCTGCGGGACGGCGCGCATCTTGCAGTTGCGCCGGATCGCCAAGCGCCGCACCCGGTCGGCGGCGCGGACGTCCATGGCCTCGGTACCGCACAGCGTGCCTCCTGTCGCCACGGCCACGGGCCCCGGCCCGGAGGGTGCCGAGCCGGCCCCGTGACCGCTCGCTAGGAAGCGCAAGTCGCTAGGACGTGTAACCGGGGGTGGTGTCGTTCACCGCTCCGATCCCGAACACCGCCCCCTGGGGATCAGCCACGACCGCGCCGCGCCCGAAATCGAGGTCCGCGGGAGGCATGAGCACCGAGGCCCCCAGGCCCCGAGCCTTCTCCGTCGAGGCGTCACAGTCGTCGACCGCGAACCAGATCGACCAGGCCGGGTGCTCACCCGGGTTGGCGGCATGGGCACCGCACACAGGCTTGCCGCCGATGGTGAAAATGGCGGCATTGGGGTTGTTCGCGTCGCCCTCCGCCCCCCAGGCGAAGACCGAGATGTAAAAGTCCCGCGTGCCGGGGAGGTCGGTGGTGGCCAGCTCGTTCCAGGTGAAGGCCCCGGGCTCGTTTACGAGGCCGGCACCGGCGTGGTCCCCGGGCTGCCACAGGGAAAAGACCGAACCGGCCGGGTCCTCCGCCACGGCGAACCGCCCGGCGGTGAGTACCTCCATCGGGCCGACCAACAACTTGCCCCCGTTGTCAACGACCTTGGCCGCGGTCGCATCTATGTCGGCCACGCTGACGTACACCGCCCAATGTGGCGGACCAGGGTCGGTCTGGGGGCCGATCCCGGCTACCAGGTGGTCCCGCAAGCTGAACATGCCGTACCCGCCGGCCTCCGGGCGGGGGTCGAAGCTGGCCACCCAGCCAAAGATCTCACCGTAAAACCGGGCCGCGGCCTGCGTGTCGGCCGTGCCCAGATCGACCCAGCTCGGTGTGCCGGGAGAATAAGACTTTCGTTCAGCCACGAGCTCTCCTCAGGTTGACACGACGGACGGTACGTGGCGCACTCTACAGAAAACCTTCGCCATCTCGCCGTCCGTTTACCTCCCGCCTGTCTCGGGGGATGTGGTCCGGCGGCGGGCCGACGCCTGGCCTCAAGCGTCCGGCGGTGGCGTCCGCCTCTCAACCTTGCGCGCCGACCGCAACTGCTTGGCCCGTAACCGGCGCTCACGGGAGGCCCTGGTGGGCACGGTGGGCCGGCGGGACGGGTCGACGCGCAAGGCGTCGGTGAGCCGTTCGGCCAGCCGTTCCAGGGCGATCTGACGATTGCGCAGCTGGGAGCGCTCGTCGACGACCACGACCCGGACGCTGGGACCGAGCCGTTCCAGCAGCCGTGCTCGCTGGCGGGGCCCGAGGACCGCCGAGCCGGCTACATCAAAGACCAGTTCCACCCTGGTATTGGCGGTATTGGCATGCTGGCCTCCCGGCCCCCCGCTGGCACTGAAGCGCCACTCCAGCTCGGCCGGAGGGATGACCAGGTGCCGCCCGACTTTGAGGGCGCTGTCGCTGTCCATTTCGGTTCAATTCGCTCCCGCCGGCTTGATCGCGGGACTTACCCGCCGATAAACGGTCTCAGTGATGCCGGCGCGGACCAAGCTATTCGACCGGTGGCCCGGTCCGGGCAACCGACGGCCGGCGCACTTCCCTCCAAAACGTAAAACGTCCAAATCAAAGCTCGGCATTTGGGCTGTGGCCCTGGCCGCCATAGTTGCGCCCGCCGGCCTCGCGGTGACAGGCACGGTCGCCTCCCCAGAACTGGCCGGAGCACCGAGGGGCACGGCTGCGCCCGCCGCGCCAACCGGCCAGTCGACATCACCCGTCGCCCCCCCGACCGCCGCTCCCCCGACCGCCGCTCTCAGCCGGGCAGAACCCGCCCACGGCGCGCCCAACCGCTCGGGGGCGGACCCCCCCAGCACGTCCGCGCTCCCGGCCACGACAACAGATGGCGCCACCGCCCCGTCGTTTCTGACGTCGACTTCACTGGTCAAGGTTGGCGGCGGCCAGGGTCACACCCAGTCCCCCAGCACCCAGTCCCCCGGCACCCCGCCACCACCGGTAGCGACGTCGTTAGGCCCGGTGCGCTCCTTTGCCGGGCTCAACGACCCTCTCACCATCACCGCCGGCCCCGACGCGACTTCCCCGCCGGCAACAACGGCAGGCGCCTTGGGCACGACCGTGGCACCGGCGACCGACAGTGCTGCCGCCACGACCGTGGCGGCAGCGACGACGGGAGGCGCCGCGGGGACGACCGTGGCGGCAGCGGCGACAGCCGCTCCCGCCGGCCGGCAGTCATGGCTCATCCCCGCCTACCAGTACCCGACTTCGGGCCCATTGTGGACCACCCTCGCTACTACCCGGCCGGCCACCCTTCCCTCTTACGTCATCGCCAATGTCGGTTCCGGGCCGGGCACGACTCTGGGCCCGACCTACGCCGCGGCTGTGAGCAATGTTGAGGCCGAGGGCTGGACGGTGGTCGGTTACGTCGACACGGCTGAGGCAACTGTCCCCTTGACGACCGCGGAAGCACAGGTCAGCGCCTGGGGATCGCTTTACGGCGTGGACGACATTTTCTTCGACGACGTAACAGGTACCTCGGCAGGCCTCGCCTATTACGAGGCGCTCACACATTATGTGCATGGGCTCGGCGGCATTGACATCCTCAACCCCGGCACGCCCCCGAGCCCGGGCTACCTCTCACCGAGCGCGGCCAACGCCGTCGTGGTCATGGAAAACACACTGGCGGCGTTCCAGTCCAGCCCACCACCGGATTACTCGTCATCAGCGGTGCAGATCGGCTACATCATCACCTCAGGGCCGACCGAGCAGGACCTGCCATCAACCTTGCAGGCCATCAAGGCCCTCGGCGGCAACCTGGTCTATGTCACGGACCAAGGTGATGGTTACAGCTCTCTGCCGAGCTATTTCGCAACCGAGAACAGTGCCATGGCCGCCACGTCCGTCGCCCCAACCGTCGCAACGACCACAGTGGCACCGACGACGACGGCTGCTGCCATTACGACGGTCTCAGAGACGACCACGTCCACTCAGCTCACGATGTCCGCTCCCGTCGCGACCACGCCCGCTCCGCCAACGACCGTCGCTCCTGCTGCCACTACAACGGTGGCGCCCGCTCCGCCAACGACCGTCGCTCCGGCTGCCACTACAACGGTGGCGCCCACCACAACCGCCGCTCCCGCTGCTACGACAACTGTGGCCACGATGCCGGACGTTGCTGCGACAACTACCGTCCCTCCCGCCGCTACCACCTCCACGGTCCCACCTGCGGCGGCAACGACCGTCGCCCCTGCTGCTACCACGACCGTTGCGCCGACAACGACGGTGGCGCCGCCGGTCCCGGCCGACAGCCCATTGACCCCGCCCGCCCGGGTCATGCCGTACAGCGTGTTCAACCTTGACGCCCAGGACTGGGCGGTCAGCGCCGGCTCGTCCGAGTACGTCAACGACTTCGTAACTGACTACGAGGACAATTACGCGAGCGTCGGGGTCAACACGGCACCCGTCTACTGGGTGCCCGCCGATCAGGCGGACTCGCCGATCTCTGTCTCCAGCGGCTGCAACGACTTCACCACCGACACCGGGACCGAGGCACCCATCCCTTCTTACGCCTCGCTAAATGGCTCCTCAGACGGCCCCCTCATGATCTACCAGCCGTCGAGCGGTACCGCATGGGAGTTTTGGCAGGTCCAGCGCAACCCCGATGGCAGCTACTCTGCCTGCTGGGGCGGCAAACTGGACTTGTCCGCCACCTACGGGGTTTTTCCCAGGCCCTTTGGCCTCTCGGCCACGGGCATCAGCTACCTGGGTACGACGATAACCGAAGCCGATATCGCCTCGGGGTCGATAGACCATGCCATCGCCGTTGCCATCCCGGGTTGTTACGGCCGCGTTTACCCCGCTGATCGCGAAGATTGTCCTTCGCATCCCGGCAACGTCCCCGGCCAGCCCCCGGAGGGCCAATGGTTCCGTTTTCCGGCCAACCTGCCTATGCCGTCAGGGCTGACCCCGTTCGGGCAAATGGTCTTCCAGGCCATACAGACCTACGGCATGGTGGTGACCGACTATGCCGGCGCCGTGATGCTAGAGGCTGAGCAACCGAGCGATTGGGCGGCCGAGGGCAATTCGGGCACCGATCCCATTACCGCCAGCTGGGACGGTCAACCGGAGTACGGCGTCGTAGCCAACCTGCCCTGGTCGGAGCTCCAAGCCGTCCAGCCCTACTGAGCAGCTTATGCTATGCCGCCATCGGTCCAGGCGACGACGGGAGCCGCTCCGTCAACGTTCCGCTGGGGAGACCTCGGTTCCTGCACCCGCGGCCAACCTAGCCGCCAAGCTGGAAAGGAACGCCCGCACCGTGGCGTCTGCCAACCTGTGCAGTAGTAACTCGTCCACGCGCCGGCCCAAGGCCCCGCCCGGCGGCTGGTAGCGGCCCATCAAGGTCAGTTCCGTCCTGTTCTCGCCTACCGGGCTGAGTTCGAGGTCGGCATCAAGCGTTGGGAACAACGAGCCCGACCCCGTTGCCTGCCATGAAAAGGCGAGCAGAGTAACATCGCCATGGCTGCGCACCGGCCCGAACTGCACCTCGACAGTCTTGGCGAGGAGCACGGGCCAGTTTTCCGGGCCGACCTTGAGGTGCAGTCGATCGAGGTCCATCTCGGCTTCGCCTAGAGACTGGTGGAAGAGCGCGGTCGCCCCGTCCCCGAGCTCAGCGACGATCTCGTGACAAGGCCGTTCAACCATCATGAAATCCTGGACGAACAATTCTCTGGGACCTCCGCCGACCATGGTCACCCGTGAGGGCGCTCCTCGTCTAGGGCCGAAGGTCCCAGACCCGTCCCGGGCCGGCGAGCGGGCTATGCCACTCCGTCCCGGCCAGCTGCCTTCTCGGCACCGACAAGCTCGCCGGGTCAGGAGCCCCGCCTGGCTCTCCAAAGGGTTGGCAACTGCTGCACGAACAGTGAGCAATAGTGCGCATTAGTGAAGACTACGAAGTACCGGTGCCACAGGGAGTTTCCGTCTCACCCTCCTGGCAAGGTGGTTGTTGGTGCTAGCACAGCCATGTCCTAACAAGCTTGAGGGACCAACGGGCGAGGGCTCTAGGCACGCGACCGAGGCGGTGCCGGAGCAGTGAGCCATCGGGGCAAGCGCCTAAGCCTGGATGCACCGCCTGAGCTCAGTTATGCCGGACGGTGCTCACCCAAAGTTGCCGGACCGTTGTCATCTAATTTTGCCGGCAACACCAGGAAGGCTTGGACGTCGTTCGTTATCTCCGCCATGCGCTCATGAGCGCGGAGCGCGGCTCGGCGGTCGGCGCGCAGATCTCGTAACTGAGAGGGACCACAGGCGGCGTGCACGAAACCCGTCCTCATCCCACCTGCTGACAGCTCCAGTACGAGGCTGGCCCGATGGCTGCGACGGATCTCTCCAAAGCACTGCCAGCAGTCGGCCCCGCAGTTTGGGGCTCGTGGAGCAGCACGTTGCCGTGGACCTTTGTCGGGCCAGATGATGCATAAGCATTGTTATCCAGCAATCGAGCCCAGGCCCTTATGACCCGATGTCGCCCTAGAGAGGCTGCCCAGCCACCAACGCCATGTTGACAACGTTGACGATACGTTTACGTCGTTGACGCACCTGATAGTATGAGGTCATGGCTACAAGGATCGGAACCGCCGACGTTCAGCTGAAGAACCCTCCACGGGACCGGATCGCTGTCTCCTTCGTCGCGCCAAGAACCGGTGCCAAGGGGAGCGGGGCCAAAGCCCGTCAGGCGACGCGGTCGACTGACGCAGGGAACGCGACGAGAGTAATGGGCGCCAACACCACCATGGTGCCCGGCAAAAGGCGGCGGGACGATGCGAGAAAGACGCCCGTCAAGGCTCGGCCGGCCCTACCACCAGCCATGGAGGCGGCCGTGGCCGGTTTTGTCCAGGCAGCAGACCAGCTGGGTCTGGCAGCGACTCTGAGCAGCCTCAAGGACCCAGCCGGCTTTGGTGCCGAGCTCGCCCAGCTCGCGGCCACCCGAGCCACTCTCCAGGCGGCGACCGGCGGGCACGTGAGCGTCGCCGAAGCCGCGACGATACTCGGGGTCAATAGCCGTCAGGCGGTTCATCAGCGCATCGAGCGGGGCACGTTGCTGGCTATGGACGTAGCTGGCCAGATAGTCGTACCCACCTACCAGTTCGACGGGAGCAGGGTCCGGCCCGAGGTTACCCGGGCCGCCAAACTGCTCGCCCCCGCGGGCCTCAGCGACGTGGGCGTCGTCTCCTGGTTCACGACCCCTCAACCGGAGCTCGACGGCACCGCCCCCGCTAAATGGCTAGCCGCCGGTTCAGACGCTACCCGGGTGTACGAGGCGGCCCGGCACACCGCTGGCGCTCTGGCCCACTGACAGCGAGCGCGCCGTCCGGCGGTCCACCAACCGAGGTCACCGACGCTGCACACTGTAGGCCGTGCGTGGCCACGTCAATCCCCATACCCGCGGCACCCGTAAGGTACGCGCCCCAAGTAGCGGCCTCGACATGCGCCACTTCCCGTCGTGCACGCTCGCGGCCGGCAGCGTCGTCTATCGGGTTCATCGCGCTGGCTTCGGGCCTTGGTGGTTCAGTTCCGACGGGTCCCAGCGGTTCGATATCCCCGAACCGTACGGCACCTGCTACGTCGCGGAGCATCCCATCGGTGCGTTCCTGGAAACGCTGGCCCGCCTGACCCTCGCGTCGACCGCAGACGTCGCTGGCCGGCGTCTGGCAACCATCCGCCTCAGCTCCGACCTGCAGCTTGCAGACTGCCTCGACCCGACTGCGGCGGGATTTGGCGTGACGGCTACCACCAGTGCCGGCTATCCCTACCGAAAAGTGTCGCACCCATGGGCCACGCGGTTCTTCCAGGCTGGGTTCGACGGCGTCCGTTATGGCGCGGCACATCACCCAGCGTTGGCCGAAACCTCGTACGCCCTGTTCGGCCCGACCGGTGCCAGCGCTGGCCACGGGACCTTCACCGACGGCACCGTTCCCGACAAGCTGCTCCAACTGGCACGGGCCCAGTTCGGGTTCGTCGTCGTTTAGGTACACCCCGGACTCGGCTCAATCGCTCGCTCCGCTGGGATGGCATGCACCATGTCTCCTCGCCCGATCGCGGGCTCCTTCGGGCTACGAGACGGCAGGCCTCTCGGGCCTACGCTACTAACCATAATGTAAGTTCTGTGAAGAGAATCACCCGTG
>PMWT01000105.1 GCA_003166025.1 Acidimicrobiaceae bacterium | reverse complement strand
TGGGCTGCCCGGTCCTGGGCTGCTCCGCCTTGGGCTGCGGGCCCCGTCCTCCGGCGGCACCGATCAGCGCGGCCATCTTCGAACTAGCGCGGCTGTACCAACCCACGAGGCCAGCGGCGCTGGCGGGGACGGCAATGGCAATTGTGTGCATGGAGCCTCGCATTCAGCCTTTCTCTAGGTACCGGCCCGCGACATGGCCGATGTTCAAAAAGTTTTCTTCATAGAGCCTCGGCCAGCCCCCTGCGCGCGCCGACGAGCGCAGAGCAACAGGGCTTTTGCAAAAGAAGAACTTCCCAGGTCCTATCGCAACCTGCGACCGGCCCTGCGCCAGACTGTTTTGGCTCGCCAATTAGTAGCAGCGGCACGGTCTCCGGCGCCAGCCTTTGGACCGTATTACATTGGTGTTTTTTAGCGTCACCGGCGCATATCGGCTATCTACCAGCTTGATCGCAGATCGCGGGGCGCTAATTGCTCGGCGAGCAAAGCGTTTGTTGTGAAGGGCCGCGGCCACGCCGCGTGGCCGGCGTCGCACGCGGCCTGCCCGCTCCAGGCGTGGCGGACTACCGGCCGGGAAATTTCAACCCGAGAGCAGTGGCTCGTACAGCTCCAGGTAGCGGCGGGCCAGAGCGGTCATGGAGTGCTCGGCCGCCCGCTCGAACGCAGATCTGCGCATGGCTTCGATCGCCGGGCCCCCGTCCAGCGCCTGGCGCAGCGCCCGCGCCAGGGCGGCAGCATCGCCCGGTGGCACCAAAAGGGCGTCCTTCGATGCCCGGGCCACGTTGGCATAGCCGGAGATGTTGCTTGCTACCACGGTCGTCCCTGCGGCCATGCCTTCCAGCAACACCACGCCGAAGCTCTCGCCGTGTAGCGAGGGGGCAGCGAGGACGTCAGCGCCCCGCAGGCGCCGTCTCTTCTCCTCCTCCCCCACTGTGCCTAGCCACTCGAAACGGTGGTCGCCCAGGGTGGCTTCCCGAAGGGCGGCGGTCTGCGGGCCCTCGCCGATCACCCAGATCCGGGCGTCGACATCGTGCTTGACGACCGCTTCGACCAGGACAGCCAGGCCCTTTCGAGGCTCGTGCCGGCCGAGGAACAGCACCGTCGGGCCCGACGTCGGCCATGGTTCGGCGGCCGCCGCCAACTCGACGTCGATGCCGTTCCAGAGCAGCACGTACTCGCCCCCGAGGGCCTGGCGGGCCGTGGCCAGAGCGATGGTCGACACGGCACAGCGCAGCTTCAGTCGGCCCGCCGCCCAGCGAGCCGGCCCCCGGATGGGCCGGTACCAGGCGATCTCGCCGGCCCGGTGGAAGGTGCCCACCAGGGGCGCGTCGCTGAACAGGAGGGCAGTCAGGCACGGGGCCGGGACCAGGGGTTCGTGAAGATGGACGATGTCGAACTGTTCGTCCCGCAGAACACGGATGGTGCGCAGGGCCGCCGACGGGTCAGGGGCAATAGGAGCGACGGAGCCATTGCCGGCAGCGGGCACCGAAGCGCCCAGAGGCGAGACCCAGGGCTCGGGCGGAGGGCCGTCGCACGGCGCCAGCACCCGCGCCTCCACTCCCATGGACCGCAACGCCCGGCCCAGGCCCAGTACCTGGTGCTGCACGCCGCCGGGGATGCTCAGGCTGTAAGGGCAGACGATGCCTAGGCGCATGCCGGCCCCGCCGTCATTCGGTCACCGTGGGCGACGAGCTCGCCTCGGTGATCTGGCGTGCCTGGTCGGGCGACATCGCTCGGGCCGGACGGGCCCACCGCTTGTGCAACGGCGGGTCGTCGGGCCAATTGGGCTGCACCAGGTGCCACTGCGTGGGGGCGGACCGGATGAGGTGCTCGAGCTCGATGGCCAGGATCTGCGTGCCGCTCGTGACGGTCTGGCGGAACCGCCCCGTCGGCGGGAGCTCGAACGGCGGACGGAAGACCAGAGTGTGGGCAGTGGCCTGCTTGCCGTAATAGATGGCGGCAGTCATGAGCGGGGCCCCCGAGCGCAGGGCCAAGGTGACCGGCCCGGCCGGGAGCATGACCGGCGCCCCGAAGAAGCTGACTTCAGACCCCGAGACGTGGGCGACAACACGATCGGACAGCAGGCAGACTACGTGGCCGTCCTTCAGGGCCTGCAATAGGGCCCCCGCGGCCCCAGGCCCTACCGGGACGACCTGCATCCCGAGCTCCCGGCGAAAACGGGCGAACCAGTCGAACAGGTCCGGCGGTCGTAGTGGCTCGACGGCGACAGTCACAGGTATGCCCTTGGCGATCAGGTACATGGCACCCCATTCCCAACCCCCGAGGTGGGGCGTGCCTACGATCACTCCTTTCCCGCCGGCCAGAGCCGCCCCCAGGTGCTCCCATCCGAACGTGGTCACGCCGCCCAGGATCTCAGCCTTGGTCCGCGAAGGAAGGCGCAGGCTCTCAGCCCAATAGCGCCCGTAGTTGGCGAACACCTCGGCGACCATGCGTCTCTGCTCCCGTGGAGCGAGGGGACGGCCGAGGACGCGGGCCATGTGGGAGGCGGCAACGGCCCGGCGACCGCTGTAGTCGGGCAGTCTGCCCATCAGCGCGCCGACACGCTGGACGAGAGTGCCGGCGACCTCTCCGGGCAGGGCCGAAGCGACAACCGCTCCGGCGCGGTACAGGGCGAGCTCCTTGCTCAGCACTGCGACCCGACCCTAGGGCACAGCTCAGGCAGTCGCCAGGCCAGGCTTGGGGAGGCTCCCGGTGCCAGAGCACCGGCGCCTAGACGCTCCACCGAGGCGCCGGCGGAGCACCGCCGGCAAGCAGGCGCCGGGCGGTGGACGCCGACCCGTGGGCGCCGGCTCAGCCTCGGGGCCGGCCCCGACGGCTGGGGGCGGTTACGTCGTCGCGTAGGTCGGCCGCCAACTTGTCCTGGTCGTCCGCCGCCACCGGTCCCTGCTCCCCGTCCATGCGCAGCCGCCGCTGCAAACGCCGTTCGTGCCACCGGCCTTCGGCCGCACCTGCGCCCGGTCGCCGGCTGCCCGAAAAGAAGCCGCCGCCGGCAGGTCGACCAGGGCCCCGGGGCGACCGCGCCCATGACGTGGCATCGCGGCCCGCCGCCCTTTCCTCTCGCCAGGCCCGCCAGCGCAGGACCACGGCCGTCGGCTCGACCGGCAAAGGGGCCGGTGGTTTTTCGGCCTGGCGCCACACCTTCACGAAACGCTGGCCCGCCGTCAGTAGGGACAAGGCGAAAATAAGCCACAACAGCCAGAGCATGTCGGCCGGGAACTTGAGGGCGAAACAAAGGACGAAAACCCGCTCGCCCCTCTCCATGAGGCCACCCTTGGCGTCGATGCCCAGTACGTCGGCTTTGGCCCTTATGTAGGACACCAGCTGGGAGACACCCAGCACGGCCAGTGGTACCAGGGCCGCGTGCGCCCCAAAGCGGTCCTGCGCGTACCAGGCGAAACCGGCCAGCACGATGCTGTCGCTCACCCGGTCGCCGACCGAGTCGAAAAAGGCACCTCGCCGGCTCGCCCTGCCGCTCGCCTTAGCCAGGCTCCCGTCGAACAGGTCGGGCAGGGCCGACCCGATGAGGACCACCAGGCCCAGGACGAGCCGGCCGGTGGCGATGGCCCAGGCCGCCGGGACCGACAGCAGGATCCCCGTCGCCGTCAGGTGGTCGGGCGACAGGCCGGTACGGCGGAGCGCCCGTCCCGCTGGCCTAACGGCCCGGTCAACGGCGGTACGAAAACGTGCGTCGAACACCTACGTGCTCCTAACGGGGTGGCAAACCAAATTATGTGGGCCCCGGTACGTGGTGGTCAGCCTACCAGCCGTACTTTCCGAGAGCGGGCTTACGGCCTTGAACCCCTTCCCATGCCCTGCTCTCCAACGGGTAACTTAACTGGATCAGGTCTAGAGCGGCCGTGAAGGGGACACCGTAGGGCCCGGGCCCTCGGAACAGAAAGAGGTGCTCTCATGAAGGCGTACCCACCAGCGAAGGTCCGCAACGTGGCCTTGGTCGGCCACGGGGGCTCTGGGAAGACGACGCTCACCGAAGCCATGCTCCTTTGCAGTGGTGCGGTCACGCGGGCGGGCAGGGTCGAGGACGGGACCACCGTGTCCGACTTCGAGCCCGAAGAGCACGCCCATCACATGTCCACCTCGCTCACACTGGCCGCCACGGAGTGGCGCGGCTACAAGGTCAATGTCCTGGACTGCCCGGGCTATGCCGACTTCGTACCGGAGACGTTCGCCGGGCTGTCCGTGGCCGACCTGGCCGTGTTCGTCGTCAGCGCCGTCGACGGCGTCGAGGTGCAGACCGAGATTTTCTGGAAAGCGGCAGCCGAGCTCGGGATCCCCCGCCTCATCTTCATGAACAAGCTGGACCGGGAACGGGCCGATTTTTCCGGCGTCCTCCAGCAGTTGCACTCCGCTTTCGGCGCCGGCGTGGCCCCTCTCGAGCTGCCCATCGGCGAGGAAGCGCAATTTCACGGCCTGGCCGACCTGCTCAGCGACACCGCCTTTGTTTACGAGACCGGCAAATGTAACCCCACCAAGGAGGCCATACCCGACAACATGGCCGCCCAAGAGCACAGCGTGCGCGACTCACTGGTCGAAGGCATCGTCGTGGCCGACGACGACCTGATGGCGCGCTACCTGGACGGGGAGGAGATGAACGCCGACGAGCTGGCGAAAACGCTGGCCCGGGGAGTCGTGTCCTCCCAGGTTTTCCCTGTCATCTGTGGTTCGGCCACCAAATTGGTCGGCATCGACCGGTTGCTCGACATCATCTGCGACGTGGCCCCCTCCCCCCTCGAGCGCCCACCGGCGCGCGTGCGGGCGCCCGGGGCCAATGGCGGCGAAGTGGTCGAGGTGGCCACCGACCCGGCCGCACAGCCGCTGGCCTGGGTCTTCAAGACCATCGCCGACCCCTACGTCGGAAAAATATCCCTTTTCAAGGTCCTTTCGGGGACGGTCCGCCCCGACGCCGCCCTGTTCAACCCGAGAGCCAGGGCGGAAGAGCGGCTGCACCTCATCTTTACCCTCCGGGGCAAGGAGCAGATACCCCTCACCGAGGTCGCCGCCGGTGACTTCGGCGCCGTGGCCAAGCTGGCGGCCACGGCGACCGGTGACACCCTGGCACCGCGCAACATGCCGGTCAGCCTGGTCCCGACCGGCTCCCAGACCGACGGCGACAGTAACGGGCCCAGCTGGCTGGCCGAGGCGACCATGCCCGTGCTCTCCGTCGCCATCCGCCCCAAGAGCAAGGCGGACGAGGACAAGATGATGACCGCCCTGCACCGCTTGCAGGAAGAAGACCCCACGCTCATCGTCCGCCGGGACGACGAGACGCACCAGACCGTGCTCACGGGCACGGGCGAGACGCATATCGCCATCGCCATGGAGCGCCTGGCCCGCAAGTTCGGTGTCGGCGTCGAGAGCGAGGAGCTCGTGATCCCCTACCGGGAGACAGTTACGGCCAACGCCGAGGCCGAGGGAAAGTACAAGAAGCAGACCGGGGGTCATGGCCAGTTCGGAGTGGCGTCGCTGCGCATCGAGCCCATGGACAGAGGTGCCGGTTTCGAGTTCGTCGACAACATCGTCGGCGGGGTGATCCCCCGCCAGTACATACCGGCAGTGCAAAAGGGCGCCGACGAGGCCATGTCCGAGGGCGGCACCTTCGGCTGGCCCGTGGTCGACATCCGGGTGACCTGCTTCGACGGCAAGTTCCACCCGGTCGACTCGTCCGAAATGTCGTTCAAGATGGCGGGGGCGCTGGCCCTGAGGGAGGCGCTGGCCAAGGCCAGCCCGGTGGTGCTCGAACCCCTGTCACTCCTCGAAGTCACGGTGCCCAACGCCTACCAGGGCGACGTCATGGGCGACCTCAACAGCCGACGGGGCCGGGTCCAAGGGACCGAAACAGGCCAACCGGGCGAATCGGTGGTCATCGCCCTCGTCCCGACATCGGAGCTGGTGCGCTACGCCATCGACCTGCGCAGCCTGACCGGAGGGCGGGGCCGTTTCAAGGCGCACCACGACCACTACGAGGTAATGCCGGCCAACCTGTGGGACAAGGTCAAAAAACAGACGGCTGGACAACTCTGAACTACTAAACGGGCAGTTCAGGAGGGGTGGACTGGCCTCCTTGGACAGCCGCCAACATGGCCGGCGAGATCATGCTCGCTCGCCGGGTCGCGGCCGCAGCGTTAGCCGCGCTTGGTTGGCACCACCGGGAGCGGCTCCCTCGCGAATACGAAGACTGACCCGCGCCACGGTACAAAGACAAGTTCCCCTCACGGCAGCGATCGTCCCTCTCCGCGGGCTCAACGTGGGGCCCCTCCTAGCCCAAGTGACCCAACCCTGCGAGTGCGAACGAGGCGGCAACCGGGTCGTGCCGCAGCAAGGGCTCGAGTACTTCGAGCCCGCCCACTAAGGCAGCAATGGGAACGCCGCGAGCTAGGAGAAGCTCCGCTAGCCAGTCCAAGAACTCAATGAAAACGGCCAGGTCGTCAACCTGTCGAGCAGCAGCAATGAACCGTACTATGTATGCAAGGTCCTCTCGGGTCCGCTCCAGTTGAGCGGGGGTGTACGTGGTCATACGCGGGAACCGCGCCGATAACGCGGAAAAGCCCAAGTCGGCGATCTGCGCAGATTCCGCTTCCAGTTGGGCCGCTCCCAAGCAAAACGGGTGAGGTTCGTCCTTTACCGCAGGCGGTTTCTCGGTCCACGCCGTAAGGATCCTCATAGCGTCACTGACAGTCCCGGCGTAGGCGTCAGCACCAAGGACCTGTGCTCGTACCGGCGCGGACTGAAGGGCCCGACCACCGGCGAGGACCGGCACACCGTGAACGTGCGCCGCGTCGGCGAGCCGGGTAATGCCGCCGAAGAACAGGGCCAGGTTGCAAGATACAGCCAGAGCATTGGGCCGGTACTGGCCCAACATGCGCGCCACCGAGTCGGCCGGCGTCGACGCACCAAGGAAGATAACTCTTATCCCTTCTGCCCTCAACTGTTCGCTAATCATGTGCGCCGCTATGGAGTGCCAATCACCCTCAGCGCAGGCAACCACAACTGAACCGTGACCGGTTGGTGGCGGGGTATCGGAGGCTAGGGCGCAGAGAGTAGCCTCGGCTACCCCGGTGGCCAAGTGTTCGTCAGCCACGCTCAGGTCATTTTTGTGCCAACGCTCGCCCACCCGACGCTGAGAGACCGCAAGTACATCTACGATAATTTCCTCTTCGCGCGTGCCAACGTCCAGCATGCTCAATGCAAACTTGACCGCATCCTGTGTGGCGCCCGATAGCGAAAGTTCCATAAAGCGCTCCGCTGGGCGTACCCCCTCCGAAGAACTCAACGAGCGACCACTCGGTAACGCCGGAACTCACGAGCCCGGGGACGGAGGTCCCCGGTGGGGATACGCTGATGAGAACGGCGGTGGTCGTCCGAGCGCATATAGGAGGAGAAGTCGGCTGCTGAGTCCCACCACGAGACCATGGCGTACCCGGTCGGGTCGGCACCGTCAGACCATACCTCCAACGAACGGAACCCTGGCCACTTCTCGACCGCCCCGAGCCGTTCGCGAAACGCGGTTTCAACCTGGCCCGCGCCTCCTTCAGGTACATGTATCTGACTAAAGGCGACAAAGGCACCATCTTGCTCCGGAGCCACGCTCGAGGGGCGAAGAATTGGCCCTTGGCTCGAATATTCGTCCGGCAGTGCCCACGCCCACTGGTCGCGACCGGATTCCTTAGCCCGGTACATCGCCTGGTCCGCCGCCCCTACCGCCTGGTTCACTTTCTCACCTGCCAGTGCGATGCCCGCACTGAACGTGATGGGAGACGGCCGGACGGCCGACCAAATGACTCGGAGCCGCCGAAGAAAGGCGTCAGGGTCACTGGTACCGCTAAGTACTATGAGGAACTCTTCTCCCCCAAAGCGCCCAGCAAGGTCGGTCCCCCGGACAGTGGCTTGCAGGGCGCGGCCCAGGCCAGACAGCACCTGATCGCCCCCAGCGTGCCCTAACGTGTCGTTGACTCGCTTGAAGTGGTCCAGGTCGAGCATGATTACCACATCGTCAGCTTTGAGCCGTCCCAGTGCTCGGCCCATAGCGCGCCGATTAGGCAGACCCGTGAGCGTATCGACGCTGGCGGCTTCGACCAAACGATCCATGCGGGTTCTGAGCTCCAGGGCGCGGTGAGCGTCCACGATAAAGGAAGGCATACACCGTTCCAGCAACATGCGGGCGGCGCTGTTGGTAGGGGCGCAGGGTACGACTGGCTCGCCCTGACCAAAGGAAAGGTCAACGGGCAGAGCGTCTCCGTCCATCCGGCTCGATGGCACCACCGATCCCCCCAGGGCGGACACCAAGTTGACCGCTATGAGCTTGGCATCGGTGGCGCTTTCGACCCAGAAAAGGGCTCGAGTAGCGCCCATGAGCACCTCGGCCGGGGCAAGTGGGCTTCGGCGTCGCTCACCGGCTATCTCTAGCGCAGCTCGGTCCAAGCTCGGAATCCTCCTTGCCTACCTGCGATGCTACTACCCTCCTGCGGTTGGCCGTCCGGTCGGTAGCCCGTGACTACGCGGAGCCGCCAAGCGTCTCCCTCTTTGTCATGGTTCAAGTCAAGAGCTTGATGCCCAACCCGTGGGACAAGGTGCGCCGGGAGCACGCCGGCGCCGAGAAGTAACTCAGCCGGTCTGTGAAGAGAATCACCCGTGA
>PMWT01000192.1 GCA_003166025.1 Acidimicrobiaceae bacterium | reverse complement strand
GGAGACCAGGTAAAGATGGTCGGGTAGCGACCAGGAGCTCACCGGCTCGAACATATGGTCGTCGAGAACGAAATCCTTGGCATAGGCCCAGTAGTTGGGCACCTCGCCCTGGTTGTGGTAGCCCATCACGTCGGGCTCCTTGGTCCTACTCACCGAGCACGCCGGGTCGTCTGGGTTCGTGCAAGTCCGCAGCGCCTGCTCTTGCTGGCCGACAAAGCCGTCCATCTTGGTATCAGCGATGTCGGCCACCGCGTTGGGGTGACCGTGGGGGCCTCCGCCGTTCACGTCGTTGACATCGTGGAAGGGCTTGTCACAGCCACCCCTCGATGGGTCGGGGACACAAACGGTGGGCACGCCGTTCTTCATCGGGATGCCGTCGGCGCCGGGGAACGTCCCGAAATAGCTGTCGAAAGAGCGGTTCTCCTGCATCACGATGATCACATGGCGGATCTTGTGGATGCCGGGCGGGACGATATAGGTGCCGGTCGGCCCCCCGCTCACTTTCTCGATGGGGCGAGCCACGCCGACATGGCGCGTGGCACTCGGCGCGCTACCGCTACCCAAGACCAGGAGAGCGAGGGCACCCACCATAAGGGTTTTGGGCCAGGGCGCTCACGCCCGTCGGCGCGGGCGCGCCCTTGGCCAGCCTGCCAGCGTGTTCGCGACGCCGCGAGCGTTTCGAAGGTGCGCCTTCTGTAAACCCGGAGCCAAGGCCGTTACTCTAATCTCAGGACCAGCTCAGAATGTCGGGCCAAGATGGGTAGCGGTCGGCGGGCACCGGTGCTGACAAGGAGATCGTGGGCGAATGAGCACGCGTCGACAGTTCCTCGGGTGGGGCCTTCGGGCGGCCGCGGGGACGGTCGGCTTAGGCGTCGCCGGTCTCATCGGCTACGAATGGCCACCGGGCTCCAGGCGCGGCTCTCCGGCCACTACGACCAGCACCTCCATGCCGTTTTCTCCCCAGTTGCCACAGGATGACCTGAGCCAGGTCTACCGCTTCTACACCCGGCCGGACTTGCAGCCCCCACGAGTGAGGACGGTGCTGTCGGCCCCGTCGTCCCGGTTCGGGAGCGCAGCCAACAGCCACGTGCTGTTGTCGCCCAAGGCGTTCGCGGGTAGCGGCCCGGGCCAGTGGGGCTTCATGATCCTCGATGGGGACGGGAACCTGCGCTGGTTCCTGCCCGCCGCCAAGCCACCGTTCAACCTGCAGTACCAACAGCTCAGGGGCAGGCCCGTGCTCACCTGGTGGGAGGGCGACGTGAGCAACGGCGCCGGTGCCGGCGAGGCGGTCATCGCCGACATGTCGTTCCGGGAGCTGGCCCGCATCAGCGAGGTGGACGGCCTCTACCCCGACCTGCACGAGTTCCACCTGACCGAGCAGGGCACCGCCCTCATCACCGCCAACCATACGGTGGCGACCGACCTGTCAGGCGTGGGCGGGCCGCGCCACGGTTATGTCGCCGGCGCGGTGGCCATGGAGGTCGACGTCGCTACGGGCAAGTTGTTGCACCGTTGGGAGAGCCTTGACCACGTCCCCGTGGCCGAGACCTACCAGGCCTTTTCGGGCGGCACCGAGCAAGTGCCGTTCAACTACTTCCACATCAACTCGATCGCCGTGGCGCCCGATGGGGACCTGCTCATTTCGGGGCGCAACACATGGGCGGTGTACAAAGTGGGCAGGTCGACCGGCCAGGTCGTGTGGCGCCTGAACGGCAAGAAGTCGGATTTTGCCATGAGGGAGGGGAGCACCTTCCACTGGCAGCACCACGCCCGCCCGCACAGCGGCCAGCGCCTCAGCCTGTTCGACAACGGGGCGTCGCCGGCTGAAGAGCCTCAGTCGCGCGCTCTTATCCTGGGAGTTGACGAGGAGGCCATGGCCTGCACCCTCGAGCGCGCCTTCGTCCACCCGGCTCATCTCCTCGCTTCCGTACAGGGGAGCGTCCAGCTGCTGGCGGACGGGGGCGCAGTCGTGGGCTGGGGCGCTGAGCCCTACTTCTCGCGCTTCTCGTCCGATGGCGAGTTGCTGGTCGATGGTAGGTTCCCAGCCAACATCCAGTCTTACCGCGCTTTTGTGGTCGAGTTGAGCGCGGCCCCCACAGACAAGCCGGCGGTGGTCGTCGGCACCAACCCGCCCGGCGGGTCGTCGGTGTACGTGAGCTGGAACGGAGCCACTGAAGTGAACGCCTGGCGCGTCCTAGCCGGGAGCAAGCTAGGCCAAATGTCGACGTTGGCGACAGTCGCCTGGGCCGATTTCGAGACGGCGATAGCCGTCGCCAGCACCGGGCCTTATTTCCAGGTTGTCGGCCTGGACCGCGCCGGCCGGGAGATCGGCCGCTCGGAGGTCATAAAGGCGTGAGCCCACGCGGCGTCGAGACGCGGGCGCGGGCGCAATTGTCGTCAGCTTTTGGCGCGGCTCATTGGACCGTGATCTTGCGGGGCGGTGTGAAGACGACAGGGACCGTGCTCGAACCCTCCCAGCTGTCCCGGCGCGAGAGATAGTCACCGACGTTCTCCTTGGTGACGAGCTTGTGGCCGGTGTCCACATCCACGGGAATTATCAGCCCCCCGGTGATGGCGTAGACAAATAGCTCAAAGATCGGCAAGAAACCCTGCAGGTAGGCTTGCTGGTCGAGCGTGAACACCAGGTTGCCTTTGCTTATCTCCTGCAACACCGGTCCGCTCACGTCAAACGCCGCTCCTCCGACCCCCTTTTTGGCCAAGCCCAGGTTCTGGATAACCGACCCGACAGCGGCCCCACTGCTCGCCGCGGTCGCGAACATGAACTTGACGTCCTGGTGCTCTTTGTACCAGGCCTCGGTCCTTGTGGCCGCAGTGCCCTGCGTTGTGCCCACGGCCACTTGAGCGAGATGGGCCCCGGCGGAGCTGAAGACGCTCGCCGCGCCGCTCATGCGGCCCTGCTCTATGGCCGAGGCGGGGGCCCCCATCATGCCTCCGACGAGGTCGCCTTTCTTCAGGTGAGGCAGCATGCGCTCGGCCAGTGCGGCCCCGGCGGCGTAGACGTCCTGGCCGATGTAGGACATGGCGTGGTTCCCGCTGGTGGCCGGCGCCTCGGCGTTGAACGCCACCACAGGGATCCCGGCGGCCAGCGCTTGGTCAGTCACGGTATTGAAAGCCGTGGGGTCGACGACGCAACAGGCAATGCCGTCGACCCGGTCGTCGATCGCATCGTCGAAAGCATCCACCATCTCGGTTGTGCGGCCCGTCGCCGACCCGTCCCAGGTATAGGTGGCGCCCAGGAGCGCGCAAGCGTCGTTCGCCCCGGCGCGGACAGGGACGAAGAAAGGGTCGGCTGTTTGGTGGCAGACCATGGCGAACCTGTAGGCGGGCCGCTTGGGCCAGGGGTCCTTGGACGAGGCCGGGCGCCGGGAGGGCGGCTCCTGGGCGGCGACGTCCGCCCCGCCGAGGGCTTCAGCGAAGGCGCTGATGAACGGCACGGCAGCGGCCCCGATCCCCGCATTGCGCAAGAACCGGCGCCTCGAAAGTTCCCGCGCCTCTGCGTCAATTTCACAGTGCTCGCTCCTGGCCATTTTCACCTCGTTTTCCTCGCTGAGGAACTCCGGCCGGCTAATGCAAATCCCTGGCACCGGTATCGTCCTGGGCCCGGCGCTGTGGGCAGCCGGGGGACGGAGCGCGGAACGCCGTGACCTGTGGTGATGGTCCGACGGCGAAGAGAGCGACCTAACATCCCTGCAGTATGGATCCTTTTCCGGCCCCATTGGGAGCCCGACGCCGCACGGGTAGGCGTACCACCCGCCGCAGGTACCCGCTCGGGATGTGGCGCTGGTCCAACGCCCTGGCCGGGGCCACGGTGCTGGTGGTGTCGGGTTTTGTCAGCCTGGGGGCACCTTCCGCAAACGTCGAGCGGGTCGCCGGTGGCCCGACGGGCACCTATGTCGTAGCGGCGGGCATCCACAAGATCCGCCACGTGGTCATCGTCATGCAGGAGAACCGCTCGTTCGACAGCTACTTCGGTACCTTCCCCAGTGCCGACGGCATCCCTATGAAGGACGGCGTGCCCACCGTTTGCATCCCCGACCCGGCGACCGGGGGGTGCGACAGGCCCTTTCATACCGTGGCCGACGTTAACGGCGGCGGGCCCCACGGCCATGTCAATGCCGTGGCCGATGTCGATGGTGGCAAGATGGACGGGTTCGTGCGCGAGCAGCGCGAGGCCCCCCGGTGCAACGACCCCGTCGACCCGGCGTGCACGGCGGGACCGAGCCAGCGGCCCGATGTGGTGGGGTACCACAACCAGGGCGAGGTACCCAACTACTGGACGTACGCCAAGGACTTCGTGCTCGATGACCACATGTTCGAGCCGGTGAGCTCCTGGTCGGAGCCCGACCACCTCTACCTGGTCTCGGGCTGGTCGGCTCGCTGCGCCAACAAGTCCCCCATGAGCTGTGTGAACAACATCATCGGCCCGTACGGTGTCCAGCGTTTCAACCAAGCCGTCGCCCAGGAGCTGAAGACGGGCACGACGTCGATCGACCTGGCCTGGACCGATGAGACCTGGCTCCTGTACAGGGACCACGTGAGCTGGGCCTATTACATCCAGACGGGCTACCAACCCGACTGCGAGAACGACTCGGCCGAGACGTGCCCGCCCGTGCGCCAGTCCTACCAGACGGCGGGCATCTGGAACCCGCTCCCGCTGTTCGAGGACGTGCACCAGGACCACCAGTTGGAGAACATCCAGCCGCTCTCTTCGTACTTCACGGCGGCCAAGGCCGGGGCCCTGCCGGCGGTGTCCTGGGTCACGCCCTCACGGGCCGACAGCGAGCACCCCCCGTCCAGCGTCCATCAGGGCCAGGCGTACGTAACGGCGATCATCAACGCGGCCATGAAG
>PMWT01000178.1 GCA_003166025.1 Acidimicrobiaceae bacterium | reverse complement strand
ATCGAGAAGATCCAGGGCTTCGTCGACTTCCAGGTGCTCGCCGCGTACCAACCGGCGATCACGAAAATACTCGCGACTGCAAAGATCCCCGGCGTGGCGATTGTCGGGGCAAACCTTCCCGGCTCGCCGGATGTAGGAGCCAGCAACTACACCGCCGCCTATGACGACGGGGTCTACATGGCGCAGCAGTCCAAGGTGCGGTTCCCGGGCAAGGTCCCCTACGTCCTCGGCGGCGCCGAGCCCACCTCGGGCGCGCTCATCATGGAGCGTTACAACGGAGCGGTGGCGGGCGAGAAATCGATCTTCCCGGGCCTGCCGAGCAGCCACATCATTGAAGTGCAGAACGATGGCACCGAGACCACGGCGTACAACAACACGTTGTCCGCTCTCTCCGCCGTCCCAAGCGGCTCAGTGGTGCTGCTGACCGGCGTGAACGACGAGGTCACGGGGGGCATGGCCAAGGCCGCCCAGACGCGTCATGTGACCAACTACCTTGCCAACTCCTTCGGCGGCGACTCCTACGGGTTCAGCCAGGTATGCAGTAACTCGCACTATGTGGGCGCTTGGTACCTCGA
Source organism: Acidimicrobiaceae bacterium (assembly GCA_003166025.1). Classification (GTDB taxonomy): domain Bacteria; phylum Actinomycetota; class Acidimicrobiia; order Acidimicrobiales; family Palsa-688; genus Fen-671. The sequence continues at coordinate 3,705 of PMWT01000178.1, read as the reverse complement.
GCCTANNGGCGTCACGGGCCGCCCTAAGGGTATCTTTGAGCCAGCCAACTGACCGCAGGAGATTGCGGGAGAGGGAAAGCGAAGTGACAGAGAGGTACGCTCTGGCGCCACCGGGACCGCAGGGCTCGCCGGATGTGGTCGACCCCGTGGCGGCGGCTAAGACCGGGACCGATCTCGAGGAGGAAAGGCGGGCGACCGAGCGCGAGCGGCGACTAGCGCGGCGTCGCCGTTATGTGGCACAGCTCCAAGGCGAGGGCCTGATCGGCGTCCTGGCCGTCGTCGTCGTCATCATGTGGCTGAGCTCTCCTTATTTCCTGACGTCGGCGAACCTCCTTACGGCAGCAAGCGTCGTAAGCGTGCTCGGGGTGATGGCGGTATTTGAGACGCTGTTAGTCATCGGCGGAGAGATCGACATATCCGTCGGCAGCGTGATGGCGGCGACCTCCGTGCTTATCGGGGTCTTGGTGGGGGCAGGTTTCGATGTCTGGCTGGCGGCGGGCATCGCCTTCGTGTTCTCGGGCGTCGTCGGGCTGCTCAACGGCATCATTACGGTTTATTTCAAGGTCAACTCCCTAGTCACCACGCTGGGGACCTACTCGATCTTCCTGGGCCTGGCCTACGCCTTATCCAATACGACGACAGTGTCCATTGGCGGCCAAGGCTTCGGCGTCCTGGGGAGCGGTACCGTCGCCACCATACCGGTGCCCGTCTTCATTTTCATCGGCGTCTGGGTGATGGGCGCAGCCGTCGCCCGCCAAACGCCGCTCGGGCGGCACATCTACGCCACGGGAGACAACTATGACTCGGCCGTACGCTCCGGTATCCAGGCCGACTTCTTGCGCGTCGGGCTGTTTATCGCAATAGCTCTGAGTTCCGGGCTGGCCGGTATCATCGTCACCTCCGAGCTCGGGGCATCCGCACCCCAAGTCGGTGACCCGTACCTTCTGTCCGTGGTCACCGCGGTCATCCTGGGCGGTGCCAGCTTGCGTGGTGGTCGGGGGAGGATGCTCGGCACGCTCGTGGCCGTCGCGATCCTTGGCGTCCTGCAGAACGGCTTCGCGCTGTTGCAGTTCTCAACGTACTTGGAGGACACCGTGCTCGGGTGCCTTCTGATCCTGGCCGTCCTTACCGACAGGCTCGTGCGCAGGGCGGAGCAGTGAGCGCCCGAGTGGCAACGCCATTACAGGGCATTGGTCCTACACCCTGCGCTCTACGCCGCCTGAGGAGGCACGTCGATGAGTGATGGACATAGCGCTCCCGTAGGCAGTGCTCCGGTGCCCGGCGCGCCCGGGCCCGTACTGCAGGCCAAGGGCGTCTCCCGGATGTTCGGCAGCGTCGTCGCCCTGAACGACGTGAACATCGAGATCAACCCGGGCGAGGTGGTCGGCCTCGTGGGTGACAACGGCGCCGGGAAGTCGACACTGTTGAAGATCCTGTGCGGCGCCCTGCAGCCCACATCGGGGCACCTGATCGTAGACGGGGACCCGGTCGTCTTTCACTCTCCCAAGGACTCCCGCGAACGTGGGATCGAGGTCGTCTACCAGGATCTGGCCCTGGCCACCGAACTGTCCGTGACGGAGAACATTTTCCTGGGGCGCGAGTACCGCCGTGAGGGCTTCTTGAAGCGCGCCCACATAATCGACCGCCCCCGCATGACTAAGGACGCGCGGACGACGCTCGAGTCTTTGGCCATAGAGATCCATAACGTCTCGGCCCGTTGCGGCCTGCTCTCCGGTGGCCAGCGCCAAGCGGTGGCGGTAGCCCGGGCCGTGAGGTGGGGCTCCCGGGTCCTGCTGTTGGACGAGCCCACCGCTGCCCTCGCCGTCATGGAGGCGGAGAAGATCGGCAAGCTCGTCGGCGAGGTCGCCCGCCACGGGGTCGGCGTCCTGCTGGTCAGCCACAACATGCCCCAGGTCCACCAACTTTGTGACCGTATCCTGGTGCTACTGCGAGGCCATATGGTGGCCGACCTGCGTCGGGGCGAGACGAGCGTAGAAGACATCGTCATGTGGATCACGGGCGCCGCCCTGGTGCGAAAGTGAAAAGACGTCTAGGCCCGGGTGAGGCCGTAATTTGGGAGCAAGGGACCTAAAGCAGGTGGAGGGAGCGATGAGCGAACTGCGAAGCCGGACCGAGAGCCGGGTTGTCAGGCGCGACTACAGCCTCACCGGACCTGACGCCAAAGCCGCGATTGCCGCCGGCTTCGAAAACGCCGACTGGTACCAGGTCCCTATCGACCCCGAGCGCCTCAAGGTCCTCATGACCCGGCGCAACGGTCGTCCGACATTCGACGCCATTTTGTGGGCCGTGCTTATCCTCGGGTTTGGGACGCTCGCCTTCCTAAGCCTTGGCACCTGGTGGGCCATCCCCGCCTTCGCCGCCTTCGGCACGCTGTGGGGAAGTTCGGCCGACTCACGTTGGCACGAGAGCGGGCACGGCACGGTGTTCCGCACGTCCCGAGCCAATGACGTTTTGTACAGCGTCGCCGCGTTCATGATGCTCCGCGAGCCGACGCTGTGGCGCTGGCAGCACGTCCGTCACCACTCCAACACCTCCATCGTCGGCCTTGACCCAGAGGTGACGATCAAGCGCCCGACATCGTTCACCTACATCGCTCTCGGCTACTTCAACCTGGTGAACGGCCCCAAGATGCTGTGGAAGATCCTCCAACACGCCGCCGGGCACTGCGAGACCTACACCCGCATCATCGTCCCCTCCGATCGTCTCCGCCGGGTCGTGTGGGAAGCCAGGGTCTTCGTCCTCCTGCTCGTGGGCACCATCGCCGCCGCTGTTGCTCTCGGCACGATCGGGCCGCTGCTGTTCGTCGGCCTGCCGTCATTTTATGGCGCCTGGTTCATGTGGTTCTGTGCCGTCACCCAGCACGCCGGTCTGCGCGAGGACGTGCTTGACCACCGCATGAGCACCCGGACCGTGCATATGAACCCGGTGTTCCGTTTCCTGTACTTGAACATGAACTATCACGTCGAGCACCACATGTTCCCGTCCGTCCCCTACTACAACCTCCCGGCGCTGCACGAGGAGATCAAGGCGTACCTGCCCCCGCCGAAGACGTCCGTGCTGGCGGCCTACCGAGAGCTCCTGCACGCCGTGCGGATGCAGCAGAAAGACACGGCCTGGGAGATCGAACGGGGCTGGGCGCCACCGCCGGAAACGGGCGCCGACCGGGCCGGCCGTGCGGTCAAAGTGGAGGCGGGGCCCGGGGAGATCGAGCTCGGTCCCGTCGAGATGGTGGCCCCCGGCCGTCTCACCCCTGTAGAAGTCGGCCAACGGCAATATGTGCTGTGCCAGATGCTCGACGGCTCGTACGCCTTCTTCGACGGCCTGTGCACCCATGGGAGGACGTCGTTGGCGGACGGGTACCTTGACAACTGCGTCATAGAGTGCCCCAAGCACAACGGGCGCTTCGACGTCAGGACTGGACAGGCCGTCCGCCGGCCGGCGGTCAAGTCCCTGGGTACTTATCCTGTGCTCGTGCGCGACGGACGCTTGGTAGTTGCCCTCGAGCTGCCCGAGGACCAGGCCGAGGACCAGCCCGAACCGGCCGGCCCGGCCGTCCTTTCTTCTGACAGGGCCGTCTGAGGCCTCGATGTCCAACGTTTCTCGGAACCATTGGCCCCTGCAGACAGGGAGAACGGAGAGGAAAGAGATGGCCACACTCGACGAGCTGCGCGAGGCGGTAGTAGA
>PMWT01000020.1 GCA_003166025.1 Acidimicrobiaceae bacterium | reverse complement strand
CATCATCCGCATCCACGCCACGCCGGCTCCTTGTCCCCAAGGGGGCACCCCCCTTGCAATCGTGTTCAGTACCTTAAGCCGTGGGTGTGACCGGGTGGTGGACCACTGGGGCCAGGTGCCCAGCACGGCCCTCCATTGGGGGGCGTGGGCCGGTGCTCAGGCTCGTGGGACGGTCATCATGGGCACGGCGGCCGAGCCTGCTTGCCTCCCCAATGGGAAGTTGTTGGCCCTTCGGGACCGCGGCGCCTTGGGTCAACGGCAAGGCCCGTGCCGCCTTGCGCGGCGATGCTCCACCGGGCTCGTGGCCCCGGCAACGCTCCCGCCCTCGCTGACGCTCGGTTTGGGTCCGAGGACGTGACCGGGCGAGTCTCCGCCTGCGAATGTGCAAGAGGCCGGGCGGTCCTTACGGCCGCCTGAGGAATTGCCGGCCATTGCGGAAGCGCTTGCCCGCAAGGCCGGCTTGGATGTATCGGTAAAACCCTAAGGCGGCGAACGCGATCCCCAGCGCCAACAGGGCATAGCCGACGACGGCACCCGCTCCTTGGGCCCGTGACGCGATGAGTACCAAGCCGCCTGAAACCCCGATCGCGGAGCCAAACCCCTGTCCCGCACGACCGGCAGCGAACAGCACCACCCCGTCGGGGCCATAGTTCTGTTGCAAGCGGTGCACTAATGCGTTGTTGGGGTGCGCTTCGTGCCGCGCCAAGGTCCGCTGCACCGTGGACCGCTCATGAGGGAGGAACACGTGATCTTGCAATGGGTCGTTAGTGTTGGTTGACATAGGCCTCCGCTGTGTCGAGGACCGTGGCATCGAAGCCCACGAAGGCGCTGGTGAGATTACCGAGCTTGCCGAGGAACGCAGTCACCGAGAGGCCCTCGGTGACGGCACTGGCCCCCTCGGCGGCTTCAGAAGCGTTTCCCAAGACCACCCCAGCGCCGGCGGCAAAGGCCGACGCCAGCCCAAAGCCCATGCCGGCGCACGCCGCTGTACTGCCGCTGCCACCACCAAAACAACCTTCGGCGTCCACAGCAGTCGCGGCAAGGCCTGTGACGATTGAGGTTGTCGCTAGGGCCCCCGCGGCTGCCGATCCCGCCGCGTCAGCGACCATAGCCAGGCCTCCGGTCGCCACCGACACAGCACCCATTACGATCCCCGCGACCACCAAACCGGAGACACCACCCGACGAGGATTGAGGGACGCCGAGGCTGCGCAACGAGTTGGCGGATGCCCCTGCCAGTGCCCCTGCGTCATTTCCGAGGGCTAGCGTGTCTTTCGTGACGCTGTTTGCGTAGGCTCGCCAACTCTGCGGTCCAAAACCACAGGCAGAGGAGCTCGCGCTGTCAGGTGTGTCGCATTGCTCCAGGGCCTTCTTCTCAGCAATGGAGTCTGCTGCCAACTGTTTGGCCGCGGCCTCTTCCACCCCGAGAGCTGTACCTTCTGCTTTCGCCGCCGCAAGCTGTGTTTTCGTTAGCGGGGCTTGCGCCTTGACGCTGGGTGCACATGAGCCGGCGGTTGGGTGAGCTTTGCAGTACGCCGACTCGCCTGAAAGCCCCGACGGGTCCGTCCCGTCCAGCGGGTTCTCGTCGGCGAGTGAAAACCCTGACGCGAGTTGCCGCCTGTGCGAGGGGCAAAAGGCCCTCTGACGTGCCGGTTTGGCGTGGCCGAGGGGCTGTTCGCGGGGGTGGGAGATAGCGCGAGGCGCGAACGCGTGTTTTCGGCACCCAGACCTGGTCGACGTTGGCCCCTCGCTCACCGCCACGAGTCTCGCGCCTGGGCACCGGCAGGGGCGACGAGCTGGCGAATCATACATGTCTCGGCTGACCGCCTACTTCGACGAACTTGCTCGTTTTCCAGCTCCACGAAAGAGTCGCTGAGACGTCAGCGCAACAGCGCGGCACCTTCGAGGTCGAGTAGCCTCTCACACGAAGGCTGACTCGGCCAGGCCCCACGCCGAGGAACGTTGAGCGTCCGTCGGAATATGACTCAACCGGTACCCAATCATTGCTGAAGCTGAGCAGAGTCTGCTCCAAACGTGGTCGTGGTGCAGCTGTACTGTACACGAGCAGCGCTGCCGGTCCCGTGCCGTCTTCCCAGTCGCAATGCAGCAGAATTATGGTAGAAGGCGGGTTCGAGGTGCGTGGCACAGATTTCGCCTGGAGCAATTGTAATTGCGACTGAATGCAGTGAACGGGAAATGGCACATGTCGCCAGTCCGTTGGAGGGGATACCTCCTGAGCGTGACTGCTAACCGCCAAAGGTGCTGTCCAAAGGACAAGGAACATGCCGAGGAGAACCGTACGTCTAGAACCGAATGGTCGAGTGCTTCTTGCTGCCGGCTCGTTCATCCTCGACTTAGTGCTCGCCCCAATACTTATGCTAGAGATCACGAGGGCATCCTGGGAAACCGGTGCACGCAAGGGAGAGTGAAAGCTCATTGATTACACCCATAGCCAACATAACTCTTTCCAGCGTGAACACGCTCAATACCGTAAAGTTTGTCTAGGTCGCCGCCGCTCGCCTCCATGGCGCAGGAGATCCCTGCATACAGGTTCGCGACTGAGTTGAGCGGATTATGCGATAGCTCCTGGCCGATCTTATTATTCGTGAGAGTCTCAAAAGTTGGAAGGATAACCTGCATGAGACCGACTGAAGGGGTGCCGTTCACGGTAGCGTTGACATCCCAGTTGTTGATGACGCCCGGCTGGCCCGATGACTCATTCGTGATCATGATGTCAACATCACTTATGTCCTCTTGCAGGTCGCCGGACGGAACGCCAATGAGCGTGGTTAGTACACAGCTGATGACAGGATTCCATTGGTCAACTGGACCAGCAGAGCCATCAGGCGCGACACCCGAGCAGGGTGACCCTTTTGGTGTTGTGGGAGCCCCGAAGGCTGTGTCCAGCAAGGCCGTGTAAGCCTGTGTGAATTGAGCGTCGGTCATCTTGGCCGCCCAGGTCGTTACGGTAGGAATCGGATTCTCCAACGTGGCCAGTGCCTGCGCCTGTGCCTTCGCCTGCGCCGGCGAGGTTGTCGTGGTCGTCGTTGTCGGCGAGGTCTTCGTAGTCGGCGTCGTCTTCTTCGTTGGGGTGGTGCTCGTCTCGCACGACTTCGGGTCCGCAGCACACTTGGCTTCCAGCTCCCCGGCTGCCCCAGGGTCGGTCGCGACCCTCAGCCCTGAAGGGTCGACATTGTCCAGGGGATTCTCGTCGCCGTAGCCGTACGCGTCGAGCGTCTGGCTGAAGTCGGGGTCGCTAGAGAGGAACTCGCCTGTCGCCGGGTCATACCAGCGCGCCCGCATGTAATAGAGGCCGGTGGTCGGGTCCTGGTACTGGCCGGCCCATAGCAACGGCGTGGTTGCCCCGCTCCCCGAGACCGAAGTGGTCGTGGTGGAGGACGGGACCGTGGTCGTTGTCGTCCCCGTGGGCACGGTCGTGGTGGTGGCCCCGGTGGTGGTGGTCGTGGCCGCCGTGGTCGTGGTGGTGCCCCCGGTCCCTCCGCTGGCGGCGAACAGCGCCCCCACCGAGTCCGAGCCGGTGGCCGTCTGAGTGGCGGTGGGGCTGGTGGTCGTGCTCACGTTGGTGTCCCAGCACAGCACGCTGGCCTCGGCACTGGTGATGGTGTAACTGAACCCGGGCGTCGAGCCCGCCTCCCCGCCTCCGTCCACCTGGGCGAAGCCGAGATAGAGCTCGCCCGCGCCCGTCGGGGTGAGGGAGGGGAAGGTGACCGTAGAGGTGGTCGACGAGGTGCTGCCGTTGGCCCCCGTCGACCAGGTGGCGCCGGCCCCGGCGCTGTACTCCTGGGCCATCAGCTCGTCGTCGCTATGGGAGCCGGTAAAGGCCACGGTGATGGTGGAGGCACCGCTGGCACTGACTACACCCCACCAGATCTCGTTGTCGTTGCCCTCCTCGGTGCCGACCTTGGCGATGTCCTTGTTCCAGGTGGTCACCCCGCCGCCGCTCACCGAGCTGACGGGGCCGCCGTCGACATTGACCACAAAAACCATCAGGTCGCCTACCGCTTGGGGCGACACCGACAGGGTGGTGGCCGAGCCGTGGGCGTAGGCCAAGGTGCCGACGGTGCTGATGGTGCCCCCGCCCGCCGCCGTGGTCGTGGTCGTGGGCGCCGTCGTGGTCGTGGTGGCCCCGGTGGTGGTGGTCGTGGCCCCGGTGGTGGTGGTCGTGGCCCCGGTGGTGGTGGTCGACGAACTAGTGGTGGTCGTTGGTGCCGTTGTCGTAGTCGTCGTGGGTGCCGTGGTCGTCGTCGTGCCCCCACCGCCTCCGCTGGCTGCGAACAGCGCCCCCACCGAGTCCGAGCCGGTGCCCGTCTGAGTGGCAGTGGGGCTGGTGGTCGCGCTCACGTTGGTGTCCCAGCACAGGACGCTACCCTCGGCACTGGTGATGGTGTAGTTGAACCCACTAGTGGTACCGGCCTCACCTGTCCCGTCCACCTGGGCGAAGCCGAGGTAGAGCTCGCCTGCCCCTGAAGGGGTAAGCGAGGGGAAGGTGACCGTCGAGGTGGTCGACGAGGTACTGCCATTGGCCCCGGTCGACCAGGTGGCGCCACTGCCGGCGCTGTACTCCTGGGCCATGAGCTCGTCGGCGCTGTGCGAGCCGGTGAAAGCGACCGTGATGGTGGAGGCACCGGTGGTGCTCACTACGCCCCACCAGATCTCGTTGTCGTTGCCCTCTTGGTTGCCCACCTTGGCGATGTCCTTGTACCACGTGGTCACCCCGCCGCCGCTCACCGAGCTGACCGGGCCTCCGACGACGCTGACCACCAATGTCATCAGGTCACCTACGGCCTTGGGCGACACCGACAGGGTGGTGGCCGAGCCGTGGGCGTAGGCCAGGGCCCCGACGGTGCTGATGGTGCCCCCGCCTGCCGTGGTTGTGGTGGTGGTCGTGGGTGCCGTAGTCGTCGTCGTGGCTGCCGTGGTGGTAGTGGTAGCCCCCGTCGTGGTGGTCGTGGCCCGGGTCGTGGTGGTCGACGAGCCGCTGGTAGTCGTGGTTGGTGCCGTGGTGGTGGTCGTCGTGCCCCCCCCGCCCCCGCTGCCGCCGGTCGAGGCAACGGTATTGCCCCAGGCATCGTAGGTCCACGAGCCCGCCACCGAGCCCGAAGCGGTCGTCAGCAACCGGGTCGAGCCCAGCTGGTCGTGCAGGTAGTAGTCGACCGTGCCCGAAGAGGCCCCTATCTGCTCGGTGGGCAGGGCGTCGGGCCCGTAGATGTAGTAGTTGGTGCCGTCGTCGACCAGCAGCGGGTTCGTGCTCTCGACGGGGTCCCAGGCGAAATTGGCCGTGTTGCCCGCCTGGCTACGCGTGGACAACAGCCCGGCGGCGTTGTAGGTGTAGCCGACGGTGCTGGCACCCGTGGTGGTCGAGGTCAGTTGCCCGTGCTCGTTCCAGGCGTAGGTCGAGCTGGCCGTCGGCGTCGTGGTCTGGGTGCGCTGGCCCTCCTGGTTGAAGGTGTAGGCCGTGGCCCCTGCCGGGGTGGCCGAGCAGGTGGAGCCGGGCGGTGGGCTCGTCATCGACCAGCACAGCTCGCCCGCCGGGTAGAGGGCCTGGGTGGCGCCGCTGGGGCCGGTGGTGAGCTGGGACTGGGCGTTGTAGCCGTAGGACGAGGAATTGTCCGAGGTCACCCGGTGCAGGGCGTCGTAGGTATAGGACTGGGCCGACGGGCCCGGGGTCCCGGCGTCGGTCTCCGACATGACCTCCTCGTCGGCATTGCGGGCGGGCGTGGCGTAGTTGAAGCTGGCCAGGGTGCTCCCCCCCAGGGTGTCGGTGATGGAGCTGACCTGGCTGTCCTTGTCGTAGGTCGTCGACTCGGTTACCCCGTTGGGCAGAGAGACCGTGCTCAGCCGGCCGGCGCTGTCGTAACCGAAACTGGTCGTGTTGCCCAGCCAGTCCTTGAGCGAGCTCTCCTGGTCCATGTTGTTGTAGGCGTAGGTCACGGTGTCGGTGACGTTGCCCGGGTAGGTGAGCGAGCTGAGCTCGCTGTCGGGGTTGTAGGCGTAGCTGAGGACAAGGCCGGCCCCGTTGGTGACCGAGGAGGTGCGGCCGTCAAGGTCGTAGGTATAAGACGTAGTGCCGCTGGCGTCGGTGGTCTTCTCCAGCAGGCCGGTCTGTGTGCCGCTCGGGTAGTAGGTATAGGTCTCGCCCGTTTCGCCGTCGGAGTAGGTGGTGGCGGCGGGCTGGCCGACCGGGTTGTAGGTGGCGGTGGTGGTGCGCCCCTGGGGGTCTTTCTCCGTGTAGGGCCGGCCGTCGGCGTCGTAGGTGTACGACGTGGTGTCGCCGGCCGGGTTGGTCTGGCTGGGCGGGGTGGTCTGGCTGGCCAACTGGTCCAAGTCGTTGTAGACTGACGCCAGGGGCCTCCCCGGCACCATGAACTGTGTTCCGTGCACGTCTCATAGCTTCGTTGATCGGGTGGCCCTGCCGGTCCCTTCCCAGTACTCAGGTGACGGACAAGGAGGCTGATCGTGGAACTGTTGGTCGAGCGGTGCGCCGGTATGGACATCGGCAAGGACGAGATCGTGGCATGTGTGCGCACACATGCCACGATCTCGTCCTTGCCGATGTCCATACCGGCGCACCGCTCGACCAACAGTTCCAC
>PMWT01000193.1 GCA_003166025.1 Acidimicrobiaceae bacterium | reverse complement strand
CCGAACGATGCCGATTAGGGCGCTGCTCCTTCCCTTCGGCGGCCGCTCCCCTGTGAACATTATGAGGCGCCTGGTAAGTGCCGAAGTAGCGCGGGCAAGCTTGAAACACCTGCGGCACAACTCGGCATAACGTTCTTCAGCCCTCCTCTTCCAGCGATTGGGGCCGTGGGCCCTAAGCCAGACGCCGAGACAGTAACCTCGGTGGTCCCACTCAAGCTGTTACCTCTTGCTGGTGCCGCGAAAGGTCCGAGGCCTCGGGGGGCGGCCCGGGGGTGGGAGTGTTCGCTGCTGCCCTGGTAACTGCGTCGCAACGCGGTGCCAGTGGGGCCGGCGGCGTCAGCGCACGCTCCCCCGCGCTAGGAGTAGAAGTACGGGTCCAGGACCCTGACCTCGGTGATCCGGTCGACCGGGAGGTTGTTCGCCGTGGCGCTCTGGCGGACGGCTTCGGGGCTGGGCGCGTCGTAGATGCAGTAGCTCTTGGTCTTTTCGGGCGTTACGTAGGAGTGGACCCAGGTGACACCGTAATCGAGGTTGGTGCCGACAACTTCGGCGCAAGTCTTGGTCCCGGTGGCGTCCATGGGGATGTGCAGCCCCTCGGCGAAGCTGCGCTCAACGAGGTACCTCGGCATTTGGCCCTCCTAGCGGCGGTCCGTTTTGACCGCCATGCTAAAGGCGGCGTAGTCGACCGGCATGGGCGGGCACTACCCAGATTGGGCTCTCGGGTTGCCCATCTTGGGACCAGTTGTTGGGGCGAACCGGGCTCTCCGGAGCCATTTTGAGCCATTGAGCAGCTATTTCCCCATGGTGGGGCAATTCCTGGCCGGTAGGGGAGATCTGGCCACCGTTGAAACGGCGGCCCGCAGGGTGCAGCATTGGGCATGTCCCACGCTGCTGTCGTTGCCGCCGTACCAGGCCGGTCGGACGAGTTGCTCGAGCGAGCGGGCCAGTTGGCCGTGCTCAAAGAGGCGCTGGCCTCGGTGGGACGCGCTGGGCGGGGCACCGTGGTCGTGATCTGCGGTGAAGCAGGAGTGGGCAAGACCGCCCTCCTGCGTTCGTTTCGTGACCGAGTAGCCCAGGCGCAGGCGGTGCTGTGGGGTACCTGCGACCCTCTCTTCACGCCGCGTCCTTACGGGCCGCTGTTCGCCATCGCCGAGGGAACCGGGGGCGAGCTCGGGACCGCCTTGGCACAGGGCGCAAACCCACACCAAGTGGCGCTGGCCTTGGCCCGAGAGCTTCGTTCGCCACCGCCGACGTTGTTGGTCCTGGAGGACCTCCACTTTGCCGACGAGGCGACCCTCGACGTCTTCACCCTGCTCGTGCGCCGGGCCGAGGCGACGCCGGCCTTGGTGGTCGGGACCTGCCGCGACGATGCGCTTGAGAACGCCCACCCACTTCGGAGAGTCCTGGGTGAGCTGGCAACAGCAGGCGTCCGAAGGCTGAAATTGGCACCTCTTTCACCCGACGCGGTAGGCCAGCTGGCGGCGCCGCACGGTGTGGGCGGCCAAGCCCTGTACGACAAGACCGGGGGCAACCCGTTCTTCGTGGTTGAAGTCCTGGCCGGGGGGAGCGAAGAGATCCCGCCGACGGTGAAGGACGCCGTGCTGGCCCGCGCCATGCGGCTGAGCCCTATTGCTCGACAGCTCCTCGAGGCGGCGGCGGTGGTGCCCCAACGAGCCGAGCTGTGGCTGCTGGAAGCCCTGGCGGGCGCCGCCGTCGAGGCCGTGGACGAATGCGTCGGCGCCGGCATGCTTGTGCCGGAGGGCGACGGGGTGGTTTTCCGTCACGAGCTCGCCCGTCTTAGCCTGGAGAGCTCGGTTGGCCCCGCCAGTAAAGCCCGTTTGCACCGTCGGGCTCTTGCCGCCATCTCTGGCCGGCCGGCCCACCCTTTGGACTTCGCTCGCCTCGCCCACCACGCCGAGGCGGCCGGGGACGCCGTCGCTGTCGTCCGCTTCGCCGTCCCCGCGGCGGAGCGAGCAAGCTCGATGGGCGCCCACCGGGAGGCCGCCGCCCAGTACGGGCGCGTCCTCAGGTCCGGGGCCGGGCCACCCCTCGAGCAGCGCGCCGACGTGCTGGAGCGACGCTCGCACGAGTGCTACCTGACCGACCAGAGCGACGAGGCGATAGCCGCCCTCGAGGAGGCGCTCGAGTGCCGCCGTGCCCTCGGCGACAGGCTCGGGGAAGGACGCACGTTGACCCGACTTTCGTACATCCTCTGGTGCCCGGGACGGGCGCGGGAGTCGGGGCGGGCTGCTCGTGAGGCTGTCGCCGTGCTCGAGCCGCTCCCGGCCAGTCGCGAGCTGGCAAAGGCGTACGCGAACTTGGCGAGGAGCATCGGCGAAACCGATGGGTGGGCGGCCGGTGCCGGATGGGGGGAACGAGCCCTGCAGCTCGCTTTGGACCTCGGGGACACCGAGACGGCGCTCGAGGCCAAGAGGACCCTCGCGCGGGCGCTCCCAGACGGCGGGTTGGAGGCGATGGGGCAGGTCTTCGACGACGCGCAGCGCGCTGGCTTGGTTGAAGAGACGGGGAGCACGTACGGGTGGCTGGCGGATAATGCTCTGGACGCGCGGCGCTACGACATGGCCGCAGACCAACTGGCCAGAGGTCTCGAGTACTGCAGCGACCACGGGCTCGAACTGTTCCGCCTCTACCTGCTGTCGCACCGGGCGCGCCTTTACCTCGCACAGGGCCGCTGGGCGCAGGCGGCCGAGACGGCTGACGCGGTCTTACGCATCCCCCGGACGTCGATAATGCCGCGCATCACCGCCCTGACGGTCCTCGGGCTCGTCCGGGCCAGGCGGGGGGACCCCGGTCATCGACCTCTCCTCGACGAGGCGTGGGACTTGGCCCGACCAACCGGTGAGATCGGTCGGTTCGGCCGCGTGGCGGCAGCCCGCGCAGAAGCTGCTTGGCTTATCAGCGACCCTGACGGCGTCGCTTCGGCTACGGAGCTGGCGTTAGCGCTCGCCTTGAGATGCGGGTCGGCCCTAGCCGACGAGCTGGCCGTCTGGCGGCACCGTGCTGGCCTTGGGCCGCAAGAGCCGGTCGTAGCAGGTTCGCCCCACGGTTTGCAGCTCGCCGGCTCCTGGGACGCCGCCCGGGCATCGTGGGTCGAGGCCGGGTGCCCCTACGAGGCCGCCCTCTGCCTGGCCGACGCCGACGACGAGGCGCGGCTGCGGCTGGCGTTGGAGGAGCTGCTGGAGCTCGGGGCCCGCCCGGCGGCGGCGATGCTGGCCCGACGACTGCGCGAACGGGGAGTGGTGTCGCTGCCGCGCGGCCCCCGTCCTACTACCCTCCAGAACCAGTACGGGCTCACTGCCCGTGAGCTGGAGGTGCTGGCGTTGGTGAACGAGGGCTTGCAGAACGGCCAGATCGCCGACCGCCTCGTGGTCTCCGTGCGGACCGTCGACCACCACGTCGAAGCCATCCTCCGCAAGCTGGGGGCCAAGACCCGCGCCGACGCCCGGGTCACCGCCACCTCGCTCGGGAAAGCTGTGGCCGCCCCGTGAGCTAGGAATGGGCCGGAAAGGGTGGCCGTGTCGCCAGTGCTCCGTTCGCGGTAGGCGCGCCCGGGTGATAACCGGCCCCGGACAACAGGCCCGTGGGACCATGCTGTTGGGGTCAGTGCCGATGCTGCCCAGAACCCGAGGTCCTCGACCGAAACCCGGTCCGCCACGCAAAGCCCCGTCCCGGCCACCGGGGCCAAGCGGAGAGCACCCCTGCACGCCACTTCCGAGCCGACCGGCGCAGTCGTCGCGCCGTTGGCACAGCCTGGGACCGGGCCTTTCCGAACGGTACGAAATGCTCGATATTCCTCGCCATCATTTGGCACGAAAGGGCAGTTATGGGCTCAGGGAGGCACTAATTGAATGAGGCGAAGATGGAGCGCGTCGTGTCGACAGTCCGCATGTCCCAGCGATCCCCGGCAAACCCGGCGTCCACGCCCAACATAGGTAACCGCCCCTAGCAGTATGGGTAGAGATTCCCCATGTGCTCTCCTGTGGACGCTCGTACCGTAGCTCGTGCTCGACCCCTACTCCTACATGTGAGGTGTCTACCATGCGCAGATCATCAAAGGCCGTAATCCCAAGGTTCCTGCCACCACCGGAAGGCTCATCTCTACGAACGACGTCGCCGGGCTCACCCGCGGCGGCGGCCCCGGCTTGGCTGAGGCGGGTGTTCGCAGTTCCGGCTGCTCTCGCAATGCTCAGTTTCGCACCGGTGATCGTGGTGCCCCAGCTCAGTTCGCCGGCGAGCGCCCAAGCTCCCTCCTGCGGCGCCCCTGTGAAAGCCGCCCCGACCGGCCCTGCCACCGTATCGGCGGCGTCAAGCGCCTATGGCAAGGTGCTGGTCATCGGCTCGGGTGAGTACTCGGGCTGCTCTCTCTACCTACTCACGACCGACGAGCTGCACACGCTCACGTCCGGCAAGGCCCCGTTCGCCTGCACCGATGCCACTGACAATGCTTTCAAGGTTTCTTGTGACACCGTGCTCTGGCCGGCCCTGCTGACCGACGGCGCTCCGGTCGCCGGGCCCGGGGTCAACCCCACCCTCCTCGGGACAGTGACCCGCACCGACGTCTTCCCCGGCACGTCGGTACGGCAGGTGACCTACGGGGGCCTACCGCTCTACCGGGTCATCCTCGACGACACGCCCGGGCAGACGACCGGGGCCAACATGCTCGACCCCGCGACCTCCCCCCAGGGCGTGTGGTACCTGGTCGGGCCGAGCCGAGGCCGTCCCGTGCCCGGACAGGCCCTAATCGGGCAGGAACCCGCGCCCGTCTACCAGGGCGGGAAACCTACCGGGATCTCTGCCACGGTACTGGCTACGTCCGAGAGCACCGGCCTTTCCGAGGAGGTCGGCGCCGGCGGCGTCCCCGACGGTCCTGTGAGCTTTCCCGTCTACACCTTTAGCCTGGACAAAGGCCAGCAGAGCGCGTGCCAGGGGATGTGTGCCATGTACTGGTCGCCCGTCCTCACCTCTAGGTCCCCTGAGGCCGGAACGGGAGTCGACCTGCACCAGCTCGGGATGATAGCGAGGCCCGACGGCACCCACCAAGTGACTTTCGACGGTCACCCCTTGTACATGTTCCACACGGACGCGTCCTTTCCGCTCCTCACCGCCGCCTACCCCACCAGCATCAACGGAGCGGGGGCCCAGGCTTTCGGGGGTCTCTGGCTGGCGGTACAGCCCTCGTAAATGATGCCGAGCGTGCCAAGAGATGAAGGTCCAGCGCTGCCAGCGGACGCCGTTCCAGGTAATGCTGCACGACTGTGAGCTCGCCACCTGGGCTGACGTTCGGGTCCAGTTTCGGCTCGTCGTGAACGTGTATGAGCCGCATTTGCCAAGCCTGGACGACGGCGAACCTGCCGGGCGCTGCTGCTCGCAGCGCCCGGCAGTAGGCAGCCAGGATGCGCCAGAACGAGGTGGCGTCGCAGAAGTCCCATTTGTCGGCGAAGACCACAAACTCGTGCTGAGCACTTCAATCCGGGGAGGCTACCCGGTCGTTGCCCGGTCCTGCTCCTGGTGTCCTCAGCGGAGGAACCAGGAAGTTCGCCCGCGCGTCGTTCCGGGTTTTCGAGGTGCCATCACCTGTCGGCGCCGGCCCAATAATGACCCCCTATCAACGGTCGAAAACTGACCCCCTCTCCCGAGAGCCCGCCAGTTCGAGAGCGCCGACGGGTTCGCCGGGCCGTGCCAGCTGCTCGTCGGCGCCGAACGACGACCCAGTGAGAGAGGCGCCCAGGGAAGACGGCGAGTGACCGGGAGGAACAATGAAGACAGTGAGGATTGCGGCGGTGCAAGCGGCGCCGGTGTGGCTGGACCGGCAAGCGACCATCGAGACCGTGGTCGCCCTGGCCGAACAGGCTGCTGCGGAAGGCGCTGGGCTCGTGGCGTTCCCCGAAGCGTTCGTTCCCGGCTACCCGGACTGGGTGTGGCGGACCCGCCCGTGGGACCACCACGCCACCGAGCTCTACGCCCGGCTGCTCGACCAGGCCGTCGTCGTAGGCTCCGCGGCGACCGACACCCTGGCCGACGTCGCCCGCAGACTGGGGATTTGGCTTTCGGTCGGTGTCGACGAGCTCGACACTGGGAGCACAACGGTCTACAACACGCTCCTCCATTTCTCGCCGGACGGGAGCTTGGCCGCCCGCCACCGCAAGCTCGTGGCGACCGGCGGTGAACGACTCGTGTGGGGCATGGGCGATGGCAGCACCCTCGCCGCGATCGAGACCCCTTTCGGCCGGCTGGGCGGGCTCATCTGCTGGGAGAACTACATGCCACTGGCGCGCGCAGCCCTCTACGCCCAGGGCGTCGACATCCACCTCGCCCCCACCTGGGACAACTCCGACGTTTGGGTCGCCACCATGCGTCACATCGCCAAAGAAGGTCGCATATACGTCGTCGGTGTTACCTCCTGCCTACGCTGCGCTGACCTTCCCGCTGACATCCCCGGACGCCAGGACCTCTACGCCGACCCAGACGAGTGGCTATCAAAAGGGAACACCGTGATCGTCGGCCCCGATGGCGACGTGCTCGCCGGGCCCCTCATCGGCGAACCCGGCATCATCTACGCCGACGCTGACGCGACGCGAGCCAGAACCAGTCGTCACCAGTTCGACCCCGTCGGCCACTACGGCCGCGGCGACATCCTCAAGCTGACCGTGAACACGGCGCCACAGCCCGCCGTTTCGTTCTGCGACCAAGCACACGTCGGCGCAAAACTCCGGCTTCCCGCATCCGACACCGAATGATCCATCGGGTCGCGACGCCGACCCGATGGCGGCGGTCCCGTACCTGGCCAGATCGACGGCTTTGCGCTCACCCACAAGGGTTCGAGCCCTCGACAGAACGCGCGTGGTATAGCACGTGGCGCCTGCGTAGGACGTCGGGACGGCCCGCGTGAGCCCTTGGGCGACAACGAGTGCGAGACGAGCGGTGGTCACCCGTGCCCGGGCACGGCGCTAATCGGTCCCGTTGGTTCCAGCGCCGTGCAGGCCTTGCTGGCGGTTTGGAACGCCGGCGAGCTGTCGTCGAACCTGCTGCTGTCGAACGCGCCCTGAGCATTGGGGTCGGGGAAACCCGGGAGACCGTGCGAGCGCATGCACTGCGCCCACTTCACCTCCGCGGCAAGCTTGCGGGCGGACAGCGCCGGAGCCTGCTCGCCGCCGGGCAACAGCGACCGGCACGCCGCGCCGGCTGCTTGGCGCCTGGGGTCATTACGGTCCAGATCGCTGCCGGGGCTGCCGTTGATTTGGAACGCGAAACCGCCGCCCGGGCCGGGGGTGGGGTCAGGGAAGTCCGGGACGCCGTGGCTGCGCATGCAGCGCGCGTAGGCGAGCGCCTGCGCCATCACCCCGCTTGACGAGCGCGTCGATGTCGACGCCCCTTTGCCCGTGCTCGGCCCCGAGCTGGCGACAGCCGGGCCGTTGGGACCGCCGCAGCCGGCGGCGAGGGCCACGAGCCCCATGAAAGCCACTGCCACCCGCCACTTGCCCGGGACAGACCGGCGCCGACCGGTCTCGCCGGGCCGTTGGTTGCCGTAGTCTTCGTAGTCCGAAGGCCTCGTCATGACTGCGCTCCCTATGGGTCCAGGTACGGTCTTGTCTCGTTGTATACCGGGGCCACTGACACGGGCCTAAGCGAGGCTGTTATCCCCCTGTAAGGCGCGACGAGGTACCCTCAGCTCCGCACGGTCAAGGCCGATGGCAAGCGACCTGGCCCACTGGTCAGCGACGGAGATGCGAAACATGCGGAGATGCCCGGCCCCTCCCCAACGGCCCCTGAGACGACCCATGCTCGTGTGCAGGTCGGCCCTCGTCGTCGACTACGCAGTGGGCCCGCGGCCCAATTTCGGCTCGCGGGGGTGACTGAAGAGGTGCGACTTCGCCCGCGGCGTGGCGGCCAAAGCTTCCGGCCGCGCCGACCACGGCGCACGATCCGGGCGCGTCTCGCCCTTTTGTTCTTTGCCGTCTTCCTCGCTTCGGGGGCCGTGCTGTTGGCCGTCAACTTCGCTGTGTGGCAAGGCACAACCAGCGACCTGACGGCACATGCAGTCCCCACGCCCACCGGGGGGCTGGTGACCAGCATCACCCAGCACGGCTCCGACAGGCACCAGCTCCTCGTCGCCTCGGGGATCGCCCTAGCGGTAATGGCCGGGGCCTCGCTAGTGCTCGGTAGGCTCGTGGCCGGGCGGTTCCTACGGCCTTTGCAAAAGATCACCTCGACCACCAAGGAGATCTCTGCCACCAACCTGCACGAGCGCCTCAACCTCGCCGGTCCCGACGACGAGCTCAAGGAACTGGCGGACACCTTCGACCAGCTGCTCGACCGCCTCGAGCGCTNNCTTACCCTCGCCCATACCCAGCATGGGCTGCTCGGCGACGAGTCGACGGTTTCGCTTGGCGAGCTCGCCCGCCTGGCGGTCGAGCGGCACGCTGACGCCATTTCGGCCATGGGGCTGGACATCGAGCAACACCCGTGCCCGGGCACCTGGGTCAGCGGCAGCGAGCTGCTGCTCTCCCGCCTGGTCGAAAACGTCGTCGACAACGCCGTCGGGCATAACCAGCCAGGCGGCTGGGCACGCGTCACCACCGCCCTTGGGGACAAGCGGGCGCTCCTCGTCGTCGAGAACGGTGGCCCTGTGCTCGACCCCGACCAGGTCAAAGCGCTCACGCAGCCCTTCCGGCGCATCGGTGCCGAGCGGACCGGGTCGGACAAGGGCGCCGGCATGGGCCTGGCGATAGTCTCTTCGATCGCCGAGGTCCACGGCGGCACGCTCGACCTAGAAGCCCTGCCCGAGGGTGGGCTGCGCGTGGTGGTCACCCTGCCCCTCGCCGTCATGCCGACAACCGAGGTGCGGGCATGAGGGTCCTCGTGGTCGAGGACTCTCGGACGCTAGCTGACGCCGTCGTCGAAGGGCTGCAAGACGAAGGTATGGCCGTCGACGTCGCCTATGACGGCCTACAAGCAGCGAGCAAGCTCGACCTCAATAGCTACGACGTGGTCGTCTTGGACCGCGACCTCCCCGGGGTCCACGGGGACACCATCTGCCGCATGGTCACCGAGCAGGAGAACCCGGCCATGGTGCTCATGCTCACGGCGTCGGCCACCCCCGCGCAGCGCGTCAGCGGCCTCAGCCTCGGTGCCGACGACTACCTACCAAAGCCGTTCCATTTCCCCGAGCTCGTGCTCCGGGTCCGCGCCCTGGCCCGGCGCCGGCCCGCCGCCCAAGCCAGGCGCTTCCGGGCGGCCGGGATCGAGCTCGACCCCTTGCACCACACCGCCACCCGCGACGGGCGACGGCTTGACCTTTCGGCCAAAGAGTTCGCCGTGCTCGAAGCCCTAATGCGCGCCCAGCACGCTGTGCTTAGCGCCGAAGACCTCTTGGCCCAGGTGTGGGACGAGAACGCTGACCCGTTCACCAACACCGTCCAGGTCACCATGAGCCGCCTGCGCCGCAAGCTCGGGGAACCTCCCGCGATCGAAACCATCGCCAGCGTGGGGTACCGCATGACAGAACGCTCGTGAAGACCTCGGACCTCGTGAGCCCGCGGCACCAGCCTCTCGGAGTACCCCCAAGATAGGTAACAGGGGTTGACGACGAACGGTCTCAGGCGAACTGCGGCTTTCGCCACCCGATTATGTGTTATGCGCTGCCTGAGAAACCCCTTATGTTGCAAGGACCATCCGTGCAGATCGATGCTCCTATGTTTGTC
>PMWT01000077.1 GCA_003166025.1 Acidimicrobiaceae bacterium | reverse complement strand
GCTAGCCGGGCACCATATTTCCACGCCTGCGCTGACGTCCCACCGGGACATGGAGACTCCTATGTGTTGTCAAGCCCTTTTTTGACGAATTGTTGTAGTGCCGAGACCGCGGTCTCGAGCGAGATCACGTGAGCACCCGTTGCGGGATGGAGGTTGGCTTGGGTGAATGTCACGAGTTGGCCGGCGTCCTCATCCCAGAGCTTGAACTTGACGGCACGAAGACCGGCTCGGACTGAGACCGTCGGGACGCTAGCGAAGATCGCGTTGGCGTCGTGGGCGCGCTGCAAATTGTAGTTCGGGATCCGCGGGTTGAGGTGATGGACATGATGCAGACCGATGTTGCCCGTGAAGAACTGCAGCAGCTTCGGGAGCTTCAGATACGAGCTGCCACGCAGCGCGGCCTCGGCATGGCTCCACTCACCGTGGCGCTGCCAGTAGGCGTCCTCAAACTGGTGCTGGACGTAGAACAGCCAGATGCCGACCGAACCTGCCAACAACCCCGCTGGCGCCCACACGATCAGAAAATCCTCCCAGCCGATCAGCCAGCACAGCGCCCCGACGATGACCACCAGCGCCGCGTTGGTCGCAAGCACGCTATTGCGTAGCCGCGGAGGTGTGCCGCGGGCCACGAGCCGAGGTTCGATGATCATCGCGAAGACGGGCCCGAGCCCGAACATCACTACCGGATGACGAAACAACCGGTAGGCAAGCCGACCGCGCCACGAACGAGCCTGATACTCGGCGACAGTCAACGTCTCGACATCCCCCATGCCGCGGCGGTCGAGATCCCCTGAGGTCGCGTGGTGCCCGACGTGCTCGTGGCGCCATGGCCGAAAAGGCGTGAGCACGAGGAGCCCAAGGACCGTGCCAGCCCAGGTGTTCGCTCGCTTGGACGGAAGAAGCGAACCGTGCGCGCAGTCGTGGAACACGACGAACACCCGGACCAGGAACCCGGCGGTCGGGACCACAAGCAGGACTACAAGCCAAGGGGAGACGCGCAGCATCAGGTACAAAGCCACGCAGAGCGCCAGGTACGCCCCAGCAGAGGTGCCTATGTCGAGCATCCCGCGTGCAGTACGGGGCTGGGCGTAAGCGGACAACGCCTCCAGCGACGGCGGACGGCTCGATATGAGCGCCATTGTAGGCTCCGGTACAGACGGCTAACGATGCGGCTGCGCGCAGCGCCCCGGGCTGGCGCACTGGGCGAGACTTGGTCCCCAAGCGCGGGCATGGCCCATCGGGCCCATTCCGTTCACGACCACGTCGCTCCGGGTGATCCTAGGGTGACCAAAGACCCTAACGGTCGGGGACCAACGGCCCTTGATTTATGAGCCCTGGCACCAGAAACCGCCCTCCCACTACACTTGTGACGAGGGAATGCCGAGGGGAGAGCGGATGACCTATCGCTGGATCGAGTACCCGAATGTTGTCGTGCTGGAAGACGATGACGAGCCGGCACGGGGCTCACTGGCGACGATTACCTGGAACCTGCCCGTGGGAGACGGGAGGGGAAGGCTGCGCCTCGCCGGCAGGGTCATTCGGTCGCCCAAAGAAGCCTTCTGGAGGCTTGCCGACGCCAAGGACATGGCACTGGCAGCGGCAGAAGCCTGGAGCAAGGGCGCCGGCACCCGGGGGGCGGATGCATAGGACAGCTTCTCGGAACCACCGGTCGTGGCGGCTTCTTCGTCGCCTTCATGGTTGGTCACCTTCGCCGTCCCCGTCATCGGGCTGGAGTTCAAGTGGGCGAGCCGGCGACGTACCAGGCCGCTAAGGCGGGAGTGGAAAGCACGATCCAGCGCCTTAACCCTACCCACACTGGCGGCCACCACAGGTCGGTGGGCCGTTGGGCATCGCCATCCTCGGCAGTGTCGTCGGCGCCGGCTACATCGCCCACCTCAATCTGAGCCACCTGTCGGCGCCTGCGGCAACGGCGGCCCGCCAGAGCGTCTTCGGAGGCGTAGCGGTCGCGAAGGCACTTCATTCGACCGTGCTGGTCGGAGCGGTCCGGAGCGCCTTCGTACAGGGCATGCACGCGGCGTTCTTCGTATCTGCCGGGATCGCCCTGGCCGGAGCCGTCCTCGCCATTCTGTTCCTACCGAAGGCCAACGCCCCGGCACAGCCGGTCCCAGCCACCACGAGCCGCAAACCGGTAGCAACTACGACCAAGAAGTCGGGGACCTCGCTCTGCCCTAAGGGGCGGAGCGTTGGCGCACTCGGGGATAACGAGCCACAACCCTTACGACAAAGGGAAAAACCCAATGCAAGAAAAATCATCACGTCAGTACCTGGGCTAGGGGTGGAGGTCCGGGTTGGCCAGCGTCTCGAACACCACGTGGCGTGCCGCCGACTGGTTGCCTATGGCCGCTCCACGGGGTTTAGCCGCTGGCCATTGGGGAGGTAGTAGCCGGGGCCGTCGGGACCGTCCGCTATGTACGAGGAATAGGGTGCTTCGTAATAGCCTCCAGTGCTCGGGTCCTGGACCAACTGCTGGCTGTTGAGGGTGTCGTCAAAGTTGGCCACTTGGCCGCTGAAATCCTGCCACTGGTGGTTCAGCGCCTGGAGCGACTGCAAGTCCTGAGTGAAGTTGTGCTGGATGGCCCCCATCATCTGGATCATGCCCCCGTTAAGAGAGCTCCACAGGGCGGTTGGCGCCGTCGCCAGGCGCATGGCCCCGTAGGTCCCGCTGGTAGAGGTGTCGGTGCCCACAAAGACCAGCCCGTGGACGGCCACGCCTGCCCACTGGGCGGTGAACTCCAAGTACTCCTCTGCCTGGTACGCGTCCCGGTTGGAGAACACTTCCGTACTAAGTACACCTGTGACCGTGATACCCAGTTTCCCAAATATATAAGTGATGGCGGTCTGGGGAGAGCTGACCCCGTTCCCGGGCAGGATCCCGTAAAGCACGTAGCTCACGCGTGACGCCTGCGGGCCTCGGAGGTCGATGTCGTCCTGGCCCTCATCAAGGACCGTCCAGCGCGGCGGCATGATGTAGGTGAAGACCTGGTCTTGGAAGACCTGGAACAGGTCGGCCCTCTCCGGCCCATAACAGCGCCCGATCGCGGTCAAAAGGCCCGCGTTGGCGGAGAGGCTTGCCGTCGGTGCCCAATAGGCGAAGAAGACGGCCTCTTGGGACGCCAGTTGGGTCCTGAGCGGCAGGACCATGACGGTCGCTCCGCCCCGTAGGTGGGTTTGGCCGGAGCTCAGGCTTATGGACGCTGTTGGCAGCCCTCCTCGTGGCTGGCCCAATTGGAAGCTGAGGGAGCCCCCTTCTTGGCTTACCAGGCGCTGCTGGTAGCGCATATAGGACGAAAAGAAACTGGTCGCGGTGAGCCCCTTGGTAAGCAGTGCCGGGTAAAGCAGCGAACCGAGCGTGCCCGATGGGCTGGCACTGACCGCGATCGCCCCCTGGAGGGTGGAGAGGTACCACCCGGACGGCACTCCGATGTGGAACCCGTCGTAGGTGTCATGGGTCAGGGGAAGCGGACAGGCGCTCCCGCCCGAGGTCGCTGCTATGCCCGCTGCTCGGCTAGGGGCGCTCAGCGGGACCTTGGCCTCGCCGAACAGGGCAACGCCTCCGAGAAGCCCGACATCCAGGCCCGGCGCCTCCCCGGCGGGCGCGACCCCGACGGCGGTGGCCCCGGCGGGGGCGAAAAGCGCGATCAGACAGAAAACCGCGCCGATGGCAAACAACCTGGCTGGCCTCCACATCGGACTGAACCGGAACCGAGAGCGCCTGTTCCGAAGGCTTAGGTGGTTGGGATGCCCTTGGCAGGGCACCCCGGCGGGGCCCTGGGTGTGAGGGGGGTGCATAAGGCCTCCTGTGGCCGGGAGGGTTTCGTGACCCAAAGATAGTCGAAGAGGCTCTACGAAACCTGCAAGTTCGTTGCGCCCGAAGCTGTGCCGGCCATGTAAAGGACGAGCTGGCCCGGATCATTGCCCCGGCCGCGCCCGGTCGCCTATCTGGAGCCTTATCGCCTACCTCGAGAAGGTCCTCGCCCCGGACCGCGCGGACCTACGACTCAATGGAATCGACGCTCTCCAGAGTCGCCCCCGGGGCCAGAGATGCGCCAGGAGCGGCGGCTTGGGCTCGGGCTCGCCCGACGTTCTCGAGTCCCACGACGCACGGGAGCTTGAGGCGTATTCCTACAGCCATCGTTTGTCGAGCAGATCAGCCAGTATGTCCGTGGTTCACGGTCAAGCCGAACTCAAAGGACCGATGGCACCGCTCGGCAGGGGTCATGTCTGAGCTACGGCCCTCGCCCCGAGCAGGAGTGCCACTCCGGCGGCACCGGTTAGCGCCTCGGCCAGGAGGGGCACGATCGCCACGCGTGACGCGTGGCGGGTGGCGACCTCGTCGATGTAGCGGACCTCGGCCGACGCTCTGGCCACGAGCACAGGGTCGCTGACGGCGGTGGCCGCCAGGCTTTGGTTGACGATCCAGGCAGTGGGCTCGATGCAGGCCCGGCGGAGGTCCTCCTGGAGGGAGGCGGCCTCGTGGACCGGGGTGGCCTCAGGAAGGGTGACGATGAACACCGACGTAAAGGCGGGGTCGGTTAGCCGGTCCAGCAGTGTCTCGACCTCGGGCGGTGCGGCGCCGCCCTGGCGGCCGACCTCGCGATGGTAGGCACGGGTGGCATCGAGCAGGAGAAGGGTGTGGCCGGTGGGGGCGGTGTCGAGCACGACGAAACGGTCCGTGGCCGACGCCACCGTGCGGGCGAAGGCGCGGAACACGGCGATCTCGACCGTGCACGGCGAGCGCAGGTCCTCTTCGAGCACGGCCCGGGCGGGCGCGTCCATCCCTGCTCCGGCCTCGGCCAGGACCTCGGCGGTATAGGCAGCGGTGACCTGTTCAGGGTCTATACGGCTCACCCGCAGCGTGCTCAGGCCGCCGGCGTCAGCCCCCATCACGGCGGCGACGTGGGCGGCCGGGTCGGTGGTAGTGAGCTCCACCGGGTGGCCCCGGCGCGCCAGTTCGACAGCGATCCCCGCCGCCAAAGTTGTCTTCCCGACCCCGCCCTTGCCCATCGTGAGGACAAGCCCCCGGCCGCGCTCGGCCACCTGGTCGACCAGTTCCGCCAGTGAGACCGTCCCTGCGCCGGGAGCTGCGACCATTAGCCCCACCGGACCAGCCAGCTGCTCGGGCGGGCCGCCGAACAGGAGCGAGCGCAACCCGTCAACACCTACGGGGCTCCACGCCAACAGTGGCACCTCGTCGCGGACCAGGCCCGCAAGCTCAGCCGGCAGCGCCGCCAGTGCTTCGCTCGCCCGGGCGGCGAGCGACACCGCCAGCGGGTCGGCAGTAGCCCCGGCTTGGAACACCCCGTTGACCACCAGGCGCTGGTTGGCGATGCCCAGCGCCTTTAGCTCACGGGCCGCCCGAGCCGCCTCGCCCAGCGCCAAGACGTCGGGGCGCGACACGAGTACCAGTACCGTCTGGGCGCGGTCGGCCAGGGTGGCCAGTGCGCAGCGGTACCGGTCGCGCTGGTTGGCCAGGCCCGACAGCGGCCCGAGGCACGAGGTGCCGACAGTGTTGGTACTGATGAACTCGTCCCATGCCCGGGGCAGCGACAGCAACCTCAGGGTGTGCCCGGTGGGCGCGGTGTCGAACACAACGTGGTCGTAGCCCTCGGTGGCACCGGGGCCCGCCAGCAGGGCGGTGAACTCGTCGAAGGCGGCGATCTCGACGGTGCACGCCCCCGACAGCTGTTCCTCGATGCCGGCGAGCACCGAGGCGGGCAGGGCTCCCCGGTAGGGGCCAACGACCCTCTCCCGGTAGGCGGCTGCAGCAGCCAACGGGTCGATGTTCAGGGCGTCGAGCCCAGGCGCCCCGGGGACCTGGCGTGGTGCCGGGCCCAGCGCGAGGCCTAGCACCTCGTCGAGGTTGGAGGCCGGGTCGGTCGACACCAGCAGCACGCGGCGTCCCCGGTCAGCTAGGGCAATGGCCACCGCCGAAGCCGTCGAGGTTTTCCCTACCCCGCCCTTGCCGGTGAAGAACAGGAAGCGTGGGGCGGCCCGGACCAGCCCCTCGAGCGCGGCGACCATCTCAGCCACAACATCCCGACGTAGCTGATGGTGCGGGGATGAGAGCCACCTCGGTGGCCGACGCGGCACCTCCGCAACAGCTCGATGAGGTCGTCTCCAGGCTTGATGCCCCATCCGAGCACTCCGCCCCGACCACCTCCGCCTCCATGTCGCCGGTGCCGGTGCCGGTGACCGTGGCCGGGTCAAGCCCGTCGGGCGTCCCATTTCCGAGCGCCCAGGTGGCCAGCTCGGCCTGGGTCGGGTACCGGCCCGACGAGCGCAGCTCGCCGTCGACGACCACTGCCGGCAACGCCTTTTCCCCATGTTCGACGAGCAGCTGACGCACCAGGTCGCTTTCGGCAAAGGCCCCTGGTTCCTGGGAGAGGCTGTGGCGCTCCACCGGGACGCCTTGGTGCGCCAGCCACCCCAGGTCGGCGGCGAACGTGGCCAGGGCCGGGTCGACGCTGGGCCCGCACACTCCTGTCGAACAGCACATCGGGGGGTCGAACACTTCAACCGTTGTCATGGGAACCTCCTATGGGTCATCGCGATCGTTCGATCATCATTCCGCCAGAACACTGGACAGCTCGACGAGCGCGTCACCGCAGCCAGCCGGTGAGGCCCGCGCACCGCCAGGGCCTTAATCGTGGCTAGCGACCAAGAGACGGTCGAGGAGGCTGGTCACCCGTTGCCCGATTTCGTCGCGGACCGGACGCACCTGTTCCACGGTCTTGCCCGAAGGGTCCTCCAGCTCCCAGTCTTCATAGCGCTTGCCGGCGACGACAGGGCATGAGTCGCCGCACCCCATGGTGACCACGACGTCGGCCGCACCGAGGAACTCCTTGGCCCACGGCTTGGGGAACTCTTTGGAGATGTCGACGCCGACCTCGGCCATGGCCTCTACGGCCGCCGGGTTTATCTCCAAAGCGGGCTCCGAACCACCGGACCAGGCGATGGCCCGGTCCCCAGCCAGATGGTTGAACCAGCCCAACGCCATCTGAGAGCGACCGGCGTTATGCACGCACAAGAACAGCACGGCCGGGACCTTGTCCTCCAGGTCGCTCTGGGAGTGGGCCAAGGCTTCCAGCCGCTCTTTGGCATAGCGCTCGGCGCCGACGACCAACCAGGTGGTGATTGTCGCCCTCGCGGCCATCTCGCCGAAGCTGTCGAATACGAACGATTCGATCGTTTCGAGCCCGAAAACACCCCGGAACTTGTCGTGCAAATGCCGGGCGGAGCCCTTTAGCTGTTTCTCCTGAGCCTCTGTGATCGTTACTGGGTTTGGCACCGTGGTCCTCCCTCTTTGGCCCGCATGTGCCGGTCGACGGCGGGCACGTTGAGAGCCGGCTGTACTTGGGGCACGTCGACCTCCCTGTATCATCGACAACCGTTGATGTATCTATCGTACTCGATACATTCATAATTATCAATAGAAGTTTGTTGTGATGTCGGACCGGGGTTCAGTGATGGGAGTGCCCGAGGCCGTGTGCTGCCCGTCGGTGCCCGCCGGCCCACTCGGGCCCGAAGAGGGGGAGACGGGGTTTACGCCACCCAGCCGAGCACTTGGCCGCCGCACAGCCCGACGAAGCGGTGGGCGGGCAGGTGGGAGCTGTCCCAGGCTTCCCAGGAAGGCAGCTCCGTCTCGAAGGTGGCGTTGCCGGTCGCGATGCAGCTCGCCCCTGTCGGTCACGGCCGCGCCTGGGGCATCAGTTGGCGCCGGCCCTCGTCCCCGGCCTATCGCCTTCTGCGAGCCTCGCGGGCTTTTTCGCCTGCACTATGGCCGCGTGCATGCCGTCGGAAAACTCGTGGGTGAACCGCACCGAGATCTCCTCAAAGCCGGCCGCTTGGAGCCCGGCAACGTACTCGCTCTGCGAAAGGGCGCCGGCAACGCAACCGACGTACGAACCTCGTTCCGCCCGCTCGGCGGCGGAGAGGCGGTCCTCGGCCACGATGTCGCTCACGCCGAGGCGGCCACCTGGCTTCAACACCCGCGCTATCTCGGCAAAGACGGTCGGCTTGTCGGTGGACAGGTTGATGACGCAATTGGAGATCACGACGTCGACGGAGCCCGCGGGCAACGGGATGTCCTCGATCACACCTTTTAGGAACTCCACGTTGGCCGCTCCCGCTTTGGCCGCGTTGTCCCGGGCCAGGCCCAGCATCTCGTCGGTCATGTCGAGCCCATAGGCCTTACCGGCGGGCCCGACCCGCCGGGCCGACAGGAGCACGTCGATGCCACCGCCCGAGCCCAAGTCGAGGACCGTCTCGCCTTCGGCCAGCTCGGCCACGGCGGTGGGGTTGCCGCAACCGAGCGACGCCAGCACTGCCGCGTCGGGCAGGACCTCGCGCTGGACCGCGTCGTAGAACGCGGCCACGCCTTCGCTTGCCAAGGCCCGGCTGCCCGCGCCCCCGCAACAGGGAGCCTCTGCCGCAATTGCGGCCAGAGCCGATCCCGCATAGTGCCGACGGACGCTCTCGCGAAGCTCGTCGGCATCAGTCCCAGATGTCATCATTACCTGCCCTTCCCGGCCCTTCTGTGGGCCGCTCCATATGTTTCAAGTCGGGACCGCTTGACGGCGGGCCTCATGACGAGCGCGCCGGCTGGTCGCCCCCGGCCGGGGCGTCGGCAGCGCCTCCGCCTCCACTTCTCCCATCACCAGTTCGGCCGCCGACGGCAGGCACTCGATGCACCGCTCGTTGATCAGGAACAAGCTCGCCGTGCCGCGGTGCTCGACGTGGACGAAGCAGGTCTCGGCCAACCGGCGTAGGTGCTCGGACACCGTGGACTGGCCCACGTCCATGGCGGCCACGATCTCACCCACGGTCATGGGGCGGCGTTCGCTGGCCAGCAGGCTAAGGATCTGGATCCGGGTCGGGTCGGCCAGGCAGCGGAACCAGC
>PMWT01000175.1 GCA_003166025.1 Acidimicrobiaceae bacterium | reverse complement strand
GGGCATGGTCCACATCCGCTCATTTCCCTAACCAGTAGCTGCATATTCAGCGTTATGTATTCTTAGCTCCAAGCATGATGATCGAGTCCTGGCACGCATAATATCCTGGTCGATTAGCGGCCGCCGGCAACGAACATTCATGTGCGGGTCTATATATGGACAGCCCACTCCGAACAGGTGCCGAACAGCGCATCCCTCTCCACTGAGTGGTGCGCTCAGACGATGATTTGCGCGATGCCCTCACCTTCGCGGTCGGTGGGCGGCCGCATGACGCGAGCGCGGAATGTCCGGGGGGCACGGTAGCCGGAACGGGTGATAGCCGTTGCTGTGCTTGCTCCGCTCGATACGGTCGACGGAGCTGTCTCGTCTCCGGTGCTGCGGGCAAGGACTGGTGGCCACCGCCACCACCGGGCGATCGTCGGCGGCGGCAGCCCGGGCGGCGGTGTGCAGCATGGTCGTCTTGCCGTAGCCGGCCGGCGCCAGCACGGCCCGGAGGCTCCCGCCCTCGCCGGCCAGCACCCGCACGGCGGCCACCTGGTCGTCACCCAGGCCGGGGGCGCCGGCGAGCGCCGCCTTGGTGGCGGACTCCGCGACCCCCGCGCTGGGGCGAGCGGCCAGGGTGCCCATCAGGGCCAGCGTGCGGTCCTCTAGGGCCCGGTGGGCGGCGGTCGACCACTGCGCCGGCCGGGGCCGGCCCGCCGCAATATCCGGGGTCAGGCGCACGGCCAGGTCGGAGCCGACGAAGCGGTCGGCCATGACCACGATCTCCTCCACTGACATTCGGCCGGCCGACAGGGCGCATATGTGCTCGACCACGTCCGCCTGGGTGAAGCGAGCCGACCGGGAGCACAACCCGGTCTCGGGGTCGACCAGGGCGGCGGCGACCTCGTCCCAGCCCGGCGCCCCCGACCGTGCAGGGTCCGCGCAGAGGGCTTGGTCCAGATCGGCCCCGGTGGCCAGCCCCACTTGTCCCGCTTCGCCCTGCCAGCGCCCGGCCAAAAGGCTCGGGGTCAGCGAGCGGTCCTTGGCTGCCCTGGTCGCCAGCGACGCCTCGTCATCGGCCCGCATCCGCAGCGTAGGTGACTCGTACATTGCCCCTTTGGCTTCGAGCTCGGACTCGATCTGGGCGCTGCGCTTGGAGAACGCCCGCAGCTGGGCTTTGGTGAAGCCTTCCATCTCCCGGGTGTTGTGGCCATGGTCGGACGCAGACGGATACCCAGGGGCGACG
Source organism: Acidimicrobiaceae bacterium (assembly GCA_003166025.1). Classification (GTDB taxonomy): domain Bacteria; phylum Actinomycetota; class Acidimicrobiia; order Acidimicrobiales; family Palsa-688; genus Fen-671. The sequence goes on along the minus strand of PMWT01000175.1, from coordinate 13,819 downwards.
AGCCCCAGCTCCCCTCCGACCGCAGCCCCGGTGAAGCGGACCTGAACGAGGTCGTCGCCTACAACTTCAGAGCCGCCCGCGAACTGCGGGGCCTGACCCAGGAGGAGACGGCGCAGCTCTTGGAACGGTCCTTGGGCCAACGGCTCCCCCAGGCCAGCATCTCCGCCATCGAACGGGCCTACGAGGGGGACCGGCGGCGGGAGTTCGACGCCCATGAGATCCTCGCCTTCGCCCTGGCTTTCGACCTCCCCCTGGTGTGGTTCTTCCTCCCTCCGCCCGGGGACACCCGCCGGCTGTACCACACCTCTAACTACGTGAGCGAGCTGTACGGGGTCGTCTTCGGGCGAGAGGACCAGCTCGGCCCGGTCTACGAACGCCTGCGCCAGTTGGGCATCGACGAGCCTGCCGCCGCGGCCCGCACCGTGGAGGCCCTGACCGGCCAACCCAGCCCTGCTGGCCAGGACAGCTACCGCCAACGCCGCAAACAGGTGCTCCTGGCGCTACTCGACCAGTACAGCGACGGCGTCGACAAGGCCGCCGACGAGCTCGGCGCCTTCTTCGACCACCTCCGCCTCGTCGGCGTTCGCGGCCTCGTGGCCGAACAACTCAGCGACGCCGACTACCAATCGCCACCGCCCGCTGAGCCCACCAGGCCCAACCGCAAGGCTCGACAGTGAGCTACCCCAGCTGAGGTTTCAGGCTGCCGGCGACCCGGCCCGGGCGAGCGCGTCCGCGACCGATCTGGGGGTGACCGGCAGCAGGTCGAGCACAACGATCGGGTCGGTGCCGCTGACCTCGAAGTCCCAGGCGACGACCTTGGCTAGGTAGCTACCGATCACGCTCCCCATCACCACGGTCGAGCCGGGAGCCACGTCGTGTACGTCCCGAGCACGGCTGAGCACGGTCCAGTTGTACCCGTCATCGTCTTCGGCGTGGGGGTCACTGATGATATCGACGCCCATCTCTACGGCCTCTTGGTAAGGCGCGTGCGCGATGGCCAGCCGCTCGACGACGGCAGGGTCAACCTCCCCGACGTGCCACGGCTTATCCCATGGTGCGCGCATTCAGTCCTCCTCGAACCGCTCGCCTGCTTCTTCAGCGTAAACGGGTTGGGCCGCCATTCTCCGGGGCGGACGAACCTCCTCTTCCTGCCCCGCGGCGAGCGGCACGGTCACGTGAGCCCGCGCCTACGAGGCTGCGGCGTGCTTGGAGAGCAACGCCTCCCACGCCTGGATAGCGTGCGGTAGCGAGGAACGGACGGGGTGGCGGTAACCCTGGGTCGTGCGGGTGTCCCGGTGACCGGCCAAGTCCGCCACTTTGACCAGGTCGTCGAGCTGGTCCGCGACCAGCGACACGAACGAGTGCCGCAGTTCGTAGGTCGTCCAGTCCTCACCCAGGCCGGCTCGGCCGCAGAGCGTACGGAAGTCCTTGCGCAGGTTCCTCAGCAGGAACGCGGTGCCGTTGCGGGTGCAGAACACGAAGCTGTCGGGGTCGTAGCGGCCGAGGATCTGCATGTCGTGGCGGTGGCCGTGCAGGGCGGCGACGAGGAGGGGGTGCAGGCCGATCCGCCGCTGGGACCGCTTCGTCTTCGGTTTCGCCTGTCCCACGTACTTCTGGCTGACCTCCTGGGCGCGCTCGGCAACCTCGATCGCCGGCTCGTCGCCGTCGATGTCCACGTACGGCCAGCGCAGCCCGGCCAGCTCGCCGGGCCGGAGCCCGCACATGAGCCCGGTCAACCACATGGCCGGGTTGCGGTCCTCGGGGATCGCCTGGAACAGGATCTGGCGGGCCTGGTCGATCGTGAGCGCCTTGCGCTCCTTGGCCGGGCGCGCTTCGGGGAGCAGCACGTCCTGGGCCGGGTTGGCCTTGACTCGGTGTTGGCGCAGCGCGTAGCGGCACGCCTGGTTGAGATAGTCCCAGGTATGGTCGATCGTGCTGGTGGCGTAGCCGGCCTCGGCCATCTCGGCGAAGAGCTGCTCGATCCGGGCCGTCTGGGTGCGGTCCACCCACAATGGCCCGATCGCCGGGCGCACGTGCCCCTTGAGCAGCCGGTTGGCGTTGTCGATCGTGGCATCGGACTTCAGGCGGGCGTGCCGGGCCCGCCCGCCCGGCGTTGCGCTGGGACAGCCGGCACCGAGCCAGGTGTCCAGCACCTCGTTGAAGGTCACCAGCCGCTCGCGGCGGGGCGACGGCTCGCCGTCTGCGGCCCGCAGCGCCAACAGCTCGTTCAGGTCACTCTCGGCGTCAGCCTTGTCGACCCGCTCGACTTTTCTACGAGAGCCGTCGGGGAAGCGGGCCCAGGCCATCCAGCGCTGTTTCCCCTCGTTCCACCTGACCGTCGCCCGCTGGGCCACCCTCACGACCTCCCTTTGCTCGGACGTAGCCAACTACCCCAAAGGCTACGCTGAAAGTGGCTACGTCGGGTGGGACGCGAGAAAGCCCCGGTCAAAGATTGGCTCTGACCAGGGCTTATCCGGTGGAGGCGACCGGGATCGAACCGGCTACCTCTTGCATGCCATGCAAGCGCTCTACCAACTGAGCTACGCCCCCGAAGGTGACTTTTGAGACTAGCAGAGTAGCCGCCGACGGCCATCCGACGGCCACAGCGGCTATCCGCGGCGCGAGGCGGGGCTCGGGCGAAAGACCTATCGGGGAGGCAGGAGGGCTAGGTCGGCGCGGCCGATGAGACCGGTGGCCAGCGCCCATTCGGCCAGGTGCTGGAGGGCGTTGTCCCCCAGGAGGTTGGGCACGCCGGCGTTGGTCAGGCGTGTGCGCATGTACTCGACCCTCTTCACGAGAGTGGTGCGGGGCCAGTCGAGGCGGGCGGCAGCGTCGGCGTAGCTCTTGGGGTGGGGGTCGTACCTCGGGAAGGGCTCCAGGTACCCCGAGAACAGCGCCACCAAGGCCAGCTTGTCCGCCGAGGTAAGGGCGACGTCGGAGGCGGCCCGGGTGGGGTTGCCCTCGACCTGGGGACCGGAGACCGGGCCGCCGGAGGAGCTGTCCTGGGCCTCGTCGGGCAGGTCGATGGTGAGGGCGTGACGGCGGGTGGCCCCTTCCACGATCACGGTGATCGGGGCGGTGACGGCCAGGCGCCGGCCCGGGGGCAGGACGGTGCGGATGCCCACGTCGTCGACGACCTCAAGGGGGCGGACGGTGCTCTTGTTGACCAGCCACCACACCCCGGCGTCGGCTTCGAGCGAGCCTGCCACCCGGGAGATGCCGAGGTCGGTGGCGTCCAGGCACAGCGTGGTGCGCGGCGACCGCCCGAAGGTCAGGCCCTCTCCGGCGACGACCTCGTAGAGCTGGTTGCCCAGGCCTATCGTGAGGGTAGTCGCCGCTCCTGCCACAACAGGCAAGGTACAGCAGGTGCGGCCTGGAGGCGGCTGCGGCCGGGAGCGGCTGCGGCCCGGAAGCGGGGGCCGGCGCCGTTTCGCGTACCCTGGGGAGCCATGATCTACGCCTACGACGCACCGGAGATCGAGAGCCGCTGGCAGTCCCGGTGGGCCGAGGAACACGCCTACGAAGTGGCCAACGACGACCCTCGGCCGCCCTTCTACGTGCTGTGCATGTACCCCTACCCCAGCGGCGCCGCCCACCAGGGCCACGTGCGCAACTACACCTTCGGCGACCTCAACGTCCGCTGGCGCACCATGCAGGGCTTCTCCGTGCTCAGCCCGATCGGCTTCGACAGCTTCGGCCTGCCGGCCGAGAACGCCGCCATCAAGACCGGCGCCCACCCCCGCCCCTTCACCGAGGCCCGCATAGCCGAGCTGCAGAGCTCGCTGCGCCGGCTGGGCGCGGGTTACGACTGGCGCCGGGTGGTGCGCAGCCACGACCCCATCTACATGCGCTTCAACCAGGTCATCTTCCTGCGCTTCCTGGAGGCCGGGCTGGCCTACCGCAAAAAGGCGCCCGTCAACTGGTGCCCGGGTTGCGCCACCGTGCTGGCCAACGAGCAGGTGCGGGCGGACGGGACATGCGAGCGCAGCGGCGACCTGGTGGTGAAAAAGGACCTGGAGCAGTGGTTCTTCCGCATCACCGCCTACGCCGACGAGCTGCTGGCCGACCTGGAGGACCTGGAGTGGCCCGAGCGGGTCAAGACCATGCAGCGCAACTGGATCGGCCGGTCCGAGGGCGCCCAGTTCGACATGGCCATCGCCGGGACGGACCACCGCATCGAAGTCTTCACCACCCGCCCCGACACCGCCTTCGGCATGACCTTCGTGGTCCTGGCCCCCGAGCACCCCCTGGTCGAGGCGATCGTTGCCCCCGATCGCCGGGAGGCCGTGGCGACCTTCGTCGAGCGCGTCCGCCAGGAGCCGGAGTTCGAACGCCAATCGTCCGAGGCGTCCCTCGACAAGCGGGGCATCTTCACCGGCGCCTACGCCATAAACCCGTTCAACAACGAGGAAGTCCCCATCTACCTGGCCGACTACGTCCTCATGGGCTATGGCACGGGCGCCATCATGGCCGTGCCCGCCGAGGACCAGCGTGACTGGGACTTCGCCAACGCCTACGGCCTGCCCATATTGAGGACGGTGCAGCCGCCGGAGGGCTGGGAGGGCGAGGCCTACACGGGCGATGGGCCGAGGATAAACAGCGAATGGCTGAACGGTATCGTCGACACTGCGGCCGCCAAAGCCATGGCCACGGCGTGGCTGGAGAAAAACGGTACCGGCAAGCGCACCGTCCAGTACCGCCTGCGGGACTGGCTGGTCTCCCGCCAGCGCTACTGGGGCTGCCCCATGCCCGTCGTGTACTGCCCCGACGATGGCATCGTGGCGCTGACCGAGGACCAGCTGCCGGTGCTGCTGCCCGACAACGTCGAGTTCCTGCCCACAGGGCAGTCGCCGCTGCGCTACGACCCCGACTTCCTCTGGACGACGTGCCCTCGCTGCGGCGGCCGCGCCGAACGCGAGACCGACACCATGGACACGTTCGTCGATTCGTCCTGGTATTTTCTGCGCTTTTGCGACCCGTGGGACGAGAACGAACCGGTTGACATCAAGGCCGCGGCGCGCTGGATGCCGGTGGACCAGTACATCGGCGGCATCGAGCACGCCATCCTGCACCTTCTCTACGCCCGCTTCTACACCCGTGCCCTGGCCGACCTGGGGCTGTCGGGCAAAGAGCTGAGGGAGCCGTTCAAGCGCCTGTTCACCCAGGGCATGATCCGCATGGACGGGACCAAGATGTCGAAGTCGAAGGGTAACCTCATCTCGCCCGAGAAGTACTTCGACACGGTGGGCGCAGATTCGCTGCGTCTATTCCATCTGTTTGTCGGTCCCCCGGCCGACGACTTCGATTGGACCGACCAGACCGACGAGGTCATAGATGGCTGCCGCCACTTCCTGGACCGCGTCTGGCGGCTGGCGACGGGCGAAGCTGAGGGCGCCGCCGGCGTCGACCGCCAGGCCACGGGGGCCGACGACGAGGTGACCAAGGCCACCCACAAGCTCATCGACCGGGTGACGAGGGACTTCGAGCGTTGGTCGTACAACACGGCAGTGGCCGCCCTGCGCGAGCACACCAACGTCCTGTACCGCTACGTCCAGTCCCCGGCCGGCGCCCGCCGGGACGTCTTGGAGCAGTCGGTCGACACGCTGCTGCTGCTGCTCGCCCCCATGGCCCCGCACGTGACCGCCGAGCTGTGGGAGCGCCGGAAGGGAGCGGGCGAGCGCCTCCACTCCCGGCCGTGGCCCGAGGCCGACCCCTCCATGTTGGCCGAGGACCTGGTGACCCTGGTCGTGCAAGTGAACGGCAAGCTGAAGGACCGGATCGAGGTCGCCGCCTCGGCCACCGAGGAGGAAGTCGTCGCCGTCGCCCTGGCGTCCCTCAAGGTCGCCGCCGCCCTGGGTGGCCGCTCACCGGCCCGGGTGATCGCCCGGCCGCCTCAGCTCGTCAACATCGTGGTCTGACGGACCGTGGTCTAATGGCGCCTGAGGCGCCCCTAGTGCCCTTCGCCGCGTAGGAACCGCTCCAGTTCGGCGGCCAGCTCGTCGCCGGTGGGGATGTGGTTGAAGCCGGTGGCGGACATGCCCACCTCGGCGTCGTGCTGCTCCTCGAGCTGGCGGACCATGGCCGAGTGCTCCTCGCTGGCCTCGATCAGGGCCTGGATCTGGTCCCGCGCCCGCCGGCCGGCCTGGTGCAGCAGTTCGGTATTGATCGTTACGCCCGTCAACGAGGCCAGCTCGTCCAGCAGGGCGGCCGCCGCCTCGGGGTAAGGGGTGCCGGCGGCGTAATGGGGCACACGGGCCCAGACGCCCACCGAGGGTATACCGGCCTCGCCGAACGCCACCTCCAGCACGGCCTGAGCCCCAGCGGGCACGTCCATGGCCGCGGGCAGGAAGCCGACCTTGCCCGCCAGTTCTTCGCTGTTGGCGGTGGCGGCCAACCTCACGCCACGGGTGTGGGGCACGGGGGCGGGGAAGGCGCCGAGCCCGACCACGAGCTCGACGCCCAGGCGCAGGCCCAGGGCGACAACCTCGGCGCTCCATTCGTGCCAACGCAGGTCCGGCTCGGGGCCGGTCAGCACCAGCAGGCTGCGCCCGCCCGTCTGGGTGGCGGAGAGCAGGCGCAGCTCGGGCCAGGCCAACGGGCCGTGGATGCCGTGAGATATGCGCAGGGTGGGACGCCGGGACCGGTGGTCGAGCAGGGCGTCGGCGTCGAAGGTGGCCACCACCTCGTGGGGGGTGGACTCCAGCAGGGCGGTGATGGCGGTGCCCCCCGCATACCCGGCGTCGACCCAGCCCTCGAGGCCGAGCACGAGTGCCGGGCGATCGAGTTGGGGCCAGTTGGTGATCGAAGCGAGAGTCATCCTGCTCTCCGAAGAGCGAACTTTGGGAATGTCACGTTAGCTTGGGACGCTATACCTACCAGGCTGGCCGACCGAGCGAGCAAGTGGCGTGAGCGCCGGAGGAAAGATGACAGTAGCGATAGACGTAACCGACACGACCTTCGAGGCGGAGGTCCTGGAGCGTTCCACGCAGGTCCCGGTCGTGGTCGACCTGTGGGCTTCGTGGTGCGGGCCGTGCCGCACTCTCGGACCGGTCCTGGAGAAACTTGTGTCAGAAAGAGCGGGCGAAGTGGTCCTGACCAAGGTCGACGTGGACGCCAACCCGCGCGTTTCGGCCACCTTCCAGGTCCAGTCGATCCCCGCGGTCTATGCCCTTAAAGACCGGCGCGTCGTGAGCAGCTTCGTCGGCGCTCAGCCCGAGGCGGCGGTGCGGGCCTGGCTGGCCGAGGTGGCACCGGCCCCTACCGAAGCGGACATTCTGGTGGCGGCGGGTGACGAAGCCTCCCTGCGCCAAGCCCTGGAGCTCGAGCCGGCCAACACGACGGTCATCATTTCCCTGGCCACCCTGCTGGTCGACCAGGGCGACGGCGCCGGTCGCAAGGAAGCTCTCCAGCTGCTCGAACGTATACCGGAAACGGCCGACGTCCGCCGCCTGCAAGCCCAGGCCAGGGTGGGCGACGAGGCTGCCGAAGGGGCGGCCGCGGTCACGGCCAAGCTCGACGCCCTCCTGGAGCTGGTCAAGGCCGACCCTGCCGCCCGCCAGGAGTACCTCGACCTGCTCGAGCTCATGGGCCCCGACGACCCCAGGGTAGCCACCTACCGCAAGGCCCTGACGGCTCGCCTGTTCTGAAGCCGCCTGTTCTGAGGCCGGGCTCGGGCTCGGGAAGCCGTCGGTGGCAGCGACTACCGTGGCTGGCGCCATGCCCACTCCCGCTCCCCCGGCCACCACGCTCGACCTCGGGGGCCGGCGCTACGACATCGCCCACCGGGCCCTGGTCATGGGCATACTCAACCGGACGCCCGACTCCTTTTTCGACAAAGGGGCCACTTGGGACTGGGACGCCTTCTGGGCCCGCGCCGACCAGATCGTGGCGGAGGGGGCCGACATCCTCGACGTCGGCGCCGTCAAGGCCGGTCCCGGGCCCGAAGTGACTGAGAGCGAGGAGATGGACCGGCTCCTGCCCGCCGTGGTGGGCCTGGTGGAACGGTTCGACCTGCCCGTCTCGGTGGACACCTGGCGGGCATCGGTGGCAGAGGAGTCGTACGGGGCCGGCGCCGTGCTCGGCAATGACATCAGCGGCTTCGCCGACCCCGAGTACTTGCGGGTGGCGGCGGCGCACGGGGCGGCAGTGGTGGCCACCCACATCCGCCTGGCTCCCCGGGTCCCCGACCCCGAGCCCGTCTACACCGACCTGGTGGGCGAGGTCAGCGCTTTCCTTCTCGACCGTGCAGAGCGGGCCCTGGCGGCGGGCATCCCGCCCGAGCGAGTGGTGGTGGACGCCGGGCTGGACCTGGGCAAGACAGCGGGCCAGTCACTGGAGCTACTACGTTCGTCGGCCGCCCTGGCCGGCCTGGGCTACCCCCTCCTGCTGTCCGCGTCCAACAAGACCTTCCTCGGGGTCATCCTCGACCTGGAGATCACCGAACGCCGGGAGGCGACGGCCGCCGCACATGCCTTGGGCATCACCCTGGGCTGCCGGGTCGTGCGCGCCCACGACGTGCGGGGCACGTGCCGGGTGCGGGACATGCTGGCCGCCATCCTGGAGGCCCGGTCCGAGGATGGCCGGTCCGAGGAGGCACGTTGAGCGGCGAGGCGGTGGGGGCCGCCCCGGAACGCCTGGCCTGGCTCATCACCGGTGACAACCCGTCCCTGGTGGCAGAGGCGGTGAGCAACCTGGTCAGCCAGCTGGTGGAGGGGGTCGACAGGTCGCTGGTCCTGGAAGACTACAGCGGAGAGGACCTGGACCTCGGAGTGGTCGTCGACGCCTGCGCCACACCTCCGTTCCTGGCCGACCGGCGCGTCGTGGTGCTACGCGATGCCGGCAGCCACACCGCCGACCAGCTTCAGCCCCTGTCCGCTTACCTGGAGGACCCGCTGCCAACGACCCGGCTGGTGGTCGCCAGTGGGGGCGGCAATCTGCCGGCCAAGTTCGTCAACGCCTTCAAACAAGCGCCCGGAGCCACGGTCCTCAACACCGACGTCAGCAACCGCGAGGCGCACGGTTGGTTCAGCCAGCGACTGGCCCACGCCCCGGTCAAGTTGGCGCCGGCGGCTGCCGCCTTGGTCGAGGAGCACCTGGGGGAAGACCTCGACCGGTTGACCGCCCTGCTGGCCACCCTGGAGGCCGCCTACGGCCACGGGGCCCGCATCGACGAGGAGCACCTGAGGCCCTACCTGGGCGAGCCCGGCTCGGTACCACCCTGGGATCTGACCGAGGCCATCGACAACGGCGAGACCGAGACGGCCCTGAGGGTGCTCCACCGCCTGCTCGCCGCCGGCGACCGCCACCCGCTGGTCGTCTTGGCCATCCTGCACCGCCACTTCGGCAACGTCCTGCGGCTGCAGTCGCCTGCCATCACCTCCGAAGCGGAGGCGGCACGGGCCTTGGGGGTGCCCAAAGGGCGCAGTACGTTCCCCGCCCGCAAAGCTCTCGACGCGGCCCGGCGGCTCGGGCCCCGCGGCACCGGCGACGCCATCATGGCTTTGGCCGACGCCGAGCTGGCCCTCAAGGGCAAGGTCGACCTACCCCCTGGACTCGTCCTGGAGGTCCTGGTGGCCCGCCTCTGCCGGCTCTCGCGCACGCGCGTCTCCAGGACAGGCACGCCTGCCATCAGTGGGAACCAGAGACGCCGTTAGGTGGCGCCGGGCGTGTCCGCCGGCACCCGCCGCTCAGCCGACTTCGGCCGTGGCCTCCGCGGAAGCAGCCGCCCGGGCCGCTTGACGCATCAACGAGGACTTCCGGTTGGCGGCCTGGTTGCGGTGAATGATGCCGCGGGACGCCGCCTTGTCGAGCCTCTTCACGGCCATGCGAAGGTCTTCGGGCGCGGTCTCGCTGCCACCCTCAAGTGCGACCATGGCTGTCTTGATCCTGGTCTTCACCTCGGATTTTGCCGCCTTATTACGAAGACGGCGCTTCTCGTTGGTGCCGATACGCTTTATCTGGCTCTTGATGTTCGCCACAGGGTCTTGAAGGTTAGCAGCTTTGAGGGCACTGGCCGTTAAGCGAGACTGAGAGCTGCGACGCGATGACCATACTGCCCTCCTCCCCCACGGCGCCGGACAAGATCCGCAACCTGTCGATCGTGGCCCACATCGACCACGGCAAGTCGACGCTCTCCGACCGCATCCTCGAACTGACCGGTGCGGTGAACGCGCGCGACATGAGGGACCAGTACCTGGACTCGATGGACATCGAGCGGGAACGGGGCATCACCATCAAGGCCCAAAACGTCCGCGTCTACTGGAAGGGCTACACGGTCCACCTCATCGACACTCCCGGCCACGTGGACTTCGGCTACGAGGTGAGCCGCAGCCTGGCCGCCTGTGAGGGGGTCGTGCTGCTGGTCGACGCCGCCCAGGGCATCGAGGCCCAGACCCTGGCCCATGCCTACCTGGCCCTGGAGCACGACCTCGAGCTCGTCGTCGTGCTCAACAAGATCGACCTGCCCGCCGCCGACCCCGAACGCTGCGCGGCCGAGATCGAGGCCGTGCTGGGCGTGGCCGCATCGGAGATCCTGCAGGTCTCGGCCAAGACGGGCGCAGGGGTCCCCGAACTGCTGGACGCCATATGCGCTCGCATCCCTCCCCCCGCGGGCGACCCGGCGGCCCCGCTGCAGGCGCTCATTTTCGACTCGTACTACGACCAGTACCGGGGCGTGGTGAGCTCTCTCCGGGTCTTCAACGGCGTGCTCACCTCGGGGATGAAGCTGCGGTTCATGCAAACTGGCCGCACCCACGAGGTCGAAGAACTCGGCGTTCGCCTGCCCGTCCCGACCCCGGTGCAAAACCTGGGCCCGGGCGAAGTCGGTTACGTGATCGCAGGCATAAAGGACGTAGGCGAAGCCCGCAGCGGTGAGACCGTGACCGAGGCGGCGCACCCTGCGGAGAAGGCCTTGGAGGGCTACCAGGAGCCAAAACCCATGGTTTTCTGCGGGCTTTACCCGATAGAAGGGGACGAGTTCGAGTCGCTGCGGGACGCCCTGGAGAAATTGCGGCTCAGCGACAGCTCAGTCTCCTACCAGCCGGAGACGTCGGCTGCCCTCGGCTTCGGGTTCCGCTGCGGCTTCCTCGGCCTTCTCCATATGGACATCGTCCGGGAGCGGTTGGAGCGTGAGTTCGACCTATCCCTGATCGCCACCGCCCCCAGCGTCGAGTACGTGGCCAAGCTGACCGACGGGACCGAGATGCGCATGCACAGCCCGGCCGAGATGCCGGCCCCGCAGAAAATAGAGCTCATCGAGGAGCCCTTCATCAACGCCACCATCCTCCTGCCGTCCGAAAACACGGGGACGGTGATGGAGCTTTGCCAGGCCCGGCGGGGCGAAATGGTGCGCATGGAGTACATATCGCCCGAACGGGTCGAGCTCGTCTACCGGATCCCGCTGGCCGAAGTGGTGATGGACTTTTTCGACGCGCTGAAAAGCCGGACGAAGGGCTACGCCAGCCTCGACTACGAACCGGCGGGCTTTTCTCCAGGCGAGCTGGTGAAGATAGACATCATGCTCAACGGCGTGCCCGTCGACGCCTTCAGCGCCATCATCCACCGCTCCGACATGATGGAGTACGGGCGGCGGATGACCGAAAAACTGCGCCAGCTGATCCCCCGCCAGCTCTTCGACGTCCCCATCCAAGCGGCCGTCGGCGGCAAGGTGGTGGCCCGGGAAACCGTGAAGGCCAAACGCAAAGACGTGCTGGCCAAGTGCTACGGCGGCGACATCTCCCGCAAGCGCAAGCTCCTCGAGAAGCAGAAAGAGGGCAAGAAGCGCATGAAAAATATCGGGCGGGTCGAGGTGCCACAGGAGGCGTTCATTCAGGCCCTGCGCCTGGAGAACTGAGTGTCGGGCGACGGCTAACTATGGCGGGGGCGGGATGCTCTGGGCAAAGCGCCATACGCCATCGGGGTCCCACTTGGCCTTGACCTTCTGGAGGCGGGGAAGGTTGGCCCCGTAGTAGGCGTGTGCCCAGTCGGCCAGGGCGGGGTCGATGTAGTTCTGATAGGCCTCGCCGCTCACGTACGAGCGCAGGGAGGCGTACCAGCTGTTCATCCAGCGGGCGGCCGCCCTCACGGTGCCGGTCGCCACGCCGGCGGGAAACTCGGCCACGTACTGCGCCGAGGCCAGCGCCCGCCGGTGCACGAAGGCGGTCGCGCCCGGCGCCACCCGGCTGATGGCACCGCCCCAGGAGTCCAGGACAGCGCCACCGGTACCGCCCTGGCCCTGGCGTTCTTCCACACCCGCCAGCAGGGCACGAACGCCGGCGGCGCTCAGCGGGGCGTTGAAGATGTCGGACCTGGCCAGGCTCACCATACGGGGCAACGTGCCCCCGGGGTACTTGCCGACCTGGTGGCAGGCGGCCTCGGACATGCCCTGGCACCCCGCTTCGATGTACATGGCGTCCTCGAAGCCGTTCTCGCCGACCGACTGGCTGGACGGCGCCCCCACGGCGTTGACCAGCTTGGACAGCTGGGCCTGAGCGTCGGCGGCGGTCCCCGCCCACGACCCTCCCACCCGGACGTACGGGGTCGCGGCCCCCGGGTAGGCCTCGAGCAGGCAGTTGGACCAAAGCTCGTCCGGCCCGGACGACGACCATTCCATCCACGCCGGCACGACCGTGGCCGCGGCCGACCACGGCCACGTGGCGCGGAACAACGAAAGGTCCATGATCGGGAACGTGGCGAAGCGGAACTCGGTCACCACGCCGAAATTGCCCCCTCCCCCGCCGCGGCACGCCCAGTAGAGGTCGGGGTTGGTGGCGGCGTCAGCGTGCACGACATCGCCCCCCGCTGTGACCAGCGTCAGCCCGACGATGTTGTCGCACGTGACGCCGTGAAGGCGGTCCATGACCCCGATGCCGCCGCCCAAGGCGAGGCCGGCGATGCCCACCGTCGGGCACGAGCCGGCGGGAATGGAGACGCCCATCTGCGCCAGGCCCGAGTAGACGTCGATGAGCTCAGCCCCGGCGCCGACGGTGCCCACCCCGCGCTTCATGCTGACCGTTGACATCCTGCTCACGTCCACGACCAGGCCGCTGGTGGTCGAGTAACCGGCATAGCTGTGGCCACCGCTGCGGGCGGTGAGGGCCAGGCCATGTTCCCGGGCAAAAGTGACCGACCGGGCCACGTCGGAGGCATTGGCGCAAAAGGCGATGGCGGCCGGATGGGTGCCGTCGAAGCGCGGGTCATAGAGCTCGAGGTCCACCGTGTAACCCGGGTTGCCCGGCCGGGACAGCCGGCCCGAGAGCCCTCCTGCCAGTGCCTTCCAGTCGGCTTCGCTTGGCGCCACCGCAGTGGTGCTGGTAGACGGCACCGTCGTCGTGGGCGCGGACGTCGTCGTGGGCGCGGACGTTGTCGTGGGCGCGGACGTTGTCGTCGTCGCCGGCTCGGTCGTCGTGGTCGTCGTGCCCGCTGTCGTGGCGGGCGGCACGGTCGTGGACCTCTCGGCCGTCGTCGAAGGCTTGGCCGCGGTCGGGGGCGGCACCTCCTTCCCAGTAGTCGTCGGGGCCACGCTCAGGCGCCGGGCCCCGCACGCCGATGCCAGCGCAGCCAGGCCGGCCATGGCGCCAAGGCCCATGAGACGGCGCCGGCTCAGGCGGCCTTCTTCCGGACCCGCTCCGGTCGCGGACAAGCTGGGCAGCACGAGCGAGTGGCGCGGCCCGGCCGAGCCCGGGCCTGTCAGGTCAGGGCAACTTGCGGCGCCGCCCGAGACCATGGCGCCAAAGTAGTGCCACTTCCAAGTCGCCGCCGCGGCCTGACGACTCGCTCGGCCGCGTCAGGCCAGGTAGCCCTCGGTCTGCAGGTGCAGGAT
>PMWT01000196.1 GCA_003166025.1 Acidimicrobiaceae bacterium | reverse complement strand
TCGCTCCAGCAGACCGAGGCCCAGCTCGCCGTGGCCCAGGGCAATGTGGCCTCGACCAAGACCAAGAACGGCCAGTCCGCCCAGCAGGCCCAGGCCCAGCTCGCCGCCGCCCAGCAGGACGTGGCGTCGACCAACACCAAGAACGGCGAGACCACCCAGCAGGCTCAGGCCCAGCTGGCCGCCGCTCAAGCGGACGTGACCTCCACCAATACCAAGGACCAGCAATCCGCCCAGCAAGCCGAGGCCCAGCTCAACGCGGCCCGGCTCACTCTCTCCCAGGACGAATCGGCGCTGGCCGACGACCGGGACGACGCGGCCGTCGGGGCCACGGGCGGGAGCGGGGGCGGGAGCGGGGGCGCGAGCCCGACCTACACCTATCTCCCCCAGGTCGGCCATGTCGTCCGCCGAGGCCAGGAGCTGTTCGCCATCGACGGCCAGGAGAGCATCCTGTTCTATGGCAACGTCACCCCGTGGCGGGCATTTATGCCAGGCATGTCACCAGGGCCCGACGTGGCCGCCCTCAATACAAACCTGGACGCCCTCGGCTACGGCAAGGACCTCGGCGGCGACAGCTTCACGGCCGCCACCGAGGGGGCGGTCAAAGCTTTCCAGTCGGCTGACCAAATGCCCGTGACGGGCCAGATCGCCCTGGGGTCGGTGCTGTTCGAGCCGGGCACCGTCGAGGTCAACTCGGTCACTCCCACGCTCGGTTCCAGCCCTTCTGCCGGCCAAGCCGTCCTTCAAGTGACCCTCACCGCTCGTCAGGTCCAGATCGCCCTCGACGCCTCCCAGCAGTCCGACGTCGCCGTCGGCGACGCGGTGAGCATTGTCATGCCGGACAACTCGACCACGCCGGGCGTGGTCTCCTACGTCGGGACCATAGCCACCACTCCCTCCTCGCAGAACGGCGGCTCGGGCACGCCCACCATCAACGTCAACGTCACCCCCCTCGACCCGGCCGCCACCGGGAACCTGGACGACCTCCCCGTCAACGTCTGGATCACCGAAGCGAGCGTCCCCAGCGCCTACGTGGTCCAGGTGGACGCGCTCGTCGCCCTGTCCGGCGGTGGCTACGCGCTCGAGGTGGCCCCGGCCCACGGCGCCCACTACCTGGAGGCGGTTTCTCTCGGGTTGTTCGACGACGCTGATGGGCTTGTGCAGGTGACCGGCGCCGGTGTCCAGGCCGGCCAGAGGATCGTGGTGCCCCAGGTATGAGCGCGCCTCTGACGGGGCCGCTCCCGGGCCTGGTACCAGGTACGACTACGGCCGATGGCGCGGGGCCGCTCGTCCTGCAGCTCGAGGAGGTGACCAAGACTTACCCCGTCGAGCCCCCCGTCGAGGCGCTACGGGGGGTCAGCTTCAGCATCCACCAGGGGGAGCTGGTGGCCATTGTGGGGCCGTCGGGCTCGGGCAAGACGACTCTGCTCCACTTGATGGGCGCCCTCGACCGCCCGAGCAGCGGCAGGGTGCTGGTCACGGGCCTCGACGTGGCGATGCTGGCCGACAGGGAACTCTCGGCGTTGCGTGCCACCCGGATCGGCTTCGTCTTCCAGCAGTTCTTCCTGGCCGAGCACCAAAGCGTCCTCGACAACGTCGCCGACGGCCTCCTCTACGCCGGCGCCTCCCTCTTGGAGCGACGACAGGCTGCTTCCCGGGCACTCCTGCGAGTCGGCTTGGCCGACAAGCTGGGCTCGCTGCCGACCAAACTTTCGGGCGGGCAGCGCCAGCGGGTCGCCATCGCCAGAGCTATCGTCGGCCGCCCCGCCATAGTGCTGGCTGACGAGCCGACGGGCAACCTCGACTCCGCGGCGGGGGCATCGGTGCTCGAGCTGTTCGCCGAGCTCAACGCCCAGGGTTCCACCATCGCCGTGATCACCCACGACATGGGGGTGGCGGCCCGGACAAAGCGGGTAGTGCAGTTGCTCGACGGCCGAGTCGTCTCTGACGGCTCTCCCGGCCCTGGGCCTACTGCCACCGGGAGCCCATTTCATGAGTAACCCGACTCCCCCCGTACCAGCTCGTCTTCGCCTACGGGACCTGGCCCGCTTGTCGAGCGTCGGCATCCGGACGCGCAAGCTGCGCGCCGGCCTGTCCGCTCTCGGCATCGCCATCGGCGTCGCTGCCATCGTGGCCGTGCTCGGCCTCTCTGCCTCCTCGCAGGCGGGTTTGCTGGCCGAGATCAACGAGCTCGGGACCAACCTGCTCACCGTCACCAACGGTCAGACGCTTTTCGGGCAGACCGCTGAACTGCCCATTGACTCGCCCGGGATGATCGGGCGTATCGGGCCGGTGACCGACGTCCAGTACGTGGGAGCGCTGAGCAGCGCCAGCGTCTACAAGAGCCCGTTCGTCCCTTCGGTGGACACCAACGCGCTTTCCGTTGACGCCGCCAGCCTGGGGCTGCCCGGAGCAGTGGGGACGACGGTCGCTCAAGGGGCCTACCTGAACGCCGCCAACCAGAACGAGCCCGTAGCCGTCCTCGGCGCCGCCGCCGCTCAGCGCTTAGGGATCGACTACATCTACTCGGGGCAGCGCATCTGGCTCGGAGGGATGTGGTTCTACGTGGTCGGGATCCTCAACGCTGCGGTCCTGACGCCCGAGATCGACTCGGCCGTGCTAGTCGGCTTCCCCGCGGCGGAGACCTACCTCGGTTTTGACGGCCACCCCTCCGAGATCTACCTGCGCTGCGAAACGTCCCAGGTCAACGCCGTCTACTCAGTGCTGGCCAACGCGGCCAACCCCGAAGCTCCCAACGAGGTCGACGTCGCCCAGCCCTCAGAGGCTCTGACCGCCGAGGCGGACGCCAAGGCCGCTCTGAACACCCTGTTCCTCGGCCTGGGGGCGGTGTCCTTGCTGGTCGGCGCCGTCGGCGTGGCCAACATCATGATCATCTCGGTGCTTGAGCGACGCTCCGAGATAGGGCTGCGACGGGCGCTCGGCGCCACCAAGGGCCATATACGTCTCCAGTTCATGTCAGAGGCGGTGCTGCTCTCGCTACTGGGCGGGGCTGTCGGGGTGGCCGTCGGCGCCCTCGCCACGGCCATCTACGCCTCGACACAGCCGGGTTGGCTCGTAGTCGTGCCCCCGCTCGCCTGGGCCGGCGGCTTCGGGGCAGCTCTCCTCATCGGTGCCGTAGCCGGCCTGATGCCGGCCCTCCGAGCAGCCCGGATGTCGCCCACCGAAGCGCTGTGGAGCATCTGAGCCCGGACCTCGCCCACCGAAATACTGGGGAGCGTGGAGCGCACGCCGGAGCGGGACAGGCTCCGGCATAAGAGTGGCCTCGCTCAGGTAGCCTTAGCCCATGCCGGTCCTCGGCTCCGGCCTCTCCGCCTTCCCGGTACTGGCCGCCGGGGGGGGCCACTGGACTGACGTCCTGGCCCAGCCGTGGTTGGCGGCCGCCGGTGCGGTGTGCGCCATCGCCGCCATTGTCTGGGCCCGGGCTGCCGCCCGGCTGGCCCGCGCCGCCCGGCGCATCGAAGCCGAGACGCTCGCTTCGGGGACGAGTTCCGAGGCGGCCAACCTGGCCCGCAGCGGGTTCAACAAGGACCTCCATGCCGCCATCCTTTATGCCGTCCTGGCCGCCGGCCTGGTGCTGGCGTCGTTCTCCACGTCCGCCTGGTTCGAGGTCCTCCTGCTCGGCGTCACCGTGCCCGCCGTGTTCTCGCTGCGCTACGCGCCCCGTTTCCTGGCCGAGGCCCGCCTGGCCGAGCAGAGGTCACGCCTGGAGAGGCGGGCCGAAGAAGTACTGGCCCAAGAGGACTTGGCCCCCCGGCGTTGGGCTGCCCGCCTGGCCCCCGAAACCCTTCCCACATATGAAGGTTTTGATATCGGGTGGGTCTACGAGCCCGGGACCGGGATGATGGCCGGTGATTTCTACGATGTTTTCCCCACCAGCCCCGACCGGCTGGCCGTCGTTATCGGCGATGTGGCCGGCCACGGGATCGAACCGTCCATTACCGCCTTTCAGGTCAAGCACGTGCTCCGCATTTTCCTGCGCCAGTACCGCGACCCCGCTCAGGCCCTGGAGGAGCTCAACAAGACGCTCTCCACCCTGGGCCGGCCCGAGGACATGGTCTCGTGCTGCATCGTGATCTTCGACACTGAGGCGGCCACCATGCGCCACGCCTCAGCCGGCCACCCCCCTGCATTTGTGTGGCAACGCGGCGACATGCGGCCGCTGCGGGCCACGGGGCCCTTGTTGGCCCTCGACCCCAACGCCACCTACTTTTCCCGCGACCTGCCTCTCGAGGTCGGCGACCTCGTGGTCATCTACACCGACGGCCTGACCGAAGCACGCTCGGGAGGCCAGCTTTTCGGTGAGGACAGGGTGGCCCACATCATCCGGCGCGACCCCGGCCAGGACACCAACATCGTCTGCAAGACCCTGCTCGAAGCGGCCCGTGACTTTTCGTCGCCCCTGGCCGATGACGTCGCCATCATAGCGATCCGCAGGGTCTGAAGCCCTGGAGCGCTCAGCTGGCGCGGCGCCGGGCCCGCAGTTTGAGCGGCGTGGGGCCGAAGCCGAAGTGCTCGCGGATGGACCGCTCGAGATAGCGCAGGTAACTCGGCGGGATTTGCTTGGACGTGAAGAGCGTGAACGTGGGCGGGTCGGTCGCTCCTTGCGTGGCGTACAGGACGCGGGCACCGTGGGGCGCGGGTTGGGCCGCCTGAGCGGCCGCCAGGGCACGGTTGAGCGACGCCGTGGGCACCCTTTTGCGGTAAGCCTCGACCGCGTTGACGAGGGCGGGGTACAAGCGATGGGCACCGCGTCCCGTCTTGGCGCTGATCTCCATGGCCGGGGCGTAGGACACGAACCCGAGCATGTCGGCCACTTGCGCCCGCACTTTCTCCTTGGCCTCGTTGTCCAGCAAGTCCCACTTGTTGAGCACGACGACGATGGGGTTGCCGGCGGCATCGACCCTTTCGGCCAGGCGCTGGTCCTGGCGTGTCACCCCGTCGGAGGCATCGATGACGAGCAGCGCCAGGGTGGCCAGGTCTATGGCCTTCAGTGCCCGCACCATCGAGTAGTACTCGGCCCCCTCGGCCTCCCGGGCGTGGCGGCGCATGCCGGCCGTGTCTATGAACCGGACCGGGCCATCCGCCGTCTCGACCAGGGTGTCGATAGTGTCGCGAGTGGTGCCGGGCATGTCGTGCACGATCGAGCGCTCATCGCCGATCAGGCGGTTGAAAAGAGTCGATTTGCCCACGTTGGGCCGCCCGACGATGGCTACCGAGATCGGTCCGTCCTCGCCGTCCCGGCCGAATACGCCGCCCTCGCCGTCCCGGCCAGCTCCCACGTCCCGGCCGTCTCCCACGTCCAGGCCGGCTCGGGCGTCCAAGCGGGCTCGGGCGTCCTCGTCGTGGACATCGAGCCCTACGCTCTCGTAGCCGTCGCCGGGCCCGCCCCCGTCGCCCTCGTCGTCCTTATCGATGGCGAAGTCCCGCTCACGGCCGGCTTGGCCCCAAGCGGGCCGGCGTTGGTCGGGCAAGGGGGGCAGCTGGTCCACGACCGCGTCCAGGAGGTCGCCGGTGCCCCGCCCGTGAAGGGCCGAGACCGGCCACGGAGCGGTGAAGCCCAGGGCCATGAACTCCCAGATGTCGGCCTGGCGGGCCTCGCTGTCGACCTTGTTGACGGCCAGTACCACAGGCCGGCCTGCCCGCACGAGCAGGCGTCCCACCTCGGCGTCCTCCGCCGTGGGGCCTACGGTGACGTCCACCACGAAGATCACGACATCGGCCTCACGGACCGCCCGCTCGGCCTGGGCAGAGACGAGCTTGTCCAGAGCCAGGCCGCCTATCTGCCACCCGCCCGTGTCGACCAAAGTGAACTCCCGGCCCGCCCACTCCGACTCCAGGGCCTTGCGGTCGCGAGTAACGCCCGGGCTCTCTTCGACGATCGTCACCCGCCGGCCCACTATCCGGTTGACCAACGTCGACTTGCCCACATTGGGCCGTCCCACGACGGCCACGACGGGAAGTCCGGAGCTGGTCATCTGGCCAGCACCATTTCGGCCGCCGGGGCCAATGCCCGGCGCAGGGACGCTCCGTCAGCCGGCACCACTTCCACGGGGCGGGGCAGGTCCTCCAGCGCCGTCCCGTCCAGGAACCGCCCCCCGGACAGACAGCTGTCAGGGACGAGGTAGCGCCGGCCTTCGGGCCGGCCGGCCAGCACGGCGGCCAGGTCCACCCCGGTCAGTAGACCGGCGACACCGATGTTGCCCCCGAAAAACTCGTTGCGCACGGCCACGACCTCGATGTCACCGGGGAGCGACGACACCAGGGGCCGGAGCACCCGGGCCCCGTACTCGCCCGTCAGCACGGTGGCCCCGGCATCCCGCCGAGGCAGGAACGACACCGTCCCTGGCGCCCGGGGAGCCCGGTAACCCAGGGCCGGAGCCCCCTCGACGGAACGGAAGAACCCGCTTGGCCCTTCTTCTCCGTCATCTTCTTCTCCGGCGAGGCGCCCGCCGCGCCCCGAGAAAGCGGCCTCGAACCTCCGGGCCATGCCCACGCCGTTGTCGTGCTGGGCCACCGCGCCATAGGTCTCCAGGGCCGGGAAGGGACGGTCGGCCAGGAGGTAGTACTCGTCGGAGGCGTAGACCAGGCGCCGTCCCACGCAGGCCAGGAAGATCTCCTGCCACTCCTCCACCAGGTCCACCGCAGTCGCGGCCTCGGCACCGCTGTGGGGGCGCATGGTCTCCTCGTGGTTGAACCGGCTCACGCCCAGGGGGACAAAAGCCACACTGGCGAGCTCCGGGTACTCGTCCAGGACCCCGGCCATCGTGGCCTCCAGGATCTCCGCGTCGTTGACCCCAGGGCACACGACGACCTGCCCGTGGACCTCGACCCCTCCGTCCAACAGGGCTCGCAACCAACGCAGGCTGGTCGCGCCCCGCCGGTTGCGCAGCATCCGGGCGCGCACCTCGGGGTCGGTGGCATGGATGGACACGAACAGCGGTGAGAGGCCCTCGGTCAGGACGCGTTCGAGGTCGGCTTCGGTAAAGCGCGTCAAGGTGGTGAAGTTCCCGTAAAGGAACGAGAGGCGGTAGTCGTCGTCCCGCACGTACAGGCTCTTGCGCATACCTTTGGGCAGCTGGTGGATGAAGCAGAACTCGCAATGGTTGTCGCACGTGCGGACCTGGTCGAACAGGGCGGCATCGACTTCCATGCCCAATGGCTCGCCGCCCTCGCGCTCGACCTCCAGCGACAGCTCTACGCCCCCGCGGCTGACCTCGAGGGCCAGGGTCTCCTGGTCCGTCAGCAGGTGGTACTCGATGATGTCTCGGGGCAGTTGGCCGTCCAGGGCGACAAGCTCGTCGCCGGGGAGGACGCCCGCCCGGTCCGCCGGTGACCCAGAAGCCACCGCGACCACTCTCGGCAGGGCCATGGCCCGTCCCAGGATAGACGGTCTAGCGGTAGCTTGGACGTGCCGTGAGAGTCGAAAAGGTCTTGCTCGCCTCGCCGAGGGGCTTTTGCGCCGGCGTGGAGATGGCCATCAAGGCCCTCGCATGGATGGTGCGGGTGTTCGAACCGCCGGTCTACTGCTACCACGAGATCGTCCACAACCAGGTCGTGGTCGACCGCTTCCGCCAGCTCGGGGTCGTTTTTGTAGACGATGTGAGCGAGGTCCCGCCGGGGCGGCCTCTCATGCTCTCGGCCCATGGTTCGGCCCCCGATGTAGTTGCGGCGGCCCGGGCCAATGGTGGCGCCGTAGTCGATGCCGTCTGTCCATTAGTCACCAAGGTCCACCACGAGGTGAAGCTGCGGGCCTCCAAGGGCTACTCGATCGTCTATGTCGGCCACGAGGGCCACGAGGAAGCTGTCGGCACGATTGCAGTCGCCCCCGATGCCATCCACCGCGTCGAAAGCGTGGCCGAGCTGATGGCCCTGCCCGAGCCGGAGGGCCCCGTGGCCTTCCTGGCTCAGACGACCCTGGCCATCGACGAGTGGCGGAGCATCCTGGGAGCGGCCCAGGCGCGCTGGCCCGATCTCTGGGTCCCAGGACGCAGCGACCTGTGCTTCGCCACCACCAACCGCCAGGCCGCGCTGCGGGCGATAGCAGCCCGTTGCGACACCATGGTCGTCATCGGCAGCGCCAATTCCTCCAACACTCTGGCCCTGGTGCGCACGGCCAAGTCGGCCGGCTGCCCCCGGGCCCTGCGCGTCAACACTGCCGCCGAGCTCCCCGACGACCTGTCCGGGGTGGTAGGTGTCATCGCCGGAGCTTCCGCGCCCGAGTCCCTGGTGGAAGAGGTCTTGCGCCGCCTCGCCCCCATCGAGGGGACCGAAGAAGTGCGGGCGGTGCCCGAGGACGAGTACTTTCCCCTCCCCCGAGAGCTGCGAGAAGTGCTGAGAGGCGTCGCCGCGGTGATCGGGGCCGTCGCTTTCGCACCGCCGCCGCCGACGGGGGCGCCGGACGGCCCGGAGGCCTCGGTGGACGGGCGCGACCTGTCGGCGGCCCAGGTCCTGGCCGCTTTGGGCTGAGCCGGCCATAGCTGAGCCGGTCATACGTGGGCCGGCCGTAACCGTAATGAGCAAAGGAAGGTCGANNAATGGGCACAGAAGAAATGGGCATAGCAACAGCACCCTTCGGGCGCACCGGTCACCAGAGCACACGGGCCCTGTTCGGGGCGGCCGCGCTTTCGTCCGCCACCCAGGCGGAGGCGGACCGGGTCTTCGACGTCATCATGAAGGCCGGCGTCAACCACATCGACGTGGCCGCCAGCTACGGGGATGCCGAACTGCGGGTCCGGCCCTGGTTGGAACGAGCGCCCGGACATTTCTTCCTCGCCACCAAGACGGGCGAGCGCCGGGCGGCGGCGGCCCGGACCGAACTGGAGCGTTCGTTGGTGCGCCTCGGTACCGACCATGTGGACCTGTGGCAGTTCCATAACCTGGTCGACCCCATCGACTGGGACACCGCCCTGAGCACGGGAGGCGTCCTGGAGGCGGCCATCGCCGCCCGCGACGAGGGGCTGGTGCGCTTCATCGGCGTCACCGGCCACGGGGCCCAGGTGGCGGCGACGCACCGCCGGTCTCTGGAGCGCTTCGATTTCGACTCGGTGCTCCTGCCCTTCAACTACCTCACCATGCGCAACGAGTACTACGCCACCAACTTCACTGCCCTCCTCGCCACCTGCACCGAGCGCAACGTGGCTGTGCAGACCATAAAATCGTGCGCCGCCGCGCCCTGGGGCAACCGTCCTCACACGCGCTCACCCTGGTACGCCCCGCTCGAGGAGCAGGGCGACATCGAGCTGGCGGTGTGGTGGGCCATGGGCCAGCCCGGCGTCTTCTTGAACACCATGGCCGACACCGACCTGTTGCCGCTCTTCTTGGACGCCGCGGCCCGCTTCTCGCAACGGCCCACCGACGAGGAGATGCAGGCCCTGCTGGAACGTCGACAGATGGAGCCGCTCTTCGTTTAGCCCGACGCCTAGCCCCGTTTAGCCCCGTTTAGCCCGCCAGATCGCGGGCCTGGTCGAAGACCGTCTGCATTTCGGTGCGCAGGCGCTCGGTGAGCGCGGTGACGGCGCTGCGGGGCACGCGCCCTGAGGTGGGCGGCGGGGAGGGCCAGATCGGTTTGCCGATGACCAGGGCCACCCGGGCCGGCCGCACCCACTTGACGCCCGGTGGCATCGAGCGGTCGCTCCCGCCTATGCCGACGGGCACGATCGGTACGTTGGCCCGTAGGGCCACGAAGGCCGGACCGGCGAACAGCGGCTCGACCACCGGCCCCGAGCGGCGGGTGCCCTCAGGGAACAGGACTACCGGTTCGCCCCCGGCCAGGGCCCGCTCGCACATGACGAGCGCCTCCCGGTCGGGCGTGCCCCGCCGGACAGGGAACCCGCCCAGGGAGCCGAACAACCGGGCCGACCAGGCTCGGGAGAAGACCTCCTCCTTGGCCATGAACCGCAAACGGCGGGTGGTGACGTAGGCGGCCAGAAGGGTGTCTATGTAAGAGCGGTGGACGGGGGCGAGTATGTAAGGGACCGTCTGGGGCAGGTTCTCGCGGCCCACCACGTTGGCCCTCCACATGAGCCAGCACGGTGGGAACATCACCGTCCAGGCGAAGTGGTACCACGCCAGTTCGCCCCGTGTCGGAGGGTGGACAACGGCCACGTCCCGAGGGGGGGCCGGCTCCGCTTCGGGCTCCGCTTCGGGCGCCGCCTGGTCCGGCGCAGGCTCGCTGCTCACGCCGGGCCCCTCAAACCAGTCCGGCCTCGCCGGCGAGGCGTAGCACCAGTTCGACCACCTCGTCCACGGTGCTCGTGGTCGTGTCCACCACGACGGCGTCGGGGGCTATGGCCAAGGGGGCGACCGGGCGGGTGGAGTCGATATGGTCGCGCCGGGCTATGTCGGCGGCCACATCGTCGTAGTGCATGTCGAGCATCTCCTGGCTCCGCCGCTGCGCCCTCTCCTCGTCACTTGCGGTCATGTAGATCTTTACTGGAGCTTCAGGGAAGACGACGGTACCGATGTCGCGTCCTTCGACCACCCCCGAGCCGTTGACCTCGGCCCATTCCCTCTGGCGGCGGACAAGCTCTCTGCGCACCCCGGGGTTGGCGGCGACGACGCTCACGGCCCGAGTGACCTCGGGGCTGCGCACCTCTATGGTGGCGTCGACCCCGTCGACGAGGACCCGGTCGGTCACTTTTAGGCTGAGGTCGACCGTCAGTTTGGCCACGTCGGCGGCGTCTTCAGGGTCGACGCCCCGGCGCATGGCGGCGAAGGCAACGGCACGGTACATGGCCCCGGTATCGAGGTAGGGCATCCCCAACCGGGCCGCGACCGCCCTGGCCACGGTGGACTTCCCACTGCCCGCGGGCCCGTCGATGGCAATCACTTTCTTACCTACCGGCTTTAGGTGAGGCACCGGAACATGTCCTCCTCGAAGCTCGGATAGCTGGTGGCCGTGGCGTCCCAACCCTTGACCGTCACCGGCCCGCCAGCGCAGAGAGCGGCGACGGCGGCAGCCATAGCGATCCGGTGGTCACCGTACGAATCGACCGTACCACCAGAAAGGGGGGCCCCCGCACGCCCGGTGACGACTATCCCGTCCGCCCGGGGCTCGGCCCCGACGCCCAGAGCGTGCAGGAGGGCGACGGTGGTGGCGACCCGGTCGGTCTCCTTCACCCTCAGCTCGGCCGCATCGGCGAAGGTGGTCGTGCCCTCGGCCAGGGCCGCCGCCACGCACAGGACCGGGATCTCGTCGATGAGCGAGGGGACTTCGGCCCCGCCCACATGCGTGGCCACCAGAGGGCCGGCCTGCACATGGATGTCCGCGGTGTGGCGGACGGGGTCCTCGTTCAGCAGTTCCACCCGGGCTCCCATGCGCACCAGGACGTCCAGGAAGCCGGCCCTCCCCCGGCCCACATAGACGTCCTCCAGCACCACGTCGCTGCCCGGGACGGTGCAGGCGGCGACAGCCCAGAAGGCGGCCTGGGACGGGTCGGCGGGGACGTCGATGTCGCCCGCCTGGAGCGGGCCGGGCGACAGGACCACGCTGGCCCCTTGGCCGGCGCTGCGCACCTCGATGGCGGCGCCCGCGGCGGCCAGCATTTCTTCGGTGTGGGCCCGAGTGGGCACCCCTTCGTGGACCGTCGTGGGGCCATCGGCGCCCAAGCCGGCCAGTAGCACCGCCGACTTCACCTGAGCGCTGGGCACCGGCAGACGGTACTCGGTCCCGTGCAGGCCCCCGCCCCGCACGACCAGAGGAGGCAGGCTGCCCTGGTGGCGGCCGTCGACTCGCGCCCCCATGAGCCGGAGCGGGACCGCCACCCTGTCCATGGGCCGGCGGGCGATGGACGAGTCGCCCTCTAGGACCGTCAGGCCGTCGATGTTGGCCACGAAGCCGGCCAGCAAGCGGATGCCGGTGCCCGAGTTGCCCACATCGATGACCGCCTCGGGCTCGTGCAGGCGGGACTGGCCGCCGTCGATGTAGATCTCGCCCTGAGCCGACTTGTCCGCCCCCGCCCCCAGGGCCTGCACGGCCTCCAGGGTGTGGCGCACGTCGTCTCCGTTGGACAGCCCTCGGATGCGGGACCGGCCTTCGGCCCGGGCGCCTATGAGCAGGGCCCGGTGGGAAATGGACTTGTCGCCCGGAGCGCGGAGCCTCCCCGTCAGGGGCCGCTCGCCGGCCGGTTCGACCCGGAGCTGCCGGGGCACCGTCATGACGTCGGGGCCTCCTGCTCGAGCCGGCGCATGTAGGTCCGGTACCCCCGGTCAGCCAAGGCGGCATGCACGGTTTCCTCGGCGCTGGCGTCCACTATCAGCACCATCACGCCCCGGTCGCCCTCGGCGGAGTGGACGATCTCGAGGTCGAAGATATTGACCCCCAGACCACCCAGAAGCGTGCTGACCTCGGCGATGACCCCGGGACGGTCGGGGACGGGCAAGCGCACTTCGGTGGCCCGTTGGAGCGACGGTGCGCCGGTCGGGAGGTTGACCCGCCCCTCGCGGGCGCGCTCGAGGACCTGGAGAAGGCCGTCCCGGTCACCGGCGGCGACTACGGCCCGCAGCTTGTCGAGGATGCCGGTGAGCCGGTCGAGGGTCGACAGGATCGCCTCCCGGTTGGCGGCCATGACGTCGGGCCAGATATCCGGGTGCCCGGCGGCGATCCTGGTCATGTCCCGGAACCCCCCGGCGGCCATGCGGAGCAGGGTGGGGTCCGAAGCGGCGGCGTCCGCGGCCAGGTTCATGAGAGCGGCGGCCGTGAGATGGGGCGTGTGGGAGACCAGGGCGACCAGTTCGTCGTGGCGGCGGGGCTCCACGGCTACCGGGTTGGCGCCCAACAGGCGCACGATCGACTGGACCTGCGAGTAGGCGTCCCCCGACGTCTGTTCGCTCGGGGTCAGCACCCAGGTGGCCCCGAGGAACATCTCTGGGTCGGCGCCATCGACCCCTTCTTGTTCCGAGCCGGCCATCGGATGGCCCCCGACGAAACGGGGGTGCCTGACGGCGTTGACGATGCCCTCCTTGGTGCCCGCTACGTCGCTGACCACCCTCATGTCCGGCCGACCGGGCCCAGGCTTGCTGTCCTGTTGGGAAAGCACGGCCGTGGCGATGGCGGCCACCGCCCCGGCGGGCACAGCGATGAATGTGACGGCGGCGTCGTGGTCCACCCCCACCTGGTCGATGGCGCCGAGCTCTACGGCCCGCTGCGCTCTGGCCGTGTCCCGGTCGGTCCCGCTCACCCACCAGCCCTGCCGGCGCAACGCCATACCTATGGAACCGCCGATGAGCCCTGTCCCGATCACGGCCGCCCGGGGCCTCTCCCCCGCCGGCCCGTTATTCGGGAAGGTCATCTCGTAGGCCCCGAGCGCCCTCCAGGTAGACGTGGTGCAGTCGGTCGGCCGCCGTCTCAACGTGCATCAAGACTCGGACACAACGGGGCTGCATCCCCTCGATGTCCAGCTCTCGAGCGCACAAGAGCGGGACGTCACCGAAGCCGATTTGGCGGGCGGCGGCGGCCGGGAACATCGAATGGATGTCGTCGGTGGCCGTGAAAAGTACGGAAATGATGTCCTGATGGTCGAGGCCATTGGCATTGACCATGGCCTGCACCAGGGCGATGGTGCGCGTTGTCACCTGCTTGGCGTCGTCCTCGTCCACGGTGGTGGCGCCGCGCAGGGCCCGGACGCGCCGGGGCGGCGCGGGCGTGAACACCGGCTTGGCCACCTCACCGGGCCCAGAGGAGGGAGATGCAAACGAGGCAGAGAGCGGGGAGTCTGACATGCACAGGCCACGATAGTGACCGCGGACGGCGAGCCACACGGGCTGGGCCGGGACCGGGCGAGGGCGAAGGCCTCACGTCCCGCTCCGGGCCGATCGGGCGGTGAGGCGCCTGGGACGCTTGCGGGCGGGGCCGGGGCTGCTGGCCGCCTCCCACAAGAGCCGGATCTCGCCGGCGCTGAGGTGGCGCCACTCGGCGCTGGCCAGGTCCGGGGCCGAGACCGGCCCTATCCGGGTGCGGACCAGCCTGCGCACCGGGTGGCCGACGGCCTCGCACATGCGTCGGACCTGGCGGTTACGCCCTTCATGGATGGTCACCCGCGCCGAACCGGGGCCCAGTGAGGAAACCTTGGCCGGCGCCGTCATCCCGTCGTCCAGAAGCACGCCGCGGCGCAGCCGTCCGAGCTCGTCGCGCGACAGCGTGCCCTCGACCTCGACCACGTACTCCTTCATTACCCCGAAGCTCGGGTGGGTGAGCTTGTAGGCAAGGTCCCCGTCGTTGGTCAGCACGATCAGCCCCTCGGACGAAATGTCCAGCCTCCCCACCGGGTAGACCCGGGGTTCGGCCGGGACCAGCGCCGTGACCGTAGGTCGGCCCTGAGGGTCCGAGGCGGTGCAGATGACCCCCACCGGCTTGTTGACCAGGTAGTACGCCAAGCCCTCGCGCCCGGGTACCGGGATGCCATCGACGGCGATCACTTCGCGGGCGCCGTCGGCCCGCTGGCCGAGCTGGGCCACCACGCCGTTCACCGTCACCCGCCCGTCGGCGATCATCTCCTCGCACACGCGGCGACTGCCCAGGCCCGCCTTGGCCAAGACCTTTTGCAGCCGCTCCGGCTCGCCCGCAGCACTCTCAGCGGTCGGCTGCAAGTCCTGGTCGCTCATACCCTTGTCGCCCGGCCGGCCTCGCTCGGCGTAGAGGCCAGAGCCCGGCCCGGCATGGACGTGCCCGTCCCTCGGCGATCACCAGGCTGCACGCCCGGAGCATAACGGGGAGCAGCCCGCTTGCCGCGTCGACGCGCCGCAGGACCCGTCTTTCGCGCGTTAGCGATATATCGCGATATAGTGCTACGCAGTAGTTACACCAGACGTTGGAAAGGAACCGACATGCATTCTCACGAACATTTTGACGAAGGCCCCGAGTGGTACCCAGGCCGGCGCGGCCAGCGCGGGCGCGGATGGGGCGGGCCTCCTTGGGCCGGGCCTGGCGATGGGCCGGGCGACCCTGAGGGCCAACATGGCGGCCCGGTAGGTCCGGGCGGCGTCCCAGGGCCCAACCGGATGTGGTTTGCCGGTGGCCCCATGGGGCCCTGGGCCGGTGGCGGCCGGGGCGGCGGGCGGTACGGAGGCGGGCGGCCTTGGGGCCGGGCGCGGCGGGGAGACGTCCGTAGCGCCATCCTGGCCCTGCTGGCCGAGCGGCCTATGCACGGGTACGAGATCATCGCCGAGCTGTCCGAGCGCACCGAAGGCCTGTGGCGGCCGAGCCCGGGGTCCATCTACCCCACTCTCCAGCTGCTCGAGGACGAGGGGCTCATCAGCATGCAGTCCGACGACGCCGGGGGCAAGAAGCGCTTCTCGCTGACAGAAGAGGGCAAAGTTGCCGCGGCCGAGGTGGCCAAAGGCCAGGCCCCTTGGGAGCAGGTGGCCGCCGGTGCCCCCGCCGGGGCTCGCGCTCTGCGCCACGCCATGGGCCGGCTCATGCCGGTCGTGGGCCAGGTGGCAATGACCGGAGGTCTCCGGGAGTACGAGGAAGCCGCCAAGATCCTGGACGAGGCTCGCCGGCGGCTCTACGCCGTATTGGCCGGCGACCAGGTCCGGGCGACCTCCTCCGGCCCGCCCGAGGGCCAACCGGGGGACTCGCCGGCCTCGTAACCTCAAACCACCCGCCTATCGCAGTGCCGGCCTACCGCAGTGCCGGCCAGCCAAAGGCGGGTCGGCCCGGGATTGTTCAGCCCGAGCGCAGGCCCTGTTCCAGGGCGTCCATGATCTCGGGGCCGGGGACGAAGTCCCCCAGCGGGGGCAGGTCCTCGGTCCTGTCCAGGCCCAGGCGCTCCAGCAACATCGAGCTGGTGCCATAGAGCACCGCCTGTCCCGGTCCCGGGTCGCGGGCCACCTCGCAGACGTACCCGCGCTGGCACAACGTGCGCAGGACGGCATCGGCGTTGACGCCCCTGATGGCAGCCACCTGGGCCCGGGAAATCGGTTGCTTGTACGCAACTATCGCCAGTGTCTCGAGGGCCGCGGCCGAAAGCCGGGCCGTCTGGCCCTCGAGCACAAAACGCTCTATGTACGGCGCCAGCTCGGGATGGCTCTGGAACCGGTAGCCACCCGCCACCTTGACCAGGACGAAACCCCTCTGCTCGCGCTCGTACGACCTAGCCAGCTCGTCGCACAGACCTTCGACCTGAGACGGCGCCACTTCCAGAAGTTGCGCCAGCATGCTTGGCTCGACCGGCGAGTCAGCCACCATGAGGACGGCTTCGATGGCCCGCCGTTGCTCTAGGAAACGGTCGGCCAGGTGGTCAAGGTGCCCGAGATCCTCGACGGCCCCGAGATCCTGGACAACAAGGTCCTCGTGCCTGTCCGGGCTCGGCGCCGCGTGGCNNGCCGCGTGGCCGTCCGGGCTCGGGGCCGAGTGATCGTCCGGGCGCGGGGCCGAGTGATCGTCCGGTGCCATCTAGCCCTCGTACTCGTCGACGGCGGACATGTCGGCCCCGGCCAGCACGGGCACGGGCACGGGCGCCTCGTCCCAGGCGGCGGGGGCAAGAACGAGCACCTCGTCATCGCCTGCCAGGCCCAACCAGTTGACCCTGAGCTCTCCCAGGCGTTCAGCCTGCTCCAGGTCGACGGCGCCCCGCTTGCACAGCTCTAGCAGGGCGAGGAAGCAAACGATGATCTCCAGCGGCTCGACCAGCCCCTCTATGAGCCTCCTGAAAGTGGTACGGCCCTCCCGGGGCAACCGGGCCACCAGTTGCTCGAGCGTTTCGGCGACGCTGGCCCGGATGGGAGCTACGTGGTCGGTGTTGACCTTGGGCACCGGCTTGGGAGCGAGCAACCTGGCCAGGGCGTCGTGCAACCGGCCCGGCGTCACCCCTTCGAGCAGGTCCGGCGCCAGGCCCAAGAACCGCTCTTCCAGGCCAGCTCGGCGGGGCACGGACAGGTCGGCGCTGTCCATCAGCCGCGAAAGGGCCAGCGACGCGTCCTTGAACGTTTTGCATTCGAGCAGGCGGGCCAGGAGCAGGTCCCGTTCCTCCCACAGCGCCAGCTCCTCCTCGCCTTCAGCCGAGGTGCCCGGTAGGAGGCGCCGCGCTTTGAGCTCGAGCAGCACGGCCGCGGTCAGTAGGAACTCCGTGGCCACCGAGAGGTCAAGGGCTTGCATGCCCTCGATGGTGGCGACGTACTCGTCCACGATCGAAGAGAGGGAAAGCTCCCAGATGTCGACCTGGTCCTTTGTCACCAGGTGCAACAGCAGGTCGAACGGGCCCTCGAAGACCGCCGTGCTCACCTGGTAGCCCACCTCGTCCAG
This sequence comes from Acidimicrobiaceae bacterium, assembly GCA_003166025.1. Lineage (GTDB taxonomy): Bacteria > Actinomycetota > Acidimicrobiia > Acidimicrobiales > Palsa-688 > Fen-671. The sequence continues at coordinate 37,838 of PMWT01000196.1, read as the reverse complement.
ACTACCGGTGGGCCCTACGGCGATGCGGGATACCTAATGCCAGAAAGGCCCTACCCCGCATTAGGTACCCTCCTTGTCGTGAACGGCCAACACCATGACGATCAGCCCAATGCCGCGAAGACCAAAGCGGTCTTGTCCGGGATCCAGCCCACAGGGGCCGTGCACCTGGGCAACTACCTCGGGGCGCTGCGCTGGTGGGTGGACTTCCAAGATCGTTACAACGCCTTCTACTGCGTCGTGGACCTCCATGCGCTGACGGTGCCCGGCGACCCGGCTGAGCTTTCTCGAGCCACCCTCACCATGGCGACCCTGCTCATGGCGGCCGGGCTGGGCCCGGAGCGGTGCACGCTGTTCGTACAAAGCCACGTCCATGAGCACGCCGAGCTGGCCTGGCTCCTCGAGTGCACCGCCAGCATGGGCGAGCTTTCCCGCATGACCCAGTTCAAGGACAAATCGAGCAAAGAGTCCGAGGAATCGGCCCGGGTGGGCCTGTTCGCCTACCCGGTGCTGATGGCAGCCGACATCTTGTTGTACCAGGCCGACCTCGTACCGGTAGGCGACGACCAGCGCCAGCACCTGGAGCTCACCCGGGACCTGGCCCAGCGTTGGAACGCCCGCTACGGCGAGACCTTCACCGTGCCCGAGGCGGCCATACCGCCGGCCGGCGGAGGCGCCAGGATCATGGACTTGCAGGACCCCGTCCACAAGATGTCCAAATCGTCGGCCTCCGACGCCGGTCTCATCTCCTTGTTCGACGACCCCAAGGTCATCGAGCGCAAGATAAAGCGGGCCGTGACCGATCTCGACCCCCCCGGACCGGGTGCCGTGCGCTGGGGCCCGCAGGCAAAACCGGGCGTCTCCAACCTGCTCGAGCTCCTGGCCACCCTGCGGGGCGGCAAGCCGGACGACATTGCCGCCGGTTATGAGAGCTACGGCAAATTGAAGTCCGACGCCGCCGAAGCCGTTCTCGAGCTCGTGGTGCCCCTCCAGGAGCGCTACCGGGAACTGGCAAGGGACCCCGGGGCCGTCCGGTCCGTCCTGGCTGTAGGGGCCAGCCGCGCCGGCGAGGTGGCGGCCAGGACGATGGACGCCGCCCGTTCGGCGATCGGCCTTCTGCCGCGCTAGCTGGCGCCCGTGGGCTCGTTTAGCATTTGCCCTGGTGCGCCGCGCTTTTGTCGATGCCCTACGGCTGTGCCTCGCGGCTGGTCTCGCCGCGCTGGCAACGACAACCGGCTCGGTAGCCGCGGCCGTTTTCGCGACCGGCGCGGCACCGGCGTGGGCGGCGGCCACGACCATCTCCGCCACGGGGCCCAGCGCTTGCGCCCCGGGCCCGTTCTCGCCGTCCCGGGGCTTTCGTGTCGCCCTCTTCGCGTCGGGCTTCCCTACTGACCAACCGCCACCGACTGCGCCGGTCGGGCCCGGTCCGACTGCGCCGGTCGCACCGGCGTGCGCCGGGGCCGAAGCGCCCGCTTTCAGCCCTCGCGACCAGGCCTACGTAGGAGATTTCTACACCGGGACGATCTACGTCCTGTCCCGCTCCGGAGGCGTCGCGGCAGACGCCACGCAGCTGCCCGATGCCCACTTCGGCGCCTTCGACTTGGCTTCGCTCAGCTTCGGGTGGGGTGGTGTCCTCTATGCCAGCCTGTGGGGGCCCGGGCAACGCGCCGCTCAACCCGAGCTGGTGGAACTGGACCCTGTCACCGGGGCCGAGGTCCGCATCATCGCCCGCGCCGCCGACGGGCTCGCCGGCTGCCCGGGGCGGGCGGTGGCCGACCCGCTCGACGGTTACCTTTTCGTGCCGGGCAACTGCTACCGGGGGGCTTTCTCAGGCGGCGCCATAGACAGGATCTCGAGCCCTGGCAGCGCAAATCCGGATGTCTCGACTTTCGCCCGAGTTCCCGAACCTGTGAGCGGGCTGACCTTCGCGTCTGACGGGGCTCTGTACGCCGAGACGGGCCCCGGCACCGGGCCCACCTCCGGCTCTGGCCCCTCGTCGGGCTCTGCACGAGTGGTACGGGTCGCCGGTCCGGGCACGGTACTGATCAGCCCTCCGACGCTCGTCGGCGACATAAGCGGTGGCCTCGGCGGTGGCGTGGCGGTGAGCGCCGGCGACCGCCGCGGCCATGCCTCGGCCCTGGAGGCGCCCAACCGGGAAGACGACATCTACACCTTTCCGCTCTCCCACCTCCCCGCCGTACCGCACAGGGACGTGCGCTCGAGCCCCGCCCCCGGCGCCGGGCCGAAAGCGGGTTTCGGCTGGGGGGTCACCTGGCACCGTGGGTGCCTCTATTTCGCTGACGGCGCTGTCATCGAACGCGCCTGCGGGAGCTCTCCGGGCAACCTGACCACGATCGCCTCCTCGCTCCCCTCTCCGTCCCGGGCCTTCAGGCCCTTCGCCAGCGATGCCATCGACGCCCTGATCGCCGCGGCCGTGGCCCTGCTCGTGAGCTTCGCCGCCGGGACCGTCAATGACGCCCTGGCGGACGGCTACGGGGACATCTTCGTCCGGTGGGCCCGGTGGTCCAGGGGCCCCGGAAAATGCTTGCTCACCCGCCCAGGAAAACGCCCGCTCACCGGCCCGGGGAAACGCTGGGCCGGTCCCGTGGCCGTGGTCCTGGCCGGCTCTGTCGTCGGCAGCCTCCTCAGCCCCGATTGGGGCCTCAATTCCTGGACTCTGATCTGCTTCCTGGCCATAGCGGCCGCCATCCTGGCCGGCGCGGCGTTGCCGGCTGTTTTCAAGGGCCCCTACCTACGGTCGCGGGGCCACCGTCCCGTTGCCCCGCGGTTGAAAGCTCTCCCCGCCGGCCTCCTCGTGGCCGCCCTGTGCGTCATCTTCTCGAGGGCTACCGGGTTCCACCCCGGCTACCTCTACGGCGCCGTCGTCGGCATAGGCTTCGGCCCGGTCCTGGCCGAGGCCGAGGAGGGGCGGGCCGTCGCGGTGGCGTCAACGGCGCAGCTGCTCGCCGGCCTGGTGGCGTGGGCGGCCTGGGACGGCCTTTTCCAAACTTCTTCGCTCCCGGGTGCTTTTTTCGGTGCAGTTTTCGCCACTGACTTCTTTGCCGCCTTGTTCGTCTCCTCGGTGGTCGGCACGGTGGTCTCGCTGTTGCCCCTGCGGCACCTCGCCGGCTACGAGCTGAAGTCCTGGGACGCCAGGGCGTGGGCGGCCCTATTTGGCGCGGCCGTGTTCGTCCTGGTCCAGTTGGTCCTGCGGCCGATATCGAGACCAGGCGGCCGCTCGGACCTCCCCCTGATGGCCACACTCAGCCTGCTCGTGCTCTTCTGCGCCGGCTCCGTGCTCCTTCGCGACCGGCTTTCGCGCCAGCAGCACCGAAAACAGCGCGCCGGCCCCGTGCCCGCCAGCCAGCAGGAAGCTTCAGGTCCCCCCGACAGTGTCCTCGTCAGTGGGGCTCGGGATTAACGTTCCGACGTCGTTATGGCGGAGGTCAGCATGCCCAGGGCCTGCTCGCACGCCTCGTCCTCGCTCAGGAACGTCAGTGACGGCTCCACACGAACGGGGCGCCAGACGAGCACTTCCCATGTGCGCTGGTTGGGCCGGACGATACACGCGCCCTCCCGCACTGCCCGGGGCGCGTCGAGCCCGACGAGAAGGTACCCGTCTTCGGGGACACCCGCAGCCAGGAGACGATGCTTAAGCTGCTGAAGGTCCATCAGCCCTCCTTGCCTAAGCGCGACCGGCACCGGCCGCCATGTACCCCAGTATGGGGCGGCCGTAACAGCCCGCGTAGCGGATTGCTTGTTTTTTTCGCCGTGCTTCCAGGTCGTAACTAGCGACGCTTGGCCGCGCACTCGATGCAGTAACGAGCCGCCGGCATGGCTTCGAGGCGCGCCTCCGCGATTTCGCGGTGACATGACTCGCACGAGCCGAACGTGCCGTTGTCGAGCTTGGCCAGAGCGCGCTCCACATCGAGCAAGTTGGCTGTCAAGCTCATGGCCAGTGCTTCGGTCTCGCCGCGCTCGGCCGTCACCTGACTGGAGTCGGCGAAATTGGCATCGTAGGAGAGGCCTTCGGTGCCGTAGCCCAGCTCTTGCAGCTCCTGGCGGAGCGAGGTCCGCTGCGACTCGAGCTCAAGGCGCAAGGCGCTCGTGGTGTTGGCCTCCATCGGCCGCAGTGTAGTTCGTGCAGCCGCGGGAGCGAGAGGCTTCTGGTCAACTGCTGTTCAACTCGTCGGGCCCCTGCCCGCGAACCGCTCCCTACCGACGACGCGGCCCCGGCGAGCGGGCTTCAGCGGGCTCGGGCCCGGGGGTGCGCCGCCTCGTAGGCGCCGCGCAGCCGTTCGGGGGAGACCCTGGTGTAGACCTGGGTGGTGGCGATGGAGGCGTGGCCCAAGAGCTCCTGGACGACGCGGATGTCTGCCCCATGGTCGAGCAGATGGGTGGCGCAGCTGTGACGCAGCACGTGGGGGGTGAGCCGGCCCCCGAGACCGACTTTTTCCCCGTAGTGGCGGACGATCCCCCACGCCCCCTGACGGCTTATGCGCCCGCCTCTCATATTGAGGATAAGGGCGTCCGAGTCGTCGCGCCGGGCCCATCTCTTGGGCACCAGGGCCGGGCGACCCCCGGGCCCCAACCACGCCTCGACCGCCAGGCGGGCGTAGCGCCCCACCGGCACGAGCCGTTCCTTGGCGCCTTTGCCGAAGACACGGACCAGCTGTTCGTCCAGCGCCAGGTCCGACAACGACAGACCGGTGAGCTCGGAGATGCGCATCCCCGTGGCGTAGAGGAGCTCGAGCACGGCCCGGTCCCGCAGTTGGGCCGGGCCCTCGCCCGTCACCGCGGACAACAACGAGGCCACCTCCTCCTCGTTCAGGGCCTTGGGAAGGCCCTGAGGGACAGGCGGAGGGCTCAGGTCGGCGGAAGGGTCCGAACTAGTGTTCCCTTCCTGCACCATGAACCGGTGCAGAGAGCGCACCGCCACCAGTGCCCGGGCGACCGAGGAAGGAGCCAGGCCCGCCTGTCCAAGATGAGCGACGTACTCGGCCACCGTCGGCTCTGTGACCATGGCCAGGGCCGAGCCGTCGGCCCCGTCGCCTCGCGCTCGCAACCATGCTTCGTAAGCGGCGATGTCACGGCGGTACGCCACCAGCGTGTTGGGGCTGCGGCCCTTTTCCACTGCTAGCCAGGTGAGCAGCTCCTCGCCCGGAAGGCTCAGCGCCAGGTGGGCCCTGGGACCGTCGAAGACCGGTTTGGCGGCGACGCGCCCCATGGCTCCTACGAGATCGCAGCCTGAGCCAGCAGCAGCCCGACGATCGTCTTGGCGTCGGTTATTTCCCCCGAGCGCACGAGCTCGCCCACGCCTGAGAACGAGAAGCGCTCCACGGTCATGTGCTCCTCCTCGATACCGTGGCGCGAACTCGCCACCGGATGGAGGTCCCGAGCCAAGTAGCACCACGACTCCTCGTCGCAAAAGCCCGGAGAGTTGTAGAAATGGCCGATCAGCTCGAGGCGGCCGGCTTCCAGGCCTGTCTCCTCGGCGAGCTCGCGAGCAGCCGTCAGCTCCAGCGGCTCGTCCTTCACGTCGCGCTTACCCGCCGGGACCTCCAGCAGCTCGATGTCCAGGGGGGCACGGTACTGGCGTACCAGGACGACCTCGTCGGTCGCCTCATCGAGGGGGACGACGATCACGGCCCCTGGATGGTGCACGATGTCGCGCTCGAAGGTCTCGCCGCCCGGGCCCTCAAAGGTCCCGGCCACGATCTCGAGCATGTGGGTGCGGAACAAGGGCCGCTCACCGAGTTTGTGGAACTTAGGAGAGGCCAATTCTCGCCTCCTCCACCCGGAGCCCGGGTCGGGCCACCAGTTGCGCCTCCAGGGCGTCGGGGTCGATCAAGTGGGGCCGGCGCCCTTCGGCCCGGGCCAGGGCCGCGCCCACCAGGGCGCTGAACAGGGGGTGGGGCCGGTCAGGCCGGCTCTTGAACTCCGGGTGGGCCTGGGTACCGGTCCACAGGGGGTGGCCCGGTAGCTCGATCATCTCCACCAGCCGGCCGTCCGGGGACTCGGCGGAGCACACGAGGCCGGCTTGCTCCAGGCGGCTGCGGTAACGGTTGTTGACCTCGTAGCGGTGCCGGTGGCGCTCGAAGACGAGCTCGGCGCCATAGATAGCGGCCGCCATGCTCCCGGGGCGAAGTTTGGCCGGGTAGGTGCCCAGGCGCATGGTGCCTCCATAGTTGGACTGACGGACTATCTCGCGCTGGTCGTCCATCAGGTCGATCACGAGGTGCGGGGCGCTCGGCGCGAACTCACGGGAGTTCGCCCGCTCGAGGCCGACGGCGTTGCGGGCGAACTCGATGACCATGACCTGCAGCCCCAGGCACAGGCCGAGGCAAGGGATATCGTGCTCCCGGGCATAACCGACGGCGGCGATCATGCCCTCGATGCCCCGTTCGCCGAAGCCACCCGGAACGACCATGCCGTCGAGGTCGCGCAGACGGCCCTCAACCAGGAGGCCTCCCACCTCCTCGGCCTGGACCCAGTCGAGCTGGACGTGGGCGCCGTGGGCGTAACCGCCGTGGCGGAGGGCCTCGACGACCGAAAGGTAGGCGTCGGGGAGGTTCACGTACTTGCCGATCAGACCGATCCGCACCGGCTTGGAGGCGGACTCGACCCGTCCCACCAGCCCCTGCCAATGAGAGAGGTCGAGAAGGCGCCGGCCCTGGCCGGTGACGGCGTCGCCCGAGTCCTCGCCCAGGCGCAGGATGCGGCACACGTAGTCGTCCAAGCCCTCGTCGTGCAGGGCCAGGGGGATCTCGTACAGGTTGGGGGCGTCCACGTTGGAGATGACGGCTTCCTCAGGGACGTCGCACAGCAAAGAGATCTTGGTCTTTAGGCCGTCGGGGATGGGACGGTCGCTGCGCAGGATGATCACGTCGGGCTGCACGCCTCGTGAACGAAGCTCGGTGACGGAGTGCTGCGTCGGCTTGGTCTTTTGCTCGCCCGACGGCCCCAGGTAGGGCACCAGGGTGACGTGCACGTAGCACACGTTGTCCCGGCCCACGTCCTTGCGGAACTGGCGTACGGCCTCGAGGAAGGGGAGGATCTCGATGTCCCCCACCGTCCCGCCGATCTCAGTGATCACGACGTCCACGTCTTCAGTGCCCAGACGCTGGATACGCAGTTTGATCTCGTTGGTTATGTGCGGGATCACCTGGACCGTCTTGCCCAGGTACTCGCCCCGGCGTTCCTTGGCTATGACCGCCTGGTAGATGGAGCCCGTGGTGGCGTTGGAGTCCCGTGACAGGGCTTCGTCGATGAAGCGCTCGTAGTGGCCGAGGTCGAGGTCGGTCTCGCCCCCGTCCTCTGTGACGAAGACTTCGCCATGCTCGAAAGGGTTCATCGTCCCCGGGTCAATGTTTATGTACGGGTCCAGTTTTTGCATCGTCACGCGCAGGCCACGGCTCTTTAATAACCGGCCCAGCGAGGCAGCGGTAAGGCCCTTGCCCAGAGAGCTCGACACGCCCCCGGTCACGAAGATGTGCTTCGCCAACATCTCCTCCATGCTCGGCTAACGGGTTCGTGGCCGACGGAGGTCGGCTTCCACCGAGGCATGTCGCTCGGGGACTCCGTCTTCGGATGGCCACCTCACCTTAGCTCAGGACGACGCCGCCTTCGCGGACCACCCGCCCGCGGCCCGGGGACCGCCAGACCGGGGACCGCCAGACCGGGAGCAGCCATCTGCAACAGTTCCTCGGCATGGCGGCGAGCTGTGGCGCTGTCGGGTTGGCCGGAGAGCATGCGGGAGAGCTCGACCACCCTTTCCGGGCCGGTGACAAGCTGGGCCTGGGCCGTCGTCCGCCCGTCGCGTTCGACCTTGCTCACGGCCACCTGGGCGTCGGCGAACGCCGCCACCTGGGCCAGATGGGTGACGACGACCACCTGGTACTGACGGCCCAACTCGGCCAGCGCCCGGCCCACGGCCAGCGCCGCCTCGCCGCCCACGCCGGCGTCAACTTCGTCAAAGACCAGGGTGCCCGGCCCGGCCGCCGGGCCCGCTCCCACCGGTTGCCTGCCGGCCACCGGTTGCCTGCCGGCCAGTAGCACCAGGCGCACGGCGAGCATGGCCCGGGCCAGTTCCCCGCCCGAGGCCACCTTGGCCAACGGCAGCGGCGGCTCGCCCGGGTTGGCGGCCAAGAGGAAGGTGATGTCCTCGCCCGCCAACCGGCGCAGGGCCTCGTCGTCGGTGCTGTCGGGGTCGTNNCGGGGTCGTCGGTGCTGTCGGGGCCCTCCCCGCCGACCACTCTCACCTCGAAGAGCGCTCGGGGCATGGCCAGGCGCTGCAGCTCGTTTTCCACCGCTTCGGCAAAGGAAATGGCCGCATTGCGCCGCGCCGCCCCCAGCTCTGTCGATGCCCGGCGCAGTCTCGCCCGCGCTCTGGCATGGTCCTCAGCCAAACGTTGCGCCAGGCCCTCCAGGCCCTCCAGCTCCTGGAGGCGTTCCTGGGCCTGGTCGTGGAAGCTGATCACCTCCTCCAGGCGTCCGGCCGGCCCGGCGTACTTGCGGCGGAGCTCCTTGAGCACCGAGCGCCGGGCCACGACCTCCTCCAGGCGTTCAGGGTCCTCCTGAAGAGAGTCGACTGCCTCCCTGGCCTCGGCGGCCGCGTCGGTGAGCTCCGCCGCCAAACCCCGAAGACGTTCGTGCAAGGGTGCCAGGGGCGGGTGCCCGGCGGTGGCGCTGACCACCTCGCCCAAGCGGTCGAGCACCTGCTCCTCGCCGGCCAGGCCTTCGTGGGCGGCCTGGGCGGCAGCCCGGTGAGAGGCGGCCTGACCGAGCCGCTCTTCTTCCACGGCCAACCGGTCGTCTTCGTCGGCTCCCTGCAGGCCGGCGGCGTCGAGTTCGGCGATCTGGTAGCGCAAAAGATCGCGCTCACGGCTGCGCCCGATGACGTCCCCGCCCGCCTTCGCCATGGCGGACTCCACCTCTCGGACCGTCGCCCGGGCCGCGTCGCGGGCGCCCCGTTGGACGCCGGCATAGGTGTCGAGGGCGGCGCGCTGCGCCCCGGCTGAGAACAGGGATTGGTGGGCGTGCTGACCGTGCAGGTCGACCAGGCGCGCGCCTTGCTCGGCCAGGGCGGAGACTGTCGCCATGCGGCCGTCCAGGTAAGCCCGGGAACGACCGTCAGCCGGCACCACCCGGCACATGACCACCTCCCCCCCATCTGTGGCCCCGCCGCCATCGACTGTCTCCAGCGAGGCCGTCCTCAGGCTGCTCTCGTCTCGCTCCAGGCGCAACCCCACGAACCTGGCCTCTACAACGGCTTCGGCCGCCCCGGGGCGCACCAGCATGGCGTCGGCCCGGCCGCCGGTGAGCAACTCGACGGCCTCGACCACCAGCGTCTTGCCCGCCCCCGTCTCGCCGGTGAGAGCGGTCATTCCCGGCCCGAACACGAGGCTAAGGTCCTCGATCACCCCGAGCTGGCTCACCCTCAGTTCGCTCAGCATGGCCGGACCTCAGCGATCCGCGAGATGGAACTTGCTCTTCAACACCTTTTCGAACTTCCTGTCCCCGAAATCCACCAGCAGGGCATCATTTTCCCCCACACGGCAGATGATCTGCTCGCCCGTGTCCACAAGGCCGCAAGCAGCCCCGTCGACGATGAGGTCGGCCCCCCACGGGCCCTGTAGCCGGAAGGAGACTTCGTCGGAAGGGTCGAGCACAATGCTGCGGTCGAAGAGCATGTGCGGTGAGACGGGCGTGACCACCAGGCAGCGCAATTTAGGCGAGACGATCGGCCCCCGGGCGGAGAGGTTGTAGCCCGTCGAGCCCGTGGCCGTGGAGACGATCATCGAATCGGCGGCATAGCTCAAGAACCTTTCCCCGGAAATGGCGAGCCCGGCGTTGATCGTGTGCTTGCCGGAGGGGCGGGCCAGCACAATATCGTTGAGGCCCGACGCCCGGTACCTGGGCGCCTCGGTCCCGTCCGGGACGATCACGGCATCGATGGTCATCCGCCGTTCCAGGTGGTAATCACCGTCGAGGAAGCGCTGAATGGCCTGCTGCAACCCATCGGGCTCCGCCGCCGTAAGGTAACCAAACCGACCGAAGTTCGCCCCCAGCACGGGCACGCCGGTACCCAGTGCCAAACCCACGGCGCGCAACATGGTCCCGTCACCGCCCAGGCTCACCAGTAGGTCAAGGTCGGCGAGGTCCTCGGGCTTGGCCTGATCTACGCGGGGCTCCAAAAAGAAGGCCTGGTGGCCCTGTTCGACTAGCCAGGTACCCACCGACTTGGCGATCCTCACCGCTTTGGGGCGTTCGGAGTGGGGGGCGAAACCAATCCGTGCCATTTCAGCCCTTCCCGCCGCCACGGCCGTCGGGAGGACGCGGAACAGCCACTGACAACGCCAGTTCGTCCATGGACCGTGCCAGTTGCGAACCAGTCTCAGCCGGATTGGTCTCAGCCGGATTGGCCTCCCCCGGATTGGCCTCCCCCGGATTGCCCGGTCCAGGAAGGGCCCCTCCCGACGGCCCGGAACTCTCAGCTGACGGGTCGGGACGGCCGGCAGACGACCGGGACGGTTTGGCCCCGCTGCGCAAGTGAAGGAAGAACTCCACGTTGCCCTCGGCTCCGAGGAGCGGGGAGGCCATCCCGCCTACGACGGCGGCGCCGTTGGCCTCGAACGCGCCAGCGACGTCGCACAGGGCACTGGCCCACACCTTGGGGTCCCTCACCACCCCCTTGCCCTTGGAAACAACGGCGCGGCCCGCCTCAAACTGGGGCTTCACCAGCACCACGAGATCCGCCACCGGCTTGGCCAAGGCGATCAACGCCGGTGCCACCATCATGAGCGAAATAAAGGACAAATCGGCGACCACCACATCGAAGCGACGCCCTCCGAGGTCGGCCGGTCCCAGGTAGCGCACGTTGGCCCGTTCCACCACTTCCACGCGGGGGTCCCGGCGGAGCCTCTCAAGCAATTGGCCGTGCCCAACGTCGACGGCGACGACGTGAGCCGCCCCATGGGCGAGCAAGCAGTCCGTGAACCCGCCCGTCGAGGCCCCGGCGTCGAGGGCAGAAAGGCCCACGACGTCGAGTTTGAAATGATGTACGGCGGCGTCCAACTTCTCGCCGCCCCGGCTGGCAAAACGGGGCGGCAGGTCCTTGACAACCAGCGGCTCGGAGGGGGCCACCCGGCGGGACGCCTTGTCCGCCACTGCGCCCGCGACGAGCACCCGCCCGGCACTTACGAGTGCGGCCGCCTCGGCCCGACTGGGAACCAGCCCTCGGGCCACGAGCTCGACATCGAGCCTCTTCCTGGCACCCAGTTCAGGCCCGTCCCCGGCTTGACGACCCGCTGGCGGTGCCGCCGGCCTTGCGAACCGTTGAGGCTCTGGCGGCCGTGGCCTTTTTGCCGGCCCCCGCCACCTTTTCGGGCGCGGCACGCTTTCGCCCTTGAATTTTTGCCGCGGGTGAACTAGCGCCGGCCGTTGCCTTCGCCGCCGGCACGGTCTTTCGGGCNNCGGCGGTCGCCTTAGCCGCCGGCGCCTTTTTCACGGCCGCCGCCCTGGCGGTGGTCGCTTTGCGGGCGGGCCTGGCCGCCTCATCGTCCGGGACGTCATCGCTCACGGAGGGCGCAGGAGCTGGCCCCTTGCCTCCTCTGAGGTGTTCCTCCAAATGATCGAGATCCCGGAAAAGGACGGACGCCTCCTTGCGCAGGGCGCTGATAACGTCGGCGGCTGCTCGCCTGCCCTCGTCGACCAGAGACCCGGCGCGCTGCTTGGCGTCCTCCTTGGCACTTTCCCGAGAGCCGAGCAGCTGCTCGGCCACTTGCTTGGCCCTTGCCGCTGCCACGCCCATGAGGGCGGCGGCCGCCTGGCCGCAGCGCTTCAGCTCATCTTCTGTTCCCATACTCGAAGTGTAGGGCCGCCGGGCGAAGCCCGGCCCGTCCGCGGTCCGGTCGCAGCTCGCAGGGCGCCGGCCGGGCCCTGGTAGCGTCGGTCGGGTGCACGACCGGCCGTGGCAACTCGTGATTTTTGACAACGACGGCGTTGTCGTCGACAGCGAGCCGCTGGCGTCGGTGGCGACGTCTCAGGTCCTTACCGCCCTCGGCCACCCCATGACGCCTGCCGAATGCGACAGCGCCTTCAGGGGGATAAGCCTGCCCACGACCCGCCGCATCGTCGAACAGGGCAGCGGCCGGCCGCTGCCGCCCGATTTCGAGGACCGCTACGTCGCCCGGGTGGCCGAGCTCATCGCCTCCGAGCTCCGGCCCGTCCCGGGCGTCGTGGCCGTGCTCGACCTCCTCGACGCGGCCGGCCAGCCTTACTGCATGGCCTCCTCGAGCCGACGACAGGTGATTTCCCTGGCTCTGCGGACCACGGGGCTGGCCGAGCACTTCGCCGGGCGCTGGTGGGGCGCCGAAGATGTCGCCGCCGCCAAACCGGCCCCCGACCTTTTCCTCTTGGCCGCTAGTTCCATGGGCACCCGGCCCATGGACTGCGTCGTGGTAGAGGACTCCGCCGCAGGCGTCCAGGCGGCGCGGTCGGCGAACATGACGGTGCTCGGTTTTGCTGCTCGCACACCACCGGAAGAGCTACACCTGGCTGACCAGATTTTCACCGACATGGACCAACTGCCGGCCCTGTTGCTGGGCGGTGAGTCAGCCCCGGCGCAGGTAGTCGTCGACCAGGGCGGCCAAGTCCCGGGCCACGCTGTCCGGCGTAGGGTCCACGGGGAGGTCGGAGGCCTGGGTCACCCCGGATAGGACCAGGCCGAAGCGGGCACCGACCCGCTTGGCAAAAAGCCCGTCGGTGTCGGGCCTGTCGCCGACCATGACGCTCAGTTGGCCGAAGCGAGTTCCCACCAGAGCGGCCATCGCCTCGTGAGGTTTGCCTGCCACCTCGGCGGGCCGGCCTGCCGCCGTGGCCACAAACGCCACGAGAGCCCCGGCGCCCGGCAGCAGCCCGCTGGCTCTTCCGGTGGGGAACGTGGCGTCGGCGTTGGTGGCTATGAACCTGGTCCCGCCACGCACGGCCGTGGCGGCCGCAGCCAGCGCGCCGTAGTCCAGCTGGAGCGTACGGCCCACGATGACGGCCTCCGGTTTGTCAGCGGCGTCGACCTCTTCTATGGCCCGCGCCGCCAGGGCCTCCCGAATGCCTTCGTCCCCGATGACAGCGACTCGGCTGTGCTCGGCCAACAACGATGCGGCGGCTTGGGCCGAGGTGACCAGGTCCTCGGGCCTACAAGCGATCCCGATGTCGGCCAGGGCCTTCACGTGGCCCGCTACCAGAGGCCCGGAGTTGTTGGTCAGGAAGACGACCCGCTCACCGGCCCGACGCAGAGCCTCGACGGCCTCGGCCGCTCCGGGTAGCGCTCGGCCGGCCAGCCATACGACTCCATCGAGATCGAGGGCCCAAGTCACAGGTCTGGCCGCAATTACTGCACCTTTCGCAACTATGACGCCTAGAGGCTGCGGGCCACATAAGTCAACTGGGCACCCACGATCGCCACCCCGATCAACAGGACATAGACGGTACCGATAGTCCAGCGTTGAGCGGGGAGAAGAGAGTGGTAGGCGCGCGAAGACGGGCTGTTGCGGTTGCGCCAGCGGTGCCAGAGCTCAAAGCCACCGAGGACGAGGACGATCAGGACGACGGGGCTCGGGAACAGGACCTCGAAGGCGACCAGGCACACAAGTCCCACCAACCACAACACGGGGTGTAGGGCAGCCACGGCCCGACCACCGTCCAGCGGGAGCACGGGCAAAAGGTTGAACAGGTTGACGAAGAACCCGAAAAAAGCCAGCGCCATCAAGAACCTGGAACCGGTGGCATTGGCCCAGAAAGCCACCACGCCAGAGGCGGCCGTCCCGACCAGGGGACCGGCCAGGCCGGACATGGCCTCCTGGAAGGCGCTGCGGGGCGCCGATTTCATGCTGACGAAGGCACCCATGAACGGGATGAAAAGTGGGGCCGACGCCGGCACGCCCTGGCGGCGGAGCTCAAACACATGGCCCATCTCGTGCACCAGGATCAACAGGACGATCCCGACCGCGAACGACCAGCCAAAAAGGAACGAATAGGCCACGATCGACACGAGCATGGACAGGACCAAACCGATGTACTTGAGCTTGATCAGCAGAGCACCGAACTTCGCCAGAAATGCGGCTATGGCCGCAAGCGTGGCTCCCACCCGTTGCCACGCCCGCCGCAACGGGCCCGGTTGCTTCTCGTTCCCGCCGCCGGCCCCCCTCCCCGCGGGGACTGTCGAGCGGCCCGGCCCGCCGGGCCCGGCGAGGCCGCTGCCCACGGGCGGGTGGCCCTCGGCGTCCGGCCACCAGTAAGACGGCGGCTCGGCACCATGGCCCGCAGGCGCCCAGAGGCCACCCTCGGCCGTGCCCGCCCCCGTACCGCCGGCGCCGGTCGCGCCATCGCCTGCCGCCACAGCGGGCCCTGTCCCGGAAAACCGCGCGGGGACACCAACCGCGGTCGGCCAGCGGGGCTCGTCAGTGCCGTCCCCATCACCCTCCCGGGCCCCATCACCCTCCCGGGCCCCATCACCGGCCCGGGCACGGTCATCGTTCCAACGAGGACCGCTCAGTTCCACTTTTCACCGGCCCTGGGCCACACCCTTTGCATGGGGCCACGATACCGGTACCGCCGGTGCACGCCGGACCACCCTGTTCCACGGGCGGGACGAAAGAGGCTGAGATCGAGTTCTCCCGGGCGCAGGCCCTAAAGTCGGGGCGTGCCAGAGCTCCTCCCCTTTGCCGGCCTGCGCCCTGTCCCCTCCGTCGCCGGGCCACTGGACGATGTGGTCTGCCCGCCTTACGACGTCATCAGCGACAACCAACGCCAGGCCCTCGTGGAGCGCAGTCCCTACAACGTCGTGCGAGTGGAGCTCCCCGACGGCGATTACACGGGAGCGGCGCGATTGCTCGACCAGTGGAGGGCCGCCGGAGTGCTGGCGCTCGAGCAGGGGCCCGTCTTGTACGGCTACCGCATGAGCTACCGGGCGCCTGACGGCCGGGCCCGTCACACACTGGGCGTGATAGGAGCACTGGTACTCGAACCGCCGGGGCACGGCATCCTCCCCCATGAGCACACCACACCCAAGGCTAAAAGCGACCGCTTGGAGCTCATTAGGGCCACGCGTTGCAATACCTCGCCCATCTGGTGCCTATGCTCCGAACCGGGCCTGGCCCAGGCCCTAGGGCCCGTCCCAGATGGCGGGGACGCCTCGGACGGGCCAGAGACGTCGGCTGAGCCCGGCGCCGGCCCCGCCCGTGCCCCCGACTATGCCCGTGCCCCCGATTATGCNNGTGCCCCCGATTATGCCCGTGCCACTGATGACGATGGCACCCTCCACGAGCTCTGGCCCATCGTCTCGCCTGGCGTTCATCAGGCCGTGGCGCAGGTGATCGCGGCGCGCCCGCTCCTGGTGGCCGATGGTCACCACCGCTACGAGACGGCCCTCGCCTACCAGGCGGAGCAGCGCAGTAACGGCGCCGTCCCCGCCCGAGCGCTGGAAGGCTACGACGCCCTGCTGTGTTTTGTGGTCGAGCTGGCCGAAGAGCACCTCCAGGTCCTGGCCATCCACCGGGTCGTGTCCGGTCTCCCTCAGGGTACGGACGTGGTCAGCGCCCTGGCGCCCGCCTTCGAGCTCACCCCGACGGACGCCCAAGGCGGCACGCTCCTGGCCCGTATGGCCGACGCCAAGGCGCTGGCGGTAATCACCCGCGAGAGCGCGTATCTGGCCTCCCCTCGAGCTGACAGACTGGACGCGGGGGCGGATCTCGACTCTCGGCGCGCCGACGCCGCTGTCGCCAGTCTCCCCGCCCACCAGCTCACCTACGAGCACGACGTCCCGGCCGCCCTGGCGGCGGTCAGCTCTGGTGCAGCCGATTTCGCCGTACTGTGCCGCCCGGCCGGCATCGACCAGATAGCCCGCACCGCGCATGGCGGGGAGCGCATGCCGCCCAAGACTACGTTCTTCTGGCCCAAGCTCCGCACCGGGATGGTCTTACGAGCCCTTCAAGGGGCTCGAAACATCCAGGATTTATAAGAAACTCATCTTCCCTTCATATAGGCCACCGATACTCGGGTTGCCGCCCCGTTTGGGAGCAAGGAGAAGTCACAGGATGAGCGACGAGCGAGACGAAAACCTCTATCCCTTCACTCCTGCCCCACCGGATCCCACCGTTGCAGGTAACTCCGTCCGGCGCCGCCGGCCCCGCCGCTCCCGCCTGACCAAGACGGCGGCGGGCCTGGTCGTCATCCTGGGCACGGGGACGGGCGCCGCCGCGGTCGCCCTGGCTACCTCCTCCGGGACTGTTCCCGCCTCGGCCTCTAGCGCGACCAGCACGGCGGGCACCGTCTCGGCGTCCGCCACGACGACACCGGCCCCAAAGGTGCGGCGTGCCTTTCCCGGCGGCGGAGGAGGAGGCTTCGGCGGTCCTGGGGGAGCGGGAGGGTTCGTCGGGCGTGGCCCGAGCGCCTTCGGAGGGCCGGGCGGCTTCTTAGGGGCTCTCGGTGGCGGCGGCATCGTCCACGCCAGCTACACCTTGAAGGACGGCAATGGCACCTACGAGACCATCGACACCCAGGTGGGTACGGCCGAGGACGTCAGTGCCGGTTCGCTCACGGTGAAGAGCGCCGACGGCTTCAGCCAGACCTACGACATCACCACCTCGACGATCGTCGACGCCGACTACGAGGGCATCCTCTCTGTGAAGGTGGGCGACACGGTCAGCGTCCAGGCTCTGGTGGACGGCTCCAGCATCACGGCGCAGCGGGTGCAGGACGTGACCCAGTTGCAGGCCAACCGCCCGGCCTGGGGCCATGGCCCGGGGACCGCAGCCCCCGCCCCCGCCNNACCACGACGAGCACGACCACGACCACCACCACGGATCCGGGCGCGGCCTAGCTGGCTGCTGAAGTCAGTCAGTTCTCCCCAAGGCGACAGCCAACCGGCTCAGCGGGCCGAGTGCCCCGGCGAGGGCTCGGCGGTCCTCAGGGGTCAGGCTGGCCAGAGCCTCGGCTAACGCCGACGACCGCTTCTCCAACCACACCTCCATGCCCTCGGCCACCCGCGGTGCCAGGGACAGGCGGGCCACCCGGCGGTCCCCGGGGTCGTTCCGGCGCAACATCACGCCCGTCTCCACCAATTGGCGCACCAGGGTGCTGACGGTATTGGGGGCCACGCCCATCTCCGCTGCCGCCTCCGCCACCGAGATCCCGGGCCGGCGCCGCACCACCCTGACCAGCTGTAGCTGGGCGTTGCTGAGCCGGGCCGTCTCTTCGACCTGGCCGGCGTGGCGACGCACGGCCCGGCGGACCGACGACATCGCGTCAACCAGTTCGTCAGCCAGCGTCCGGTCGGCCAGAATCAACCTCACCCCCCACATAATACCTCTGTCACAGAGCTAATAGACGCTGGATAGTCTCGGCCCATGACTTACGACCTGAAAGCAGAGACCGTCACGATCACCGGTTACGGCGGTGACGAGATCGAGGCCTACCTGGCCCAACCCCTCGATAAAGGCCCTTACGGCGGCGTGGTGGTCATTCACCATATGCCCGGTTACGACGAACCGACGAAGGAGATCACCCGACGTTTCGCTGCTCGAGGCTATATCGCCCTTATGCCCAACCTTTACTCGCGCGAAGCGCCTGGCGCGGCCCCTGACGATGCGGCCGCCGCCGCCCGCGCCCAAGGGGGCGTGCCCGACGAACGCCTCGTAGGCGACGTCAAGGGCGCCGGGGAACGGATCAATTCGCTGCCGAGCGCCAATGGCAAGCTGGGCACCATCGGGTATTGCTCAGGCGGACGCCAGTCGTTCCTGTCCGCTTGTTCGCTCCCCCTCGACGCGGCCGTGGCCTGTTACCCGGGCATGGTGGTCAAGCCGCCTCCGCCCCAGTACAACCTGAAGGTCGGCCCCATCCTCCACCTGGCCAAGGATCTTCATTGCCCTCTTCTAGGGCTGTTCGGCGAAGAGGACCAGAACCCCTCGCCCGACGACGTCGCGACCCTCGACAAGGAGCTGGCCCAGCTGGGCAAGACGCACGAGTTCCACTCCTACCCGGGCGCGGGGCACGCGTTCTTCGCCGTCGACCGCCCCGCTTACCGCCCCGAGGCGGCTGTCGACGGTTGGCACCGCGTCGACGCCTTCTACGGCCGCTACCTCGCCTCCTAGGCCCGCCATGTGCACCTACCACACCGATCACGTGGCTCTCAGCGGCAGCGGGAAGGGCGCCGACGGGTGGTTCACGTTGTCAGCGGCCACCGTCTACTTCGACCACCCCGTACACGCCGCGGCCGAACACACCCTCAATGTGGACTTCATCAACCCCGCCTTGGGCCCGGGGGCGCGGGTCGCCGTCGAGCTGGACCCGGCCTCGGCGCGGGCCCTGGCCGAGGCCATTCTGGCCGCCGCAGACATGGCCGGGGCGTGGGCAGTACCGGCGACCTGAGCGACGAGTGGCTTACCGGGGTACTGCGCGACACGTTCTCGCCCCTCGCCGCTGATGACGGCTGGCCGCTGGCCGCAGTAGCAGTCGCCGGGGAGCGCACCGGGACCTGGGCTTCGGGCGCCGCGCTGACATCAGGTTTCCATATCGGTTCAGTCACCAAGACCTTCACCGCCCTTCTGTTGGCGACCATGGCGGCCTCCGGCCAGGTCGGTTTGGAAGACCCGGTCAGCCGCTACCTCCCCGCGGCCTCGGGCTCGCCCACCAGGCTCGTCGACCTGGCTACCCATACCTCGGGCTACCCGCGGATCCCCCGCAACCTCAAGGCGCGAATGCTGCTGCGGCTCCGGGACCCCTACTCCCGGGTGCGGGACGGCGACGTCGACCGGGCACTACGTAGGCTCAGCCGCGACCGCGAAGCCCCTCCCCGCCCGTTCGAGTATTCCAATTTCGGCTACGGGGTGCTGTCCCGCGCTCTGGCCGCGGCGGGCGGGAAGTCCTTCGGTGCACTGCTGCGCCAGGAGGTGCTGGCGCCGCTCGACCTAGCAGAAGTCACCTCGGAGACCGATCCCGACCCTGGCGGGCGACGATTGTTCGGTCGGGACGGCTCGGGGGCCGAGATCGAGCACTGGCGCAATCCGGCCCTGGCCGGGGCCGGCTCGTTGTTCTCCAGCATCCAGGGCATGCACCGTTACCTCGTCGTCAACCTGGCCCCCGGCACGACCCCGCTACGCCAGGCATTGGAACTTGCCCACGAGCCCCGCCTCCCCGCCGGGCCCGGTATGCAGGTGGCTCTGGGCTGGCTCGTGCGCGACACCGACACGGGACCGGTGCACTGGCACAACGGGGGTACGGCTGGCTTCGGCAGCTTCATCGGCTTCGACCTGCCCCGCCTTGCCGGTGTCGCCGTCCTCATGAGCCGCCGCCATGACCACGACCTGGACGAAGCCGCCATGCGAGCACTCTCTGAGCTCCGGGCCGGGGACACAGGGCCCCGGGACGGCGGGCCCCGNNACGGCGGGCCCCGGGACGGCGGGTAGGCCGAATGATGGAATAGTGCCACCACTAGTCGGCCAGGCCGGCCCCGCTCCATGCCTCGAAGAGACGGGCGTAATGACCGTCGGCCTCAATGAGCTCGTTGTGGCTGCCTATCTCGACCAGCTCGCCCGCGCGCATCACGGCCACGCGGTCAGCCCGCTCGGCCAGCGGCATCCGATGGGCCACCACGATGACGGTGCGGCCCTCGACCAGGACGGCCAGGGCAGCTTCCGCCTGGCGCTCGGTCCCGGGATCGATGCTCGAAGTCGATTCGTCCATGATGAGCACGGCCGGGTCCGTGAGCGCGGCGCGGGCCAGGCTGACCAATTGACGTTCGCCCGCCGAGAGGTGCGCGCCTCTCTCGCCCACGTCGGTGTCCTCGCCCCGGGGCAGGCTCGCCACCCAGTCGGTCAGGCCCAGGCGGGCGATGGCCTCCCGGGCCTCCTCAGGCGTCGCCCCCGGCCGTCCCAGGGCCACGTTCTCCAGCACCGTGCCTCGGAAGAGGAAGCCCTCTTGGGGCAGCACGACGATCCGCTCCCGGATGTGGGACAGCAATGCCTCGCGCAGGTCCACTCCGCCGAAGCGGACCGACCCCGACGTGGGGTCGTACAGGCGACCGGCCAGCTTGGCCAGGGTGGACTTGCCCCCGCCGGTGGGGCCAACCAGGGCCAGGCGCTCGCCCGCCTCGACCCTCAAGTCAACTCCTTCCAGCACCAGGCGCTCATCGAGCTCCTCGGGGCCAAGGTCGTCGTCGGCACCGACGCCGTAGGCGAAGTGCACTGACCTCAGCTCCAAACTGCCCCGCCGTGGCAGGGGCGACGGGCGCTCGGGGTCGACCATGGCCGGGCCCACTTCGAGCAGCCCGAAGACAGTGGCCATCGCCGCGCCCGAGGACTGGAGGAGGTCGAACAGGGCCGAGAGGCTGGTGATGGCGTTGAACAGGTTGGCCAAGTACAGCACGAAGGCGGCGATGATCCCCACCGTCGTGAGGTGCGCCTGTACGAGCAAGGCCCCCACCACCAGGACTATTACCGTCGACGAGACCCCCGACAGCTCGATCTTGGGAAAAAAGCGCGACGACAGCCGGACGGTCGCCAGCTCGCCTTCCAGCTGGACCTGGTTGACTTCCCGGAAACGCTCTATGGTCGCCTCTTCTTGGCGGAACGCCTGGACCACCCGGACGCCGGCCAAGTCTTCGTCCAGCGCTGCCAGGGCGCCTCCGATCAGGTCGCGTACCAGGCGATAAGCCCGGGTCGAGGCCGTCCGGTACCGGGCCGAGGCGATCAGCGTGGGCATCAACGAAACGATCACCACCGCGCACATCAACGGCGACATGACCACCAGGACGATCAGGGAGGCGACGAACAAGCCGATGCTGGTGACGAAGCTGGACAGCCCGCTCTGCACCAGGCTCTCCAGCGTGTCGATGTCAGCGGTCATCCGTGACAGCAACTGGCCCGAGCTTTCGGCCTCGAAGAAGGCCAGGGGCTGGGCCAGGAGGTGGGAGAAGACCTGTCGGCGCAGGTCGTTGAGGAACGATTCGCCGATACCCGAGACCTGGAGCGTCTGGAGGCGGGTGAGCACGAAATAGGCGATCGACACCGCCACGTAGGCGGCACCGGCGATATTGACGGTCCTAATGGAGTGGTGCAGGACTAGCCCGTCATCGATGGCGTAACCCACCAGGGCCGGGCCGGCCAGGGTGGTGGCCAGGCCGGCCAGTAACACGACCAGAGCCACGGCTATTCGGGCGCGGTAAGGGCGCAACGAGTGGAACACCGCCGTCCACAGCCGGGGCGGGCCCGACGGGGCCGCCGTCTGTCGCCTAAGGCGTGAGCGGCGGGTCATGAGGCGGGGCCCGGGGCATCGTTGTTAGCTGCCGGCCCGGCCGCGAACTGGTCTTCGAGGTGCTCCAGGTTGAGGACCTGACGGTAACGCTCAGAAGTGGCGACCAGGTCCTCGTGCGTACCGGCAGCCACGGGCCGACCGTCCTCGACCAGCACCACGCGGTCGGCCACGGCGATGGTCGCCGGGCGATGGGAAATGATGATCGTCGTCTTGCCTGTCCGGGCACCGGCGAGAGCCCGCACCACCTCCAGCTCCCGGGGCGCGTCCACCGACGACGTGGCGTCGTCCAGGATGAGGACCCTTGGGTCAGCCAGCAAGGCCCGGGCCACGGCGATGCGCTGGCGCTGCCCGCCGGACAGACCGAAGCCCCGTTCGCCCACCGGCGTGCCGTAGCCCAATGGCAGCTCGTCTACGAACTCGTCCGCCTGGGCCAAATGTGCCGCTGCCCGCAGCTCTTCGTCGGTGGCCGAGGGGCGCCCGACCCGCAAGTTGGCGGCGATGGTGTCGTTGAACAGGAAGCTGTCCTCGAACACGACAGCCACCGCCTGACGCAGCACGGGCAGGCTGAGCCGGCGAACGTCCACCCCGTCGAGGGTCACCGACCCCGCCTGTGGGTCGTAGAGACGGGCCAGGAGCGACAGCACGGTAGTCTTGCCCGAACCAGTGGCCCCCACCACTGCGACCACCTCTCCCCCTGCTATCGACAGGTCGAAGCGGTCGAGCACCGCGCGCCCCCGCTCTTTTGCTCCCGGTCCCATAAATGCGCCGGGGACCGCCACGGTGACGGGCCCTGTGACCGGGTCGCCCGTAGGCGTAGCGGGCCGGCCGTAAAAGAAGCTGACCCCGTCGAAGCGGACCGCCCCCGGCCCGGCAGGCAACGGTTCGGGCTCGGCCGGCTCCTGCACCGCGCTGGGCCGGGCGATGATGCTGTGCAGGCGGTACCCCGAGACCACCGCCCGCTGCATCATGACGATGTAGGCGCCTATGGACTGGAGCGGCCCCGTCAACGTGGCAAGGTACGCGTTGTAGGCCACCAGCATCCCGATGCTCAGGCGATGGTGGATCACCAGGTAGCCCCCGAGCCAGTTGACGGCGGCCAGCTCCATCATCGGGACCGTGTTGAGTGTCGGGAGGTAACGCGCCCTGGTCCGCACCACCCGCATGGCTTCCGTCCAGACCGCGCCGGCCGAGCCGGCCATGCGGGCCTCCATCATCGGCTCGGCCCCGAAGCCCTTGACCGCCCTCACCCCCGAGATGGTCTCCTCCACCACGCCGGCGAGCGCGCCCCGCTGGCGCTGTAGGTCGGAGATGGCTTCGCGCACCCGGCGGGAAAAACGGTTGGAGGTTACGACCACCACCGGCAAAGCGGCGATGGCCACGATGCCGAGCAGAGGATTGAGCAGGATGAGGATCACGCCCACGGCCAAAGCGAGGGCGGCGTTGGCCACCCAGAACGGGGCGGACGCGACCACGGCCTGGATCTGGAACAGGTCGCTCGTCACCCGGGACAAAAGCTGGCCACGGTTGATGTTGGTGTGGTACGCCACGTCGAGGAAGAGAAGGTGGTCGTGGAAGCTACGCCGCATCTCCGATTCGACACGGCGGGAGGCGACCCCGTTGAACCACCGCCGGGCCCCCGACGCCACCGCCTGGACCACGCCCAGGACGGCAACTATGCCGACGTAAGTGCCGAAGCGCGTCCACTGATGGGCTACGAGGCCCTCGTTGACGGCGTTACCGACGAGCAGGGGTATGGTCGCCACGGCGGCCGCTGATATCAGCGCCGCCGTCATTGACGTGAACAGCACCCCCCAGTGGCCGGTCATGGCGTCGCGCATGAACACCCAGCCCTCGCGCGCTCGGCGCCTACTCTCGTCGACCTCCGCACGCCCGGACCTGGCCGTCACGTCGACGACCTTGGGCGGGCGCTCCAGACCAGCCACGCCGGCCTGCTGTCCGTTTGCTAATGCGGGTCTCGCGTCGGACCACCCTCTCGGCTTGTGCGCCGCCAGCCCCCCGCCCACCGCACGGCAAACAGTCGGCCCCGGGCGCCTGGAAGCTCCCCGACGGCCCCGGGCCAGAGGCTCTGCTACCACGCTAGGCGAAAGAGGGTCTTTCCTCCATGATTTACCTCCGAGGCTCTCTCAGGCAAAGCTCAGCCTGCCTTCAGGGCCCCTTGAGCTCGGCCGAGGATAATTAGGGACATCTCCTCCACCATTCCCCTGGAGCCACCCCCTTTGCCGCTCCGACCGGGGATGGGCCGTCTGCCTGCGGGCTCCTCCCGCCCCTAGGCAGACGGTCTCTTTTGTCAAGTCAAGGGGTGCGGTCACGGCACCCGTACCTCCCCGGCGCCGTTTACCAAGTCGCCGACAAGTGTTCACTTGGCCGCAACACAGCCGTCGCACCGCCGAAACCTCGCTCGGGTAGCTTGCAAAGGACCTCGTAAGGAAATGAGGTCCTCCCCCCAGGGAACCCTCGCCCCTGGGCTTGCGCCGGTCACGTACCCCCGCACCCCCTTCCGGGGTTCGTGACCGGCGCTAGGAGTTGCCCCGTTGCGCGCTGTGCCCAGTAGGTCCGCGCTAAGGCCTAGCGGTTACCTGAGTGGGCGTGTACCCAGGCCGTCCACGTGCGGTAACCGCCGTCGAGGTTGCGCGTCCGCACGCCCATTTCCTGAAGTAACGCGGTGGCGGTGTGCCCTCGTTGGCCGGCCTCGCAGTACACGACCACCGGGCCCTGCCCCAGTAGGTCGAGCTGGTCCCGAAGCTGGTCAAGGGGCAAGTTGATGGCGGCGGGGATAGCTCCTTCGGCATGCTCTTTTTCGGTGCGCACGTCCACCAGCAACCAGCCCTGGCCCACCAGGTCTTCGAGGTCGTCCGGGCTGACCACGTCGCAGTCCCGGTTGAGCACGTTTTCGGCCATGTAACCGAGCTGGTTGACGGGGTCCTTGGCCGACGAGAACGGCGGGGCATAGGCCAGCTCCAGGTCGGCCAGGCGTTCCGCCGGCAGGCCCGCGGCCATGGCGGTGGCTATCACGTCGATGCGTTTGTCGACGCCGCTGGCCCCCACCACCTGAGCGCCTAGCAACGTCCCGTTGGCCGGGTCGAACAGCAACTTCATGGACATCCGGGCGGCCCCCGGGTAATAGGTGGCGTGGTCGAAGGGGTGGGAATGGATGGCCCGGTAGGGCCGGCCGGCCGCCCTCAAGCGTTGCTCGTTCCAACCCACGGTGGCCGCCACGACGTTGAACACCTTCACGATGGCCGTCCCGAGGGACGGGACGAGGTGCGACGGCCGCCCGGCGATGTGGTCGGCCACGCGCCGGCCCTGGCGGTTGGCCACGTTCGCGAGGGCGATGAGCGAGGTGGCATGAGAAATGGCGTCGGGCTTTTCGACCGCGTCCCCCACGGCGTAGATGTAGGGGTCGCTGGTTTGGTTGGCCTCGTTGACGGCGATCCCACCTTGCGGCCCGAGCCGGAGGCCGGCGCCCTCGGCCAGCCCGACCTCAGGCCGCACACCTATGGCACCGACCACGAGATCGGCGGGGAGCACCCTTCCGTCCTCGAGGGTGACGGTGCGGTTCCCGATCGCCGCGACCTTCGCCCTCAGCCTGAGGTCCACCCCTTGGGCGATCAGCTCGTCCTGCACGAGGACGGCCATCTCGGGATCCAATGGCGGCAGCACCTGCGACGCAGCTTCGATCACCGTCACGCCTACGCCCTGGGCAACCAGGTTTTCCGCCATCTCCAGGCCGATGAAACCGGCACCTATGACCACTGCGTCCACTGGCGCCGTTTCCAGGTCTTCCGCCAGGTGGACAGCGTCCTCCACGGTGCGCAAAGTCCGCACTCGCTCGTACCCCGGGATGGGCGGGCGCACCGGTGCCGCCCCCATGCTCAGGACCAGCTTGTCGAAGCCGAGAACGCTCTGCTGACCGGTCAGCGTGGACCGGGCCGTTACGGTATGCGCGGTCCGGTCGATGGAAACGACCTCCACCTCCAGCCTGATGTCGAGGCGGAACCGGTCTAAGAGAGAACGGGGCGTCTGGAGGGTAAGGTCCTCTTCCTCCTCGATCACCCCACCTACGTAATAGGGCAGGCCGCAGTTGGCGAACGAGACATGCCCAGACCTCTCCAGCACCACGATGCTGGCCTCGGCGTCGAGACGTCGCAGACGCGTCGCGGCGGACATCCCGCCGGCAACTCCGCCGACGATGACAACACGTTGAGGCATGGGCCTACCACCTAAATTGTCGGGCCGGCGTCAGTCAGGGCGTACCGGGGAGAAAGCTTGACCGCTCTTGGCACCTGGGCCCGGTTGGCCCCTGTCGCACTGGCAGCGCTCCGCAGGTGGTACGTGGCCCAGCGCTTGCTCGATATGTAGACCACACCCCTGCCAAGTAGGCCGCCCACAGTCGGGGCATGTAATAGCCGTGCACATAACGGTTTCAAGCTACCAGACCTCGGGCTGCGGACCGACGACTCCGGTCAGGCGCTTTTGGCGGGCCGGCTCCGGTGCGGGGCCCCCCGTGTTTTTGAGGCCGTGGCCAGGGCTAACCCGGTGTGCCGGCCAGCTCCCCGGCCATGTAGCTACGCCACACGCCGTAACTCTCGGCCTGAGGCTCTTGCAGCGGGTGGATGCGTTGGCGCAAGACCAGCTTGAGCCGGCGGTAGATATCGTCCACCCGTCCGGACCGGCCCTGGCGGCCGAGGGCGTGCATCCAGAGGCGGAACATCTCCTCGCGGGTGGGCTCGAGCAGGAGGCCCTTTTCGACCGCCCAGACGACGGTCTCGTAGTCATCGGCCTCGAGCGCCAGTTCCCCCAGGTCCTGAGCGACGTCAACGATCTTGGCCGAAAGGGTCAGGTCAAGGTGCTCGCTGGCCACCCACTCGAAAAACTGGCTCGAAAGGGCGCCGCTAAAGGGTTCGCCTCGCACCAGTTCCAGGGCGCGTCGCAGGTGGGCCATGGCCTGCTGCGGGGGCTGGGAACGGGCGTCGCTCACCAGCCTCTCGAACCTCGACCAGTCCGAGCTCACGTCGGCCGAGAGCCGATAGCCCTGAGGGGTATGCACAAGGCGTTCGTGCCCGCCGGTACCATAACCGAGGACAGCCCTGGCCCGTGAGACCACGTTCATAACGGTTTTCCGCTGTGGGCCGGCGACATTGTCCCGCGTGGCATCGAGGGGCCACAGCGCGCCGGCCAGTTGGTCGGCGGTGACGGGCCGGTCGTGTGACGCCATATAGGCCAGCAGCCCAAGGGCGGCCATCCGTCGGGACGGCTCCACGGCCCCGGTTGCGCCCCCCGTCACGTCGACCGGGCCCAGGACAAGGATCTCCACGTCTGCACGGGCGTCGCTGNNTCGCTGTCTGCACGGGCGTCGCTCCCCGTCGGCAGGCCTGGGGCGGCGACCACCATCGCCCCATCGCGATCGGTAGCGCTCGCTAATGCTTCAGCCACCAGAGCAACCTCCTCGAGATCCCAATCTGTTTTCAACTTCCACGAAACCGGACGGCCTCCGACATCGCCCTCCAGCGACCCGGCCTCGCCGCTCACCAGCAACCGCCATCGAGCACCGGGAACAGGCCCGGATCCGACCATTACGACGCCGCTGCGTTCGGGAACGGCCGCTTCAGCCAGGCACTGCCGCGCTCCATCGGGGGTACCGGCAAAGGCGACGACAACATTCGGAAGTGCCTCGCTGGCGACGGCTCGCAGGACGGAAAGCGACAGGTGCCCGGCCAGCTCCTGGCGGGCGCAGGCAATGCCGTCCAGCTTCTCGGCCAGGTCGATGGCATCGTCCGCCTCGACCTGGTGCACGAGCGCGAGCCGGTCGTCCAACACCCGCTCGCCGACGGTGTATAACCCGGCCAGCATCTCCTGAGACCACGGTTGGCTAACCAGTTGCAACAGGACCGCCGCCAACGCACCGCGCACGGCCCCACTGTCACCCTCCACCGACAAGCAACCGGCGTACTCGAGGTTCATGAGCACTGTCCCGCCATCGCTCTCTCCCACGCTCACCACGACCGGCCAAGCCGGCCAGTGGTCGGCGGCCAGCAGTTCGAGATCCTCGATCTCGAGGTCCGAGTCGAGCACGAGACCAGCTCCGTCGGCGGTCGGCGAGAACCACCCCAACCGTCCCTTGGGGGGGGCCGACAAGACGACCTCGAGTCCCGCTTTACCCACTTTGACCAGTACCACGGAAGGAACGTCCTCATGGTCCTCGCTGGAGAGCTGTTCGACCATCCCGCTCAAATAGCGCAAGCCGAGGTCGACCCACCGCATCGCCTCAGTGTCGGCGATGGCCCGGGAACGGCGTTCCGCCGCCTCCACCATCGCCCTATTCCGAGAAATAATCGAGCCCCGAGGCCGATCGTGCCTCAGCTCACGACGCATGCCGTCAAGCCTCCACAGCGCTCCGGCCGCGGCCACGGCCCCGATGGCCAGGACGGCGGCCCGAGCGTCGTCATGGCCCCTGCTCACCTCGGCGCTTGGTCGGACCGCTGGGGGCACCGTCGTGGGCGCCATCGTCGGGGGTGGGGCGACCGGCGTCGGGGGTGGGGCGACCGGCGCCGGTTCGCGAAAGGAGGCGGCACTGGGAGCCCTCGGAACGGGTTTAGGGGTTGGAGCCCCCGCAACGCCAACCCCAGCCCTGGGTGTTCTGTCGGCAAGGGTGTTGCCATGGCCTGGCCGAGCGGGTTTGCCAGCACCCGGCCCGGACGGCGCCGGCCCGGCCCTGGACGCCATCGCCGCCGCCTCGCCCGCTCCCACGACCGTTGCCCCCACGGCGTTGGCCGGCATCACGAGGACCCAGCCCGGATAAATCCAGTGGTCGTCGACGAGCGCCCGGCCGTCCGCCTGCGGCCGGCCATAATTGAGCGCCTCGATCTCGCTGTCAAGGCGCCAGTCGCCTAGATGTCGCTCGGCCAGGACAGAAAGGCAATCGCCGGGGCGCACGACGATCACCTTCGTCCCCGCTGAAAGGCCGGCGAAACCGTTCTCCAGGCTCGGGGTTTGGTCGTCGTCCATTCCGGCGGGCGTCGTCGCCGGCAGACCGTGAGGCACCTCGCCCGGGTGCGGGAAATGGCGGCCCAACGCCGTTACGCTCACACGCGCCGGTGCGACCGAGGGTGCCACCGCTCTAGCAGCCACCCTGCCAGGGGGCGGGGAGATATCCGCCGCCCGTGCCACGGAGACGACGTGGGGCACAGCAGAGGCGCCCGCCACGGCGGCCGAGCTGCCGATCGAGGAAGCTGCCACAGACGCCGCCGCCAGGGTGTCCAGGGCCCTCCTCACCAGTGCGGGCGTTACCAGGCGTGAATGCTCGAGAAGGCGACGACTGCCCGTGAGGGCTCCGGCACCGTAGACCGCCGTGCTCACCAGCAACCAGGTGGGCACGCACATGCCCAGGACGCGGACAAGGGCCGTGAGAGCCGCCTCCGGGCTCGCCTGCTGCACCCAGGTGGCAAGGTGGGCCACGTCCACCGAGCCCAAAAGACCACCTGCCTTCCAGAAGAAGACGAGCAAGGCCAGTTCGCAGGCAACGACGCCGACGACGTCAAGCAACGCGCGTAACCGCCTCGGCCTCATCACCGGCTCCCCCGCCAGTCCTGGGGCTGCCTCCACATGCGCACCCGGAGAGTCCCGTCGGGCATCTTCACCGCACCGCCACGCGCAAAGCCGAACCTGGAGTAGTAGGTCCCTAATCTCTCATTGCCGGCGTCCAGGACCAGCAACCATCCCTTTTGATCAGCCTCGCCCGCCAACGAGGTCATCAGTTCGGCACCCGCGCCCGGACGTGTGCTGGCCACCGAATGCACATACACA
This sequence comes from Acidimicrobiaceae bacterium, assembly GCA_003166025.1. Lineage (GTDB taxonomy): Bacteria > Actinomycetota > Acidimicrobiia > Acidimicrobiales > Palsa-688 > Fen-671. The sequence continues at coordinate 8,708 of PMWT01000196.1, read as the reverse complement.
CGCCGACGCCGACCGCGTGGCCCTAACCGGCACAACCGGACCTTGGCCGGCAGCGCCCTCGTCGCCCGTCCCGCCAGTGGCAAGAACACCAGCACGGTCAGCGCCAACAACGCCCAACCGAGCACCGGCACTACGGCCCCGGTCACCCCGGCCAGCACGACGGCTCCCGTCAAGCACAAGGCCACCCGGGCCCAGCGCGGGCCCAGCAAGCAAACAGCCTGCCCGGAGGAATGCACACGACGGTCAAACGCGGCCAGGGCGACAAGGGTCGCGGCACCGAAAGCCAGCCTCGATGGCGTGCCGCTCCGGTCAGCGCCCCGGAACGCTTGGTCTTCGACCTGAGCGAGCTGCCACAGCGAGGGAGCCGACGTCACCTTTGAGCAGCCCCTGGGGGAAGGAGCACCGAACGGACCTCTTGCACCGTGTACGGGGTGGAGACCCGTGGCTGCCAGTACGAGCCGAGAGAGGCCGATCCCGCCCCCGCCGGCCCGGCAAAGCTGTAACTGCCGGCGTATTCCACCGCCAGGTCAACGATGTACGTGCCCTTCTCAAGGTACGTATGGGTCACAGAGGGCGCACCCTCGCCACCGGCGCTGGCGCTGACCGCACTGGCACCGTCGCCGAACTCCCATTGGTACGCCACGGGACTGGCCGTTGCGGTAACGGTATAGAGGCCCATTTCGGCCGTCACACTGACGGGGCCTCCGCCCCCCCTCACCCAAAACCAGCTCGCAAGTTGCGTGATGCCGGCGGTGGCGGGATTTATACCCGGGACCGGGACGGGCAGAGGGACGTCCGACCACACCTGGCCGGCCGATGGTGGTGGCGGTGGGGCAGGGGTCGTAGAAGTTTGCCCGGCCGGGCAGATGACGGACTTCGAACCCGTCGGCCTCCCACCCCGGCCGTACTGGTTTACAGCTAGGACTACATTCGCTCCGGCTCCGCTAGGGCAGGACGCGTAGCCCCAATCGTTTGGAGTCGGCGCGGATGTTTGTCCCGGGCCACCGCCCGGACCTTCCGTCCGGGCCGTCGTGCCCGGCGTGCCAGTGCCCGGCGTAGTGGTGCCCGGCGTAGTGGTGCCCGGCGTAGTGGTGCCCGGCGTAGTGGTGACGGTCCGCGTGCCCGGGCAGCTGAGCCGGGCACCTACGACGGGACCAAGGCTCCCCGAGCCGCCGCAACTATTGACCTTCTCACTAGTTACAATTCGGCTATTTACACCGGCGCTGTCAGCTCGATAGCCGCTGAGGGCTTCGGCCCGCGCTCCTGCCGCGAACACTAAAAGTACCCCCGCCACCAAGACCGCACGCCTCATCGACCGCCTCGGCCAACGTAACCGCCACGCCCGCGTCGGTCCCACCCGTGGCTTCATGCGCACCCACTTCCCGACACCGTACCTTCGGGGCCGCTTGTTGCCGTCGCCACGACCACCAGAGGCCTTCTGCCCTCGACCCAGGAAAGAAGGGTCAGGCGGACATCTTCTCTTAACTCCACTGACACCTCCCGCCGATCGGGGCTCACGACGATGTCGGCTCCGGCGATTGGCCCCAGCGCTTGAGAGGCAATATTGGCCTCAGCCAGGGGGACGGCGAGCACCGGGTCCAGGACAATGCAGCCCGTTTGGCGGTACTCGACCACGTCGATCCCGGAGGCACCAGCCACGGCCGCGTCTTCGGCCGCCGATTGCAAGTGGCGCTGGACCTCGATGCCGTGCCACAGGTCGACTGAAAGGCCGCCCAGGGGGAGCAACATCACCGCTATCAGCAGGCACCACACGATCATGGCGTCGCCGCGCTCTTCATGGGCGGCTCTCCCCCGTCGTCGGGGCCGACTGGCGCCGCTCACGAGGCTGAGCCCCTGTAAGCGTCAACATGCTCGGTGGAACTGGCCGTGTAATGGAGCGTTCCGATGAAACCCAGCCCGGGGAAGTTGCCGGCGGGCACGAGGACGGTCACCGACGCCGTCACCGTAGCCCCGGGCGCCAAAGAGCCGGCCAGACGAAGACTGACGTCGCCCGCCACTAGGCCGTCACTGCTTACGATCTCGTACACGGTCTGGTCCGCGGCCGCCACGCCATCGTCCCAATCGTCGGCCATTACCAGCGCTCGTGCCCCGTTGCGAGCGGCGTCCTGTGCGTCAACGGTCCTTTGTTCCCATGTCGGCAGCGTGAGCACCAGGACCAGTACGGGCATGACGATCAAGCCCAGGCCGAGCACAAGGCTAAGCGGGGTGGCCGTCCCCCGCTCGGACGACTGCGGCCGGTTTGAGCTCATTGCGCCGGCACCTCCTCTATGACCGAAAAACCGGTGACTGAGATACGCACCGGAGGCACCGGCGGCGAAAACCCATGTACGGTGCCGGCGAAAGAGGCCACCATTTCGTCGCCTTCGACGCGGCAATCAACTATCACCGCTCCTGCGAACTGGCCCGGTAAAAGATTGTCGCCGACTTGGCGAGCCTTTGTCTCGCAACTCGTTACCGAGCCACCGGCTGTGGCCCCAGCTTGAGCGGCCTCGTCCACGGCGGTACGGAGCGCACCCTTGGCGTACTCGTCGACCACCACGCTGAGAGCCCCAATGAAAACCACGAGGAGCAGCACGATCCCGATCACCCCGGTTACCACGGCTGAGCCGGTTTCAGGAAAACGTCGCACGCCCGAGGCTCGCTCAACCCAGTCCAAGCTGGGTGCTCACCCAGTTGAATACCGTCGTGTCTAGGCCCGAGATCAAACCTCCGATGGCCACGACGGCGACGATGCCGACCACGATCAGGCCCAGGTTGTCAGTGATCTGGCTCCCGCGCTGGTCCCGGAGCAGTTGACGGAGCCAGACGACGCCCCTTCGGCGCGGGGACCGGCCGGGACCTGCGTGCAGGGCCGAAGCGGCCCGGGCAATGTGTGCCATGGAGTGTCCTTTCAGGTCAGAGCACATGCTCATTTGTTGGAACTACTTTGCGAACAGGAGTTGCGGGAGAGGTGCGAGGAGAAAGGCGAACAGGACCGGCGCCATGAACACGAGGTTCGGGATTATCAGCGCCATCTGACGTTGCGCAGCGCTGCGTTCAACCTCCTCACGACGCTGGGCCCGAAGTTCATTGGCCTGGTCGAGCAGTGCTTTGGCCAGGTCCAGGCCGCCGCCGGTCGCCGCCGCCAGGAACCGATAGAAGCGGGAGGCGGCCGGCTCGGCCGACTCTTTGGCCACAAGCTCGAAGGCCGGTGCTTCTCCGAACCCTGCGTTGATCAGATGGACGACCCGTCCCAGTTCCTCCACCACCGGGCCCGAGCCCTGGGCGACCACATCAGATACGGCGACGACCAGGCTTTTGTTGTTCTCTATTTTCAAGGCCATCATGGAAGCCACGGTCGGCAAGTCGCTCCGTACCCGCTCCGATCGCCGTCTGGCCTGCACCCTCAGGCGTTCGGGTAGACGCCGGGCACCGACGAAAACGCCGGCCATGAAAAACAGGACTACGAACGCGGCCTTTCCGGTCAAAGCACCGACTAGGCCGAGGACGAGCGGCGTACCGATCAGCCAGCGTAGGTACTCCCGCCTGTAGGCCTCCGGCGTCAGCTTCAGGCCCGCCTGGCGCAGCGAAAGCTCCAGGTTCTCCGCCGGGCCGAGCCGGCCCACTCTGGCCAGCCGGGATACCGCTCCACCAACCAGTGGGCCCAGGACCCTGCGGAGGGCGTCACTGGCCAGAAGAGGGCCTGTGGCCATGGCGGGTCTGCCCCCGAGGCGCACCCGCGCCCCTTCCAGGTACAGCGACATCCGCCCGAGCGGCGACCGGCGCGGATGAGCCAGGCGCCTCACCATCCAGCAGACGGCTCCCCCACCGAGGACGCCCGACAGGGCGGCATAGGTCGTTACCGGGCCCATTGCGGCCCTCCTTCCACGAAAACCCTTTCCGTGGTGCCTATGGGCCGGACCAGACGGCGGGACGCCACCAGCCCGACAACGGACATGATGGCCCCGGCGACGACCAGGACCAGTCCCACGGGTTCGGAAAAGAACTGTCTGTACGATGGGTTCGTGGCGCACAGGAAGACCAGGACCACGTAGGGCATGGCGAAACAGCCCCAGTTGGCCGCCCGGGACTGGGTCTGGATGGTCCTGATCTTCTCGGTCAGTTGAATGTCGGCGGTTATCTGCGAGCCGAGGTCGGCGAGGACGCGGAGCACCGTCTCGGTGCCCTCCTCGATAGCACCGGCAAAGGCCAGGAGGACCGGGTCCGATATGGGGTCGGCCAGTTCGGCGCGCACCGCCTCCAGGGCTTGGCGGTCACCCAGCCGGGCGGACACACGGACATACCGGGCCATCGGTGCCCGCAAGGGCTCCGGCCCGGATCTCGCCAACTCCTCGAGGCCGTCATGAAGCGTGGTTATGCCCGCCCCTAGGGCACCGACGAGGTAGCGCAGAGCGTCGGGCCAAGCCGCGCTGCGCGCTGTCGCCTGCTTGTGGCGTTGCGCCGACCAGTATGAGTACGGTGCCCCGGCACAGGCGGCGGCGGGCAAGACCGCTACGACGACCGTCCTCGAGACGACCATGAACAGGCCGAACGCCACGACGCCCACACCGGCCGAGACCACCCAGAACTGAGTTGGTGTAACCCCGGCGCCCACTTGCGAAAGCCACACTTGGAAGCCCGCCGCGCCGTGCCTGGCCCCCCGGCCACGCCCGAGCATGAGTTGTCTCATTGCCGCTCGCTCGTGGCTCCGCGTGACCGTCCCGCCCCCGGTCACCCGGCGGGCAATGGCAAAGCAAAACGCCCCGAGCCACACTGCGGCGAGCAGTTTCACCACCGGACCTCCGCTCCCTTCAGGACTTCAGCCAGGTTGAGGCCGTAACGAGCCAGCAGCCGGTCGCAGCGGCGCTCCAGGCGCTCGCCGACCGCCCCGGTCCGCAGCTCCATGTCTTCACCGATATCGCTCCGGCTGAAAATCGGGGTAACCGCCACCCCGCCCGCCGCCGTGGTCAGCTGGGGCGGGACAACCGAGATTTCGGTCACCTGGCGCTCTACAGCGTCACCGGAGTCGTCGACGTCGCAGTAGACAACCACATCGAACATGGCTGCAAAGCGAGCTTCTAGCTCGACAAACGGCGTCGCGGGCACGGCCTTAGTGGCACAAACGGCGAGTGCTTCAAAAGCGCCGGCCGTGTCCTCAGCATGGACCGCGGCCACGACACCGACGCCCAACGTCCCCGCCATGAGCAATTCCCAGGCCTCTGGCCCCTTCAGCTCGCCCAGGACTATCAGCTCGGGCGAGGCGACCCTGGCCGAGCGTATGAGGTCGGTCAGGGTCTCGACTTTTGAGCTCTGCCAGTACTCGCCGTTCAGCAGCGGCGCGTTCAGCTCTCTTTGCTCTTCGGCGCATATCACGCGACGCCGGCCGGGAACAGCCCGCAACAATGCCTCGACCAAAGTGGTCTTGCCCGCGCCGGGCGGGCCCGCCACCAGGACGCGTGTCCTGCGGACCTTCATGAAGACCTCCAGACAAGTGGCTGCCGGCGACGTCAGGGAGCCGAAAGACACCAGGTCCGTGAGCGTGGTATTGCGCTTTTGCGGCACGCGCAGGCTGAACGATACGGAACCATCGATGCGAGGCGGTATGGAGACGGACAGCCGCGCCTGGCGGCCGCTCGGCAACATGACCCGGGCCCCGTCCACCTTTGGGTGCGACGCGTCCATGTTCTCCCCCGCGGCGGCGATGAGCCTCTGCAACACGGCCACCACTGCCTCGGGCTGTGCCGGGCTCTCGACGCACCTGGTCTCGCCTCCGGTGAGGCGGGCCGTGATATCGCCGTCTACGCCATAGATCTCTTCCACACGGGCATCGGATACAAGTTGGTCCAGCTGCGCCCCTATCCCGACGAGCTCGCGCATGATGCGGTCGACGACATCGGGCGGGTCGGAAAAGGGCTCCGAGCCGTGCTGCATGCCCCGCATCAAATCTCTCTGGAAACGTTCCGTTTCCGACTCGACGAGCTGTCGGGCCAGACCGGGCTGGGCCGGGACGTCCATGTCGCGCGCCGCGACCAGAGATAAGACCCGCGCCCGGAGCTGGTCGAAAGCCGTCATGCTCATATGACGGCCGCTTCACGCCGCGCCGCGTCGGGGTACCGTTGCCTCCCCGCGTACCCGTCCGAGCGGCCCTCACCGCGCGCCGGGGCGACCGACGGAGAAACCGAGACCACCAGCAGGTCCTTCACCGCTTTGAGCCAGGGGCAGCGCCACACCATTTCTGCGTTCCAGCGAGCCCGGGCCACGGTTTTGTCCTCGGGCAAGAAGCACAGGCCCGCGAACGACCGGCGTCCGGTGTTGGCGACCACGACACGGGCCAAATAGTCCGATTCAAAGGCGCTCTCCCGGGCACGGCCGAACACCGCCACGCTGGGGGCGCCGACCCCGGCGGTCTCGGCTGCCGCCCTCCATTCCACCAGCCGCGCCGCGCCTTCGGGATCAGCCGATGCCACCACGACGACCCGGTCGGCTCCCACGAGCACGTCCCGCACCGCGCCGAAACGCTCACGCCCGGACGACGGTGCCACCAACCACCCTGTTTCGACGAAGACTTCGTCGTAAACATCAAGCGCCTCGGTCAATAACCCGTTCAGATGGGCGGGGTTGAGAGGTTGCGGGGCACCGGGCGACGCGCAGATCACGTCGAAGTGGCCGACCGGGGCCGTACCGTCCTCCCGCGGCCCCGACAGCGCCTCGGGCAGGGCCCGAAGCCCCTGGCCGGCACGCGAGACAGCCCAGGGCAGCCCAGTCTCGGGGGAACGCAAAAGGCGGGAGACCAAAATAGGCGACAGTTCCTCGGCTTCGACGAGCAATACCCGGGCGCGTTTGGACATGTGTTCCGCCGCGGCCACCACGGCTTCGGTCAACCCACTGCCGCCGCTCACCTTGGTCCAGGCATTGAGCTTGCCTCTGTGTCTCGCCGGCCGGCCCGCGGCGGTGCCGAACGCAAAAGCGGCCCGGCCACTGGTGGTCGCGGAGGAGCCTCGCCGGGGGCCCAGCCGCAACAAATGGGCCGACAGCTCCGCCGGCGGAGTAGTTGCGGACAGGGTCTCGTCGACCCCCAGACCGACGAGGTACTCACGGCCCACACCCGAACCCTGGTCGAAAAGGCCGACTACATGGGTGCCATGGTCCTGGGCGCGCGCTACGTCCGATATGGAGAAGGTCCGCATCACATCGTCGATCACCAACACGTCGAGCCCGGTCGCCGCCCGCTCGAGCTCACCCCTGTCCATGATCACCCGCACCGAGAGACCCTGGCCGTGGTCGCGCACGTGAGACCTGAGGGTCCCGCTCCAGGGTGCCTTCGTGGCGCCCACGCCGACGGAAAGGGTCACCCTCGCGTCCCTCCGGGCGCCGTAGCGGGACCAGAGGGGCCCATCTCATAATCCTTCTGGGTAGTCCCAGGCTCCCCCGTCGACCGCACTATCTCGATCTGGGCCCCCGTGCTCCCAGCGCTGTCAAGGCCCAGGGCGGCGGCCAGGTGTAAGGCCGTCTGTTTGTCCACGGCCACGATCACGTAGTAATTCGTGGACAGACCACCGAGCACCCCGCCGGCAGCCGACGTCGGCGCAACCGAAAGTACACGCAGGCCCTGGGCGACATAGTGGGCGCCGCCAGCCCCGCTGGCGACGATCACGTCGACGAGGTCACCGGGCCCGATCTTTCCCCCGGCAGCTTGCTGGACGGGTACCGAAATGCTCATCTCTCCCAAGACCGGCGTCCGTGCCGGCCTCACGACTTCGCTATCGGTTATCGGCTCTCCGGCGCTCACGGCAACAGCCGCGACCCACCCGCCCGCCAGTGATGAAGGAGAAAGGACGCCGTGGACGAGGGCGGTGTCGCCGGCATGGACCTTCACCAGCCGGGTATTGCCAGAGCCGACCGACGAGCCGGCGGGCACGGGCTCACTGGCGACGACGACGGTCGTCAGCGCCGAACGGTCTTGCAGCGCCGCGTATGCGAAACCACCGGCCAGCACGGCCAGGACGACCGGGACGACGCTGCCGGTCGTCCACCGCCGGGGCCGCCCCATCTTGGCCGGCTCTCCGTCCGCTGAAAATGCGACCGTAGCGGGTCGCGAAGTGGGCGGCAATTGCTCAGTACGCAGCATGGGCCATCACCATCGTCAAACCACCGGCGGCCAGGTAAGGCCCCAGCGCCACGGCTGCACCTTTCCCGTCGGGCCGCGGCCCAGGTTGGAGCCTGCTCACCAAACCGGCGACCAATGGCGAACACGCCAAGGCAGTGAGCGATCCCGGGACGGACAAGGCGCCCGTTCCCAGGGCGACGAGCGCCGCCATCCGCACATCGCCGAACCCCAACCCGCGGGGGCTAATGGCCGCCCACGCGGCGAACAAGCCGGCAGCGGTACCTGCACAGACCGCGCTTTGCCAGAGATAATCCCAGTCCCCTGCAGCCACGCTGCCGGAAAAAAGTAGCGCAATCGTTGCCAATATGGCACTTCGGACCACTTTGGTAGGTATAACAAGGCTTTCATGGTCTATCAGCGCTAAAATCGCCAGTGCACCGGCCCAAACGGCCAGTGCCAGGCGGCCCAAAAACGGCAGGGCGGCCTGGCCGCGGACGGGCAGGGCGGCTGCGACGATGCCGGTAGACAAGGCGGCCGCCGCCGCCCAGCGGGCACTCGAGTACCAACCTCGGGGTCGGCCGGTCCTGGGCTGCCCGGTCCT
>PMWT01000057.1 GCA_003166025.1 Acidimicrobiaceae bacterium | reverse complement strand
TCAAAGACATCACCCCGGCGAACCGGCGACTTCTGCGCTTGTACGATGCGAACGTGTGCCGGGGCAAGGTCCTGAGAAGCACATCTTTGTATTTAGGCAGCTCATCGGCCATTTCTGAGTGACCGGGAGTGCCCGTTCGAGACCGTAAATGCCACTCCGTTGTGGTGAAGGTGTGGTGCAGATCGTGCCCCGTGATACACCTGGGCGGTACCCGGCCGCTCGTCGTCTGGCGAGGCACCGGGCCCACTTCCGGTGCTACTGCGCCTGGCACCATCGATTGTAGGCCCAGGCGCACTCTCAGGCAGCACCCTTCGGTTCCCGGCGGGTGAGCACGATCAGTTCCCAGCACTGGCGCGTAGCTCGTCTGCGCTGATGTTCCATGCCACCCGGAAGGTGTCGTCCACCCAGGCCCCCTTATCGTCGCTGGGGTCGAGGCGGACAATCGACTGCCGGCGCCCGACGGTCGGGGCGAGCTGGAGCGGGAGATCGAGTACATGGGCGAGCGAGGCGAGGCGACGCTCGGCGGCGAGCCCTCGGGGACCGAAGGCTTTGGCAAGCAGCGAGAGCCGGTGCGGATCGGCGCGGGTTGCACCGGTGGCAAGAGCCTCCGCCAGCCGCTCGACACCTCCCATGAGGTCGATCCGAAGGGCGCATTCGAACAGTGCCCGGTCCAGCGTGGACCGCCACGAGCGCCGGATCGGCTCGGCTTCGAGGTGGATGGTCTCGGCTCGCTCGATCACGACCCGGAGCGGACGGCCGCTGATGGCCGGGACGCGGACCTGCGTAGTGCAAGCGACGGTGATCGTACGGACCGGGTGGCTGAGCAATCCGAGGTCGGCGAGGGCGCTCAGGTAGGCGATGCGATGCTGCCGGTCGCCGAAAGTGGCTCCGACAGCGAGGTCGAGGTCGTCGGTGGTGGCCGAGGTGTGGAGCGAACCGAGAGGGCGGATGGCGTAATGCCCGCGCCCCAGCCGGTTGACCAGGCCGTTGTGCTGCAGGCGTCGGAGGGTGTTGGCGGTGGCGGTCGGCGAACGATCGAGCGCGGCCCTGGCTTCGTCGAAGGTGAACTCCTCCTTGCCCTCGGCAACGAGGGAGTCGATCAGTTCAGGCGGGCGGGCCATCGCTACCTCCTGGCATCAGGATGGCAAAAATTCACGAAAAACGTGAAGAACAACTGGTCTGCTAGACAAGGGCGGTAGCCGGGCCCTGGGTCAATAGCAAGCCGCTGACCTGGGCAATCATAGGTACAGGGCCGCTTCCGGCAGGACCAAGCCGGTTGGAGCTAACGCGAGTATCGTGCCATGGATATCTCGTAGCTACACCAGTCGGTGAGCTGGCATAGAGGTATTCCCGATGTGGCGGGGCAAGCAAATGTCGCAACCGCGCCGGCCATAATCCGACGTCACCGCACATAGTTCAAGGCCAGAACCGGAAAGCGGACGAACTACCTGGCAATTCTGCGCGGCATGGTGCCGAGATAGTCGTCACTCAGCGCTCGAACACCCGCATAGTAACGCGGTCCGAAGGTCGTCATCCACGGCTTTCGCATCCCGGTGATGACTGCGATCGCTGGACCGGGAAGACCCCGACGATGCAGCTCCTCTGGCTCGGCACTCTCCAAGATGCAGAACAGCCGGAATTGCTCGCGCTTCGGACCTTGCGACCGCACCTCGCAGTGCCCGCCCATTTCGCCATGCATCGCTTCCCAACGCCCGCCTCCGGAAAACTGCGGGGGCGGCGCCTCAGCGACGGCGTCGAGGACGGCCAAAAGCTGCGCTCTGACCTTGACGGGACAATCGTCGAGGAAGTCGTCAGTGGGAACGGGTCCGTCGGCTGCTGGCTGGCAAGTCGCGCTCGCACGCTGTCGTCTATGTGACCCTCCAAGGCGGGGAGCACCGCCCGTTCGACGACGTATTCGTGTCGAGAGGCGGCCCGGACCAGTTCGCTCGCCAGGTCCGCCCGTTCGGTGAGATCCTCGGTAACCTCGAGACGGTCCAAGATGCGTTCGGTACGGGCACGATCGTCAAGCAGAGCTAGGACCGGCCCGGCGTAGGAGCCCTCGGTCCCCGGTTCCTCGTCGTTCGAAATCGCTATCCCGGTCTTTGCTGGGACGGGTCGGGTACTCGTTGTCACGGTGCCTCCTTATGGGCTCGGTCACCAAGCAATACGGAAAGCACTGACGAGGAGATCAACTCCATGCTCAGGATTATCCCTGACAACGCCACGGTGGCCCGGGCAACGGGGCGGACGGTATGAGGAACCCAGCGGCGGCTCGGCACTGAAGGCGACCCCCGGTTGACCCGGTTGCCCGAAGCCTGGCCCGGGGCGGAGTCGCCGATGTAGGTGTACAGCGGGTGGCCGTCGTATGTTGCCTGTAAAGAGCCATCAGAGCGCTTGATCGTCCCGAGCTTGCCGGTGACCCCTGGGCCAGCCCTCGGTGCCCCGACGACTGGCGGCCAGTAGGCGGCGCAGGTGCCGTAGCAACGTGACTTCGACTCGCTGTCCGGCGCGAACCAGTAGAGCGTGAAGCCCCCGGCATTGGTGATCACCGCCGTGCCAGTTATTTGCCTCACCTCCAGCTTCGGCCGTCCGCTGGTGGCGCCGGCGCCAGGCCCGTCCCCCGTGCTGGCAGCGACCACGAGCAAGGCCGTGGCTACCAGCGCTGCCGCACCCACGAGCGCCTCAAGGCGCCCGGCGCGAGCGCGCTGGCGCTTGGAGAGGGGGCGGGCGGGGAACACGGCCCCGGGCCGGGCCGACGGGGCGACGGGGCGACGGCGAGCAAGCCCAGCACAGCGAACGCGCTTACCTCGATCAACCCGGCCACGACGCCTGCCGTCGTACGCACCTCTTTGAAGCCGAAGAGGCCGACCCAAAGGGAAAGGACATAGCCGCCGAGAGTCGAGGCGGCGAAGCCCGCAGCTGCGGCGGAAACCAGGCGGCTGCTGGTCACCACGACGAGCGCGGCGAGGCCGAAGGCGGAAATGATTTGGAGCAGGAACAGCCAACCGATGGTCGGCACCGTCCGGTAGCCGGTGAGGTAAAGGTCGAGGTGGACCGCTCCGGTGGCGACGATGAGCCCGGCTCCTAGGAGCCGCCCGAGGAGCTGCCAACGATGGGCCACCGGCTGCGCGTGCCCGGTTAGCAAGTCCCCCCGGCGAACACTGCGGCTACGGGCTCGCCAAGGGATCTGATCTCTTTAGGGCTCTGGGCCGTACCACTGGTGATGAGAAGGTTTTGGGGCCGGGATGGCAACGGCACTTCCGACGAGGCGCTGCTTGCGGGCATTGCCATAGGTGATGACCGGGCTGGTGTCGTCTTTGTCCGGCGCTACCAGCAGCGCCTGTTCGGGCTGGCGCTGGCGATCCTTGGCGATGCCGGCGGCGCCGAGGACGTCGCCCAAGAGGCCTTCATCCGGATCTTTCGACATGCGGTGATGTACGACCCTCGGCGCGGGCCCGTGCCCAGCTGGGCGCTCACCATCACGCGCAACCTGGCCATCGACGCGCTGCGGGCCCGGCGCGCCACCCCAACAGACCCCAGTGACCGTGTTTTCCTTGAGCTAATGAGCACCGAGCGCCGGCCCGAAGACGTCGCCCTCAGCACCGACGCACTCGTCCCCATCCGGGCGGCGCTCGCCGACCTGCCGCTCGACCAGCGCCGCGCCGTCGTGCTCGCCGCCGTGTACGGGCGGACCGGCGCAGAGATCGCGGAGGCCGAAGGTATCCCGCTCGGGACGGCTAAGGGCCGGCTGCGGCTGGGGATGGCCAGGCTCCGCCAAGCAACCGTGATGGAGGCCACGTCATGAGCGGCTACGTCGAGGGCCCAAGGCAGTGCGAAGCGGTGCAGGACGAGCTGGCTGAACTGGCGCTCGGGGCCGTGTCCGGTCGCCGGCGAGCCGAACTGCTCGAGCACACCGGGTCCTGCCCGCGCTGCCTCGCTGAGCTCGAACGCCTTTCGATCGTCGCCGACACGCTATTGCAGCTGGCGCCCCGTGCCGAGCCGCCGCTTGGCTTTGAGATGCGCCTGGCGCAGAGGCTCCAGGCATCGGCGGGTACCCATCGTGCGGACCGCTCTCGGCGCCTAGCCGCCCTGTGCGCGGCCGCGGTTGTCACCCTTGTTTTCGGCTTCGGCCTCGGGGCTCTTGTCGTTCATCGCAGCGGCGATAGCCAAGTTGGCTCGGCCACGGCGAACCTCACCGCCGCCAAGCTGAGCTCACACGGCCAAGTGCTCGGTGAGGTCATGATCTCGGCCGGCAAACCGGCGTGGATGTTCATGACGGTCGACGCGGGCGCCTGGTCAGGGAAGGTGACTTGCGAGGTGACGCTCGCTGACGGCAAGGTCGACGTGACCGGGGTGTTCGACCTCGCGGGCGGTTATGGCGCCTGGGGGGCGCTGCTAACAGCGCCGGCGGGCCAGGTGCGCTCGGCGCGCCTGGTCACTGCCGAGGGCACAGTTCTTGCCAGCGCCCAGCTCCCCGTGTGATGGGCTGAGCCCGACAACCGCTATTGCGTAAGCCGCCACTGGGGCGGGCGCGACTTGGCGCCAGTGGTACCGACCGGCAAGGGCAATGCCATGGGGCTCTTCCCGTTCGCCCGTGCTTGAAGATGGCCGGCGAGGAATTGCTCGAGACGGTAAGCCAGAGTTCCCCGCCTGCGTCGGGGCCTGGCGCGGCCGTAAGAGCCGGTCGGGGACGAACGACAAGAAAGTCCTTAGCAATGATCCTTTCGCCGGGCTCGTCCGTAGTCCATGTCAGAAGGCACCAGTGCGTGCTGGAACAGACCGTCAGGGATGGGCCGCAAGGTGACGTAGCCGCAACAGCGGTCCCCGAGGAACCTACAACACGAGGAGACCAAACGACATGGGCACGACCAGGCAACACCGAAAGACGGCTCACCGAGCCCGCATTGGACCGATGGCGACCGCGCTCTTCGCCGTAGGCGGGCTGTCCGCATCCCTCATACCGGCCAGTACGGCGGCGGCGTCCACCGTCCACGGCGCTAAGAGCGTCGTCATCTCAGCGCTAAAGACCAAGAAGTACGGCACGGTCCTGGTAGACGGCAAGACGCTCTACACCCTGGCACCGGGAAAGACGGGCTGTGGGCCCGCGTGCCACAAGATCTGGCCCGAGGTCCTGCTGCCCAAGGGCATGACCAAGGCGAGCGCCGGGCCCGGCGTGAGCGCGGCCAAGCTCGGCACCGTCATGGTGGCCGGCGGGGCCCTGCAGGTGACCTACTCCGGTAAAGCGCTCTATTGGTTCATCGGGGACAAGGCCCCCGGACAGGTGAACGGGAACGTTACCGACATGTGGGGCAAGTGGTCCGACTTTGCCACGGTAAAGCCGGCGACCACCCCCACTAGTACTGGCGGAGTTGCGTTCTAGCCTCCAAGCAGGGGACTGAGAGGTTGTTATGTCTGTCATAACCAAGCCCGTTCGTACTCTTGCTCGGCCACCACTGGAGCGTATAAGTGGGACGGCGAACGGGCTCAGGGCCGCACTGTCGTCGCGCGTCTACCTCCCGGCGTTCTCGATCGTGCTCGTGGCCGGCGTCCTTGTCGCAATCGGTTGGGCCAACCGCTGGGGTGGGCAGGACTTCGCCGCCTCGATGTCAGCCCTTCGCGTTGTCGTGATAGGTCCGGTCACCCTGGTCATCCTCGGAGTCTTTCTCATTGTGGAACGGGTGCGCCCGGCACAACGGCGACCGCTGTTCGCTCGCGGGTACCGCCAGGACCTTCTCTACACGGTGTTGAACGCCACGCTCACCGTGCCGCTGGTCGTAGCCCTAACTCTGTCTTTCTCCGAGGTGGTCAACCGGTCCCTGCCCTGGCTCGTACTGGCCAGGATCGGTGCGGTGCCCCGCTGGGGCGCAATTGCGGTGATCTTCGTGGCGATGGACGGGTGCAATTGGGCCGCGCACCTGGCCAACCACCGCGTCCGGGCGCTCTGGCGATTCCACGAGCTGCACCACTCCCAAGAGGACATGAGCGTGCTGACGGTCTTCCGCACCCACCCGCTCATCCATGTGTCGTACCTCATCGCGCTGGTCCCAGGGACCGTACTGGTCGCCAACGGGGCGTTGCCGACGGCTCTGCTTGTGATCTACGCGGGTGTCGTCGCCTTCGCCCACTCGAACACCAACCTCGGTTTCGGGCCGCTCGGGCGGATCCTCGTCAGTCCGAACTACCATCGAATTCACCATCGAGTGAACGGACGCAACGACGTCAACCTCGGCTTCGCGCTAACGATCTGGGACCAGATGGCGCACCGGGCGGTGTTCCCGACGCCCGAGACGATCAGGGCCGACACCGGGCTCGTCGGTCGGCCGCTGATCGTCGAACAGTCCGGGCCGCGACCGGGCCATCTCTCGGTCTTCGCCGCTCAGCTCGTCGCGCCGTTCCGCCCGCTCAGACAGTCGACGCGTGCGCCGTCTGGCCCGGCGGGGAGCAATGCGTCGGACCGGGGCAGGAGGGAACTGGGTTGAAGGCCGTGCAGCTCGCCTAGCTGCCGGGCCTTCGTCGTGTTCTGGCCGTTGGTCCCCGGCCTGCGCCGGTTACTTCGAGCAACACCTCCCCGGGTAGAGAGCGGCCACCACGCCGTGGTGATCTCTCGGCCGGCTATCGGCGTATACCTATGTGGTAATTGCCGGACGTGCAGCAATTGCCATCCCCACTCGGCCGACGTTGAAGAAAGGGTTGTGATCTGTGAGGTCAAACTTTAGAGCAACGAGGATGTTGCTCATGGTCTTATTGGTACCGGTAGCGTCGATCGGGCTTGATGGCATTGCCGATGGCTCCATCGCCCCGAAGCCCACCGCCTTTTTGACAGCTTTGGGCAAGCCGCACCAGGTGGGGTCCACCGTACCGGCGAACGGTGACGTCAACCCCTACGGGATCGTCGTGGTGCCGAGCGCGGTCGGGACTTTGGTCAAAGGCGACACGCTCGTCAGCAACTTCAACGACAAGGCCAATGTGCAAGGGACGGGCACGACTATCGTGCAGGTGTCGCCGACCGGCACATTTAGCACGTTCGCAACCGTCGCGCCTCTGCCAACGTCGAGCGCGTGCCCCGGGGGTATCGGGCTCACGACCGCCTTGTCGGTCCTTCCCGGGGGTTGGGTAGTCGTCGGCAGCGTCCCCGCGGGCCCTGGGGGCGCTTTGCCGCTGGCCAACCCGGCCGGCTGCCTCATCGTCCTCAACAGCCACGGCGCCGTGGCCGAGACCTGGTCCAATAAGAACATCAACGGGCCCTGGGACATGACCGAGGAAGCGACCGGCCCGGGGGTAAACCTCTTCGTCTCCAATGTGCTGAGCAGACCGAGTGGCGTGACCAAGACGCCACCGAGCGGGGACGCGTCGACGATCGTCCGTATCGGTGTCTCCATGGTTGCCGGGCAAGCGCCGAAGATGACGGGCTCGACGGTCATTGGATCGGGATATATCTCCAAGGCCAACAAGGCCGCCTTCGTCCAGGGCCCGACGGGCGTCGTGCTGGGCGCTAATGGCACGCTCTACGTGGCAGAGACCGTTAGCAACCAAGTCAGTGAGATCCCCAACGCAGCGACGCGGACGACGGCGGTGGCCGACGGTACCAGCACACTGTCCTCAGGAGGTTGGCTGAACGCCCCGCTCGGCCTGACGCTCGCTCCCAACGGCGATGTGATCGTCATGAACGCCAACGACGGCAACGCCGTGGAGATCAGTCCTCAGGGTCACCAGGTTGCCAAGAAAACACTCGTCCCCAAGGGTTCGGGTGACCTCTTCGCGGCAGCGGTCGCGCCGGGAGGCCAGGGGCTCCTGTTCGTCAATGACGGGACCAACGCCCTCGACATGGCGACAATGAAGTGAGCTGAAACGAGGGTTCGAGAAATACGGTAATAAAAGGTACTGCGCAGCGCGCAGTACCTTTACAGCCCCGTCGAAGGCACGTGTTATCTCGTCTGAAAGTTCGCGCCCCCGGCCCCCGGTCGGTCGCATTGGTACCGGTGTACAACAGCACCCAGCAAAGCCGGCCATAGGCGCGGGCGGGCTCCGCGTCCGTCCCCCTTAGGACCGGCATTGCTGGCTTGGCGCATAACAAATAGTCGGGCCGCGCCGGCCCCGCTCGACCATTTGACGGTCGTTGGCCGCTAACAGCCCAGTCCAGTTGCACTGGCTCTTACGACCAGGTCTGAACTGGCATGCTGCTGGCACCGGGGCTTGCTCCCTGGTCCCCGCGACCGGCGTGCGGGCGCCGCCCTAGCCGGCACGCAACCCTCCAAGCTCGAAAGGCGATATCTAAATACGATATCGGTTAGGGTCGTCGGGTGCGCGAGTTCCTCCGAGGGGCAGTGAGGTTGCACATCCTTCATCACGCCGCTCACGGTGAAGTCCATGGGGCCTGGATGGCGAAGGAGCTGGCCCAGCACGGCTACCGGATCAGCCCGGGGTCGCTCTACCCCACCCTGCACAAAATGGAAGCCGAGGGGCTCCTGCGCTCGGGCCAGCAAGTCGTCGCTGGCCGGGCCCGGCGGTCCTACGTGGCGACGGCCAAGGGGCGCCGGGCCCTGGAGTCGGCCAAGCGCCAGCTAAGGGAGCTGGCCCACGAGGTGCTGGGCGGCGAGGCCCCGTGAGCGGCGAGGAAGGCGAAGTGGGGCAGACCCCTGTGGCGCGGGTCCCCATCGGCACCATCGCCAAGGAGTGGGCCCGTCTCGGTTGCATCGGGTTCGGGGGCCCCCCGACCCACATCAGCCTGCTGCGGCGCATGTGCGTCCAGGAACGAGGCTGGATCGACGCTAAGGAGTTCGAAGACGCCATCGCCACCACGAACCTGCTCCCCGGCCCGGCCTCGACCCAGCTGGCCATCTACTGCGCCTGGCGCCTGCGGGGGGCGGTGGGGGGGATCGTAGGCGGGCTGTGCTTCATCGTCCCCGGGCTCGTGCTCATCCTGGCCCTGGCGGCTGTCTTTTTGGCCGGCCACCCGCCGGGCTGGGTCCTGGGTGCGGCGGCGGGGGCCGGCGCCGGGGTGCCTGCCGTCGCGTTGCACGCCGCCTCGGGCCTGGTCCCGGCAAGCTGGAAGCGCATCGGCACCAAGCACGCCCAGCAGGCCCGTTGGGCCGTCTACGCCTTGGCGGGGGGTACGGCGGCGGCAGCGACCGGGCCCTACCTGGTGCTGGTGCTTGTGGCCTGCGGAGCGACCGAGATCGTCGTGCGCCGCAGCGGCGGGCAGACGTCATCGGGACGGGCGGGGGCTGTCATCCCCGCCGTCGTCCTCCACGGGGCCGCCCTCGGCGGCCTCGGGGCGTTGGCCTGGGTGGCGCTCAAGGTCGGAGCCCTCTCCTACGGTGGTGGGTTCGTCATCGTCCCGCTCATGCAGCACGACGCCGTCAGCGCCTACCACTGGATGACCGGTGCCCAGTTCCTAAACGCCGTGGCCCTGGGCCAGGTAACCCCGGGCCCGGTCGTTCAGACCGTGGCGGTGGTCGGCTATGCCGCCGCGGGCGTGGGCGGCGGCCTGCTGGCGGCCCTGGTGGCGTTTGCCCCTTCGTTCGCCTTCGTGCTGCTGGGCGGCCGCCATTTCGACCAGCTGCGGGCGAACAGTACCGTCGCGTCTTTCCTCACCGGCGCGGGCCCGGCCGTCATCGGCGCCATCGCCGGGTCGGCTGTCCCGCTCGGGCTTTCTCTCCAGCACCTCTGGCAGATCCCAGTGTTGGCGGGGGCTTTGGCCTGGCTCTTGGTGTTCCGCCGTGGTGTGGTGAGCGCGTTGCTCATCGCCGGGGCGGTCGGGGCCGTGGTGGCCCTCGCCGGGGCCCCTGCCTGACAGGCGCAGCCCCTGACGGGCCCTCGGACGAGGTCGGGCCGCCGACCCGCTGAGCAGGTGCGCGGACGAGGCAAAGCCTCAGCGTGCTGCCAAGTAGGCGGTNNTAGGCCGCGAGACAGAGAAGGACGACGGCTGTGACCTTGCGTACCGTGGGCACGTTGACAAAGCGCAACAGGGCCTGGCCGCCGAGCACGGCGATGGCGGCCACGCTCCAGAGCGCTAGCACGGACCCGATGCCGACCGATAGGGGCGAGTGGTACTTGGCGGCCAAGTTGGCGGTGACGACCTGAGTGAGGTCGCCCCACTCGGCCAGGAAGATGACGACGAAAGCGGTGAGCACGGCACCGTGGTTGGGCACGGTGCGCAGGGCTCTTTCGTCTTCTGCTTTGGTCCCCTCCCGCCAGGCATAGGCGGCACCGAACACGAACATGGCGGCGACGACGGCGTCGACGGCCCGGTGAGGCAGGACGGCGAAGAGGGCGACGCCAACAGTGGTGGCGATGGCGACGTGCACCACGAAGGCGCCCGCCGCGCCCAGCCATACCTGGAAAGGGCGGCCCTTGGTGGCCATGACCAGACTGGCGAACATGGTCTTGTCGGGCAGCTCGGCTAGAAAGATCACCGGGAAGCAGATGAGGGCGATATGGGGGTCCATTCGCTCGGTCCTTTCCGCCGGGCGAGGGTGTGACCACCGCCCGGCCACAACGACATGGCACAGACGGAAGGTCTCGCCCACCTGCTCAAGCAGGCCCGGGGACCGGGCGCTCATCGCGCCAGCATGTCGATCTCCCGGCGGGAGGGCTACTCCCCAACCAAAGACCAGCGTAGCGACGCGTAGCCTCCTCCGCCGACGCGTCGGGACGTTCGCCCGATGGGAGCCGCACGGACGAGGACCGCAACACCCAGCCGTGCTGGGCGTACATTATGCAGCGGCCGTTCCGCGGAACCCAGGAGAAATAGGCGTCGTACTGCATCTAGGAGCCTTTTCGTCGCCAGGCATACAGGCATCGCCACGGTTGTGTCAGAGCCGCGGCCGAGCAGGGATGCAATGATGGGCTTCGAGGCAATTATCACCGTACTGTCGTCTAGGGCCCACCCCTCGGCGGGACAACGGGAGGTGACGGGGGGCTTCCGGCCCCTGTCACATTGAGCCCCGGGGCCGCACGCCCTGGCGCGCCTCAGGGCAGGTTGGGGCCCGCCAGTGCCGTCGTTTAGGCGCGGCAACCCTGGCAGAAGGCCGGCTCAGCCGTCGCGCCAGAACGGGGCAATCTGGCTGCACGGCGGCCGGTTGCGGTGATGCCCGTTCGTGGCTGGCTTGTTCGGGTGAGGCTGCTAGCCGCCTGAGCCAGCGCGGCTGAACGATGAACCTCGGGGGTGGACCAACGACACGACCGGGCTGCAACCCAGCGCCGGCCGTTGGTAGTTATGAGAGCAGTGGGAAGTCGGCGGTGGTCAGCGGCGGTGGCCGTGCTGGTCGTGCTAGCCCAGCTCGTCCCCGCGGTCGAGGCGCCGGCCCAGGGGCCCCCTCCGGTGGGGTCACCTTGCTCCAAGATGCCTGTCCGGCTCGAAGCGGGGGCACTGGTGCCGGCGCCTTACCTGGCTGCCGTGCAGTTCCTCAGTGACGGAACCGGGGTAGGGTTTACGGCCTCGGACATCAGCTGTTCCATCGGCCCCGGTTGAGGGTCCTTCGAGCCCTTCCCCGTATGGGAGGTGGTTACCCACGATGGCGGTCAGACCTGGCGTGCGGCCGGGGCCGAACTGCCCCGGTCCCTGGTTCCACGTTTCAGCGACGCCGCCATCGACTTCGGCTCCGTCGAGCGCGGCTGGGCGGAAGCAGGAGGCGTCGTCGCCTACACCTCCGACGGCGGGGACCGCTGGGAGGTCAAGAACCTCGACGGCACCGTGGACGCCCTGGTGGCTGACGGGGCTTCGGCGGCGGCCCTGGTTGTCCAACCGCGCACACGCTCCACGCGCGTTTGGCGGCTCTCGCCCGCCGGGGACCTGACCAGCCGCACGGCGCCGGCAACGGCCCCGCCGGACATGGCCTATGCCGGGGGTGACCTGGCGGTCGAGCCGCAGTCCCAGCAGGTCTTTGTCGCCCCCGAGGCGTGGGACGCCGGCATCCTCACCATCGGTTGGACCGCCGGGAGCTGGTCGCGCCTCAACACCCCGTGCCACGGGTCGGTTCAGTCCCTGCTCGTCCCACCAGAGGGAGGCCTCACCCTGGTGTGCGGTTACGGCGCTTCAATGAACAAGAACCCAAAGGCCGTCATGGTTTCTTCGGACGGTGGGCGCTCCTGGCGCGTGCTTTCGTCCTGGGGGCCGACCGGGCCGGACAGCTCGGACCGCTCCGGCCTGCCGACCACGGATTTCCTCGACGCTGCCTTCGCCCCATCGGGGACCTACTACATGGCCACTACCCTCGGGCTCGCCTCTTCCACCGACGGAGGGCGCAACTGGGTGCCCCTCGACGTAGCCGGCAAAGGGCTGGACCTCCCGGCCAACTCTGCTTCTGGCGCGCAGTTCAGCTTTGCCGGCCCTGCCCATGGTTGGTTGCTCCTGGAGGGCGAGGCGCTGTTGCGCACCGTCGACGGGCACCGCTGGACAGCGGTCGGCCCGGTGGCGATATGAAAAAAGGCCTGTTGGCGCTGATGGTGCTTTTGAGCCTGGTCGCGACCGCGAGCGGGTGCGGGGCCCAACGGACGGCGGCTGGCGGGCCGCCCATGTGCACCGTAGGTCGGCTCCACAGTCAGTTCTGGACGACCATGCCCTACAACATGGCTGGTGTGTTCTCCGGGCTGACCATCACCAACGGGGGCGGCCGGTGCACGCTCCCCCTTCAGGTTTCCTCGGCGAGGGCCGAGGCTGCCAACGGCAGCTTTCTCCGGCCACCCGGCTACACGGTACCCAAGCGTCTCCCTGACGCAGCGGCCCAGTACGACCAGCATCCCACGGCCCGGCACCCGGTGCCGGAGTTCGCGGCCATGTCGCTGAATAAAGCGGCCCCCGCTTCTTTCGCCGGCATCTATTCCGCCTTTGCCCGTTCGACGACCACTGTCCGCTCGCTGGTCTTGTCGAGAGGGGAGAAGGCCGAGCTGGTGCTGCAAATCTGGACGCCTGTGACAAATGTGGACAACTGCCTGTCCGTACCCAAGGGTGGTGCCATGGCCCTGGGTATCGGCAATCAGGTCCTGCGAGCCCGGGTCCCTGTCATGCCCGCCCCCAGTGGTGGGCCTTTCAACCGCACCGGTTCGGCCTTCTGGGAATGTTCGACCACCCTGGCCGTCACCGTTCCGCAGCGTACTGACGCAGGAAAGGTCGCCCTCGGTACGCCCGAACAAGGCACGAGGGCACCGTTATATCCCCGCGGATCTGGGCGGGCGTTCTGTACCCCTGGCTGGTGAGGAGATTCCTCCACCTGGTGCGGCAATAGCCGTCTCGATATGGCGCGGCAGTAACCTAGCCGGGACCCAAATCCCGGGCGCCCATAATAGTTATTAATCAGGTGTCATTACCGGGGCTGCGAGCGAACTGGCCGCGGAAGCGGGGCAACTCCATTCCTTCCCGGCGGAAGCCCGCGCCGCTCGCCGGTGTCCCCCTTGGGTCATGGTTCACGTCTAACGAGCCGGCCCGCGAGAGTGTACCGGTGCGCCCGTCCGCGGGCCGTGGGCACCTGCCGGTAAACGGGCGGGGAAACTGGGAGAGCACGTCCGGTCACGCCAGAGTTCGGGAACGTCTGCTGTACCGGCAGTAGCGAGCGCACACGTCCCTATGCGCGTATCCTTGTCTCCTGCGTGCCGAAGATCGGCATGACAACGCTGTGCGTCTAACTGAGACGGCCGTGGTCGAGTTGGACTAGGGAGGAGATAGACCTTGAGGTGCCGTCCATGAGTACGTCCGGCACGAAGGCAACTTAGTTGCGCGCGCTCGCAATTGCTGCTGTGGTCGGGTTCGCCGCGATTGCCTGCTTTCAGGCCGCCCTTGCGCTCGGAGCTCCCCTCGGCCGTGCTGCGTGGGGTGGGACCAACGCGAGGTTGCCGGCGCGCCTTCGGGTCGCAAGTTTGATTTCGGCTGGAGTCTGGGTGCTCGCCGCTCTTGTCATCTTGGGGCGTACCAGCTATCGGGTCTCGCCTGTGCAAACGGGCGTCGCCCGATGGGCAACATACGTCCTTGTCGGCGTATTAGCCCTTTCCGCGATCATGAACACCGCCTCACGGAGCAATTGGGAACGCTTCCTCTGGGGACCGGTGGCGCTCATCCTGGCAGTGGTGTGCCTCCTAGTCGCAGTCGGCGGGGCTCACCCAGCCGTCCCTGCGATGACCCGGGCCAGTACGAGACGGTCGACACCGAGAGCCCGGTAGTTGGGCCACATCGCGGCCAGGTTCTGGGCGATCAAGGGCTAGTTGAACGTCCCACCGTCACAGGGAGGACCGACTTCGCCGAGGGCATCGAGGTCGAGCGCCGACCCGTCGTTACGCGGCAATTCCTCTTGGAACTTGGGCATTTCTGGCTAGGGCTCCCTGAAGATGGCGTGGGCCCCCAGGCGCCTCCAGCGCACGGCCGGCCACTGCCTGCCCTCCTCGTCGGTGACTGTTGTCCACTCCCAGGTGGCCCGTCCGTCTGGGCCACCGAAGCTCCAGGTCATCTCGGACACACCTGGAGCGTTGGCAACCGCCTTCACCCTCAGGCCGGCCGGCCACTCCGAAGGGCCCTTCGTCCCGATGAAGCGCTCACAGGCATCATTGAACGCCCTGACGGCGGCCCGGAACATCTCGCGCTCGTTGTTGTCCAGGCGACGGTAGTCAGCCTTGAACGGCTCTGTCCGCTCGAACCTCACGAATCGAGATCGTCGAGCAGCTCGTCCACATCATGGGCGATCGCCACACGCCCGGCGCCGAGCATCATCCGCGAACCGAAGTAGCCGGCCGGGCTGGCCGGGGCCCCGACCGAGGGACCGACGAGCGGGTACACGCCTCATCGTTGCTTCTTGGGAGGAATACTTCAGGCTACGTTGCCTGGCTGGGCCGGTTTCGGCACCAATACTTGGGCCCAGGTCGCTTCGGTTGGCGCCGCAGCAACCGGCAGACGAGTGATGGGACTTTGCCGACCGTCAGTGGGGCGGGCGGCGCGAAGCGAGACGGCCCGACCGGGACGCGGAGACATGCGGTAGCCTGTATAACGATATGGACACCATCCCGGCAGGCTTCACGACAACGACGAGCGTGGCGGCAGAGCTAGGCACCAACCTGCCCCGCCTGCACCGGGCGATACAGGACCAGCCGGGCGTGGAGGTCATAGGCGGTCGGTACTGGCTGAGCCCGGTGCTGGTGGACCAGCTGCGGCGCCAGCTGGGAGCGGTCCCTAAGGTCCGCGGGCTTTCGAGGCCGGAGGTCCAGGTGCTCGCGGCGTTGTCGCGTCACCCCAGAGGTCTGGTCTCGGTGCGCCAAGTCGCCGGCGCCGCCAAGGTGTCGCCGACGTGCGCGTCGAGGGCGTTGACGGGGCTCCAGGGCAAGCGGCTGGCCGTCACGGCTGAGCCGGTGGTCTTCGACGGGCGGGCCGAACGGAGGAAGGTCTGGGAGGTGAACTGGGGGTCACCGGAGTGGCTGCGCGTCGCCCCGGCCGTGGGCAAGGCGGTCCTGCCGGCAGGACAGACGCCGGTCCCGCGCTCCTCTCGGCTCCCCGCGAGGCTGGCGTCATCGTTCTGGACCGGGGACTGGCGCAAGGTGAACGTGGAGAAGGACACGGCCTACGTCGCCCAGCGGATCCTCGAGGAGGGCCGGAGCGACCCTGAAGCCATCGCCTTTCTTGCCCAACTGCCGGCCAGCGCGCTCAGCGAAGCACGGCGTAGGGCCCCGGTCCCGCTGGGGGAGGAAGCGTGACCGACTTTCCTGCCGGCACGGAGGCAGTACTTTCCGGTCCGGTTCGCACCGCGTGGGCCACGGTCCGGGACCTCCTCCCCCCAGGTGCCTACCTGGCGGGAGGCACGGCGATCGCTCTCAGGTTGCAGCACCGCACCAGCGAAGATCTCGACTTCTTCACTAGTGCGCCATTGGACGTCGAGGAGCTGTACGCGTCGCTTGTCGAGTCGATCGCCACGTTCGAAACCGTCCGCATCGCCCCAAAGGGAGGGAACTTGGCCGTCATCATCGGGAGTACCAAGGTCGAGTTCTCCGACGCTTCGAGCAACCCTCTCACCGAGCCCACCGAGCGGATCGCCGGGGTCGAGGTCGCCGGGCTCGGGGATCTGCTTGCCATGAAACTCTCCGCCATAACCAAGCGCAAACAATTGCGCGACTACGACGACCTGCGTGCGATCGAGCAGATGGCCGGGCGAAGGGTCGAAGAAGGGCTGGCGCTGGCTGCCCGCCGGTACCGTCTTCGAGACAGCGCCAGCTTCGTAACATTCGAGACAGCATTGGGCCGCGTGCGCGAGTGTGGGCCCGACCCGCTCGTCGTGACACCTCGCCAAGAGCTTAATTCTTACTGGGTCAGGCGGGCGGCCGAAGTGGTAGCCGGGTCGAGCCGCTGGGACGTTCCGGTGCTCGACGACGACCAAGCCGAGGCGCTCTTCGGCCCCTTACCCGAGGGGCGGGACGGCACCAGCGGCGAGGTCTAACCACGCGAACGCGTCATCTTGTACGGCTTGGCCCCACGTCTTGCCCCACCACGTGGCCCGAAGGGACGCCTCCCTGCTCGGCGCGGGCCGGGGCCGGGAAGACGTTTGGAGGGGGTGGCCACCAGCTCACTTGTCGCCCCCGGACGGGCCCAGGCTCACCAGGGCGGCCAGTTCGGAGTTGCTGAGATCGCCGATCCAGGCCTCGCCCTGGCCGACTACGGACTCTGCCAGGGCGCGCTTGGTCTCGAGGAGTTGAGCCACCCGGTCTTCGAGGGTGCCTTCGCACACGAGACGGTGGATCTGCACCGCTCGCCGTTGGCCGATGCGGTGCGCCCGGTCGCTCGCCTGGTCCTCCACGGCCGGGTTCCACCAGCGGTCGTAGTGGATGACGTGAGTGGCTTGGGTCAGGTTGAGCCCGACGCCGCCGGCCTTCAGCGACAGCAGGAACACGGGCACTTCGCCAGCCTGGAACCGGGCCACCATTTCTTCACGTTTGCGGGCCGGTACTCCGCCGTGGAGAAAAAGAGTGGGTATTTGCAGGGTGGCCAGGTGGCCTTCGATCAGAGAGCACATGTCGACGAACTGGCTGAACACGAGCACGGAGTCGCCAGCGCCCACGATGACGTCGAGGAGCTCGTCGAGCGCCGCCAGCTTCCCGGACCGGCCCGGTACCGGTCCGGCCTGGTGCAGGTACTGCGCCGGGTGGTTGCAGATCTGCTTTAGCACCGTCAGCAGCCGCAGCACCAGGCCCTGGCGCTCGATGCCCGACTTGGTGGCTATGGCGTGCAGCGCCTCGCGCACCTCGGCCTCGTACAGCGACACCTGCTCGGTCGTTAGCGGCACAGCCAGGTCGGTGACCGTCCGCTCGGGCAGGTCCGGGGCGATGGTGGGGTCGGTCTTCTTGCGGCGCAAGAGGAACGGGCGTACGGCGTTGGCCAGGCGTTCGGTCGCCTCCTCGTCATGGTTGCGCTCGACGGCGACGGCAACGGTGCGGCGAAAGCGCTCCAGGGGCCCGAGCAGCCCCGGCGTCGTCCAGTCGAGGACCGACCACAGCTCGGTGAGGCGGTTCTCGACCGGGGTGCCGGTGAGGGCGATCCTCGCCTGCGCCGGGACGGAGCGGAGCGATTTAGCCGTGTCCGACAAGGGGTTTTTGGCGTGCTGTGCTTCGTCGGCCACGACCATGGAAAAACCCGCCTGCGCCAACGCCTCTTTCTCCCGGCGCAGGACGCCGTAGGTGGTGAGCACGACCTCGCCGTCGGCCAGGTCGCTGAGGTCGCGGTCGCCACCGTGGAAGCGGCGCACCGGCACCGACGGGGCAAACTTGTGGAGCTCTCTTTCCCAGTTCCCGAGCAGCGAAGTCGGGCAGACCACGAGGGTGGGCGCCGGCGACGCCTGGTCTGGACCTCGCCCTCCTGGGGCTTCGCGCTCGGGGCGCTGGGCCCGGCGCCCGGCCGCCTTGGGCGTCGGCGGCTTGAGCCGCGCCGCCTGGCGGTCCTCCAAGCGGTGCAGGTGGAGAGCGATGACTTGCACTGTCTTGCCCAGGCCCATGTCGTCGGCCAGGCAGCCGCCCAACCCGAGCTCGCTCATGCCGGCCAGCCATGCCAGACCCCGGAGCTGGTAAGGCCGCAATTCGGCCACCAGCCCATGCGGCGGGGGAAGTAAAGGGAGCGTGCTGGCAGAAAGCCGGCCCAGGCGCTCGGCCATTTCGGCAATTGCACCGTCGGCGACGACGTCGACGAGCTCGCCGTCCACCTCGAGTTTCCCCCCGAGCAGGGCACCGAGCGCCGCGGCCGCCGCCACCCGGCGCGACCTCCTTTCTTGCGCCTTGGCGATGAGGGCGGTGTCTACCGCCACGAAGCGGCCCCGGATACGGACCAGGCCCCGCTTGGCCTCGGCCAGGAGGTCGATCTCCTCGTGGCTGAGCGCCTCGCCGTCGACGGTGAGCTCGTAGTGGAAGTCGACCAGCGACCCGAGGTCGAAGCGCCCTTCGGTCACCGTCGCCGGCGTCGGTGTCATGACCGCCCGCAGGCCGAGGCCGCCGACCAGGAGCTCACTGGGCCACAGGACGCCGATCCCGGCGCTGGCCAGTTCTGTGGCCCCGTCGAGCAACAGGTCGGCGAGCAGGTCGTCGTCGAGCTCCAAGGCGTCGGGGATCTGTTGGTCGAGAAGGGCGTTTATCGGCTCCCAGGCCCGGGCGCCCCGGCGCAGGGCGAGGAGCAGGTCGCGCTCTGCCTCCTCCCCGAACCGGGCCAGCACCGCCGCCGGCATGGTGAACAGCTCGGCCGCGTCCACTACCAGGCTTGGGTCGGCCAGGCTAGAGATCTGCAGCACCGCTCTGGGTTCGCGCTCCCTGTCGTCACCGAGGTGGACACGTAGAGCGAAACTGGCCCCGCCGTCGAGACCGGCCGACGCCTCCTCCAGCCATGGTCGCAAATGCGTAGCCGGCGTCGGCTCTGGCGCCGCGAACAATGGAGAGCCGGTGGCCGTCACCGCCGTCGCCGTCCTCGGCAGGGTGTCGGCCAGTGCGTCCCAGGCGGCGGTGATAAGGAACGTGGGAGAGTGCAGTCGCAGCGGCGAGCTCACATTTTTGAGGGGGACGGCGTAGGCCAGGGGCGGCATGGCTTCGGCCAGACGTCCGAGGAGGATACGGTCCTCCGGGCCCAGCGGGCCGGCGCGCCAGGCGTCCAGGCCACCCGGGCTGACCGCAGGATGAAGCCGTCCCCGGGCGACGAGGCCGAGACCGGCGGTCATCACGCTCGCCCAGATGAGCGCCGTGGCCGTGATAGTTGGCGACGCTTCGACGTCGAGCAGCAGCGCCAGCGCGGTCGTCACCGGGAGGAGGACGGCGGGGACGCGCCGGCGCCGGACCGACGTGCCCGCGGGCAGTGCCAGCTCGATCGTCACCGGCTGGCCCAGAGCGGCCATCGGGTCGTCGGCCAGCTCTTGGCCCTGTTCGGTGCCCATCCGGAAGGCGGCGAAATGTCCCGACCGGGGGGGATCTCCGGGCAGGAACGTGAAGTCGGTCCCCGCCAGCGCCGGGCGCCCGACCGCCTCATCCCGGGCCACGGTCATGGTCCCGGTCCCATCCACTGGCCTTACCGTAGTCTGCTGGCGGAGGTGCCGGGGCCGTCCCTAAGCGGCGCGCCGCTCGGCGATGGCGTCCCGGGAGACGCTCTTGAAATAGGCCTGTGCCGCCGTGAGGTTGTCGAACATGTTCACGCTGCGGGGGACAGCGACGATCTCGAGCCACCCCTTCACGGCCGGGCGGGCAGCACAGACAACGGCTTCACCGCCAGTTTCCCGGGTGCGCCGGACCGCGTGTATGAGGGCGCCGAGCCCCACCGAGTCCACGTGAGGAACTCCCGAAAGCTCAAAGACTACATGTTCTTTTTGGCTGAGCTGGGTGAGGCCATCTTGGAACTGAGCGACGGCGAGGTGCTCGAGGTCGCCCACCACGTGGCACACGACACTGTCTTGGGTCTGGTCACATTCCATCCGCATGTTGGCTCCTTTGTGGTCACAACCCGACAGGAAGTACCTTCCCACCGCTAACTGACGAACGGCTAAGCCCTTCCTGATGCGAAGCTGAAGTTCGCCGCGCTTATCGCCGCCCTTGTTCAACCGTGATGACGATGACTTCTGTGGCTTGCGAAGCCGCTGTGCCCGTCCGGGCCGTTGAGAAAGGATATCTGCCACGGTTGAGCGCCTTTTACGGGCTTGTGATCTTCATGCCGGGCAATGACCACGAACCGGCGCATTTCCATGTCCGGTACGCGGAGTATAAGGGACGCATCGTCATCGAGACGGGTGAAGTGCTGCCGGGAGCGACACTCCCGCGCCGGGCACTCCAGTTTGGCCGAAGGGTGGCGCCGTATCCACGTAGAGGAACTGTCCGCCGCCTGAACCGAGCGCGAGGTTGTCCCGCTAGTCGTGGATTTTGAGGTGGCGGTCCCCAGCTCAAGGCCTGCCGTCTGGTAGGCCTCGGTGTCCGCCAAGACAACCGAGAGCAAGGGGACCACCACATGAAGAACTACCAGACCGAAGAGCTCGACGCGCCCATCCCAGTTCCGACAAGCGTGAACGTGGCGATGGCCGACATCGCGACAACGATGAGAGAAAGCTTGTTGGCCATGGCCGTCAGTGCTGGCCTGGCCGTCATGGGCAGCCTGATGGAGGAGTCGGTGACCGCCCTGTGCGGGCCCAAGGGTAAACATGACCCTGGGCGCAGCGCCGTGCGCCACGGGGCCGAAGACGGCTCAGTGACCCTGGGAGGCCGGCGCGTGAGGGTACGCCGGCCCCGGGTGAGGGCCACCGACGGCTCGGGCGAACTGCCCGTCCCCGCCTACGACTTGTTCAGCTCGACCGAGCCTTTGGGCCAGATGGCCATGGCCAAGATGCTGGCCAAACTGTCCACCAGGCGCTACCGGGCCGGGCTTGAACCGGTCGGCACCGCCGTCGAGGCCGCGGCCCGCTCGACGTCGAAGTCGGCCGTCTCCCGGCGTTTCGTCGAGGCCACCGAGACCGCCCTGGCTGTAGTGGAGGGCTCGACCGAGAACGCCACCCTGGTGACCGACCTGCTGGTGGGCTTGCGCGACCGGGGCCTGGAGGTGACCAGGCCCGTGCTGGTCGTCGTTGACGGCTCCAAGGCGCTGTCGGCGGCGCTGCGGGCGGTGTTCGACCACCCCGTTATGGCCCGCTGTCAACTGCACAAAATCCGCAACGTGGTCTCCAAATTGCCCGGTTCCAATGTTGCCAGTATGACGGGCCGACTCTATGCGTTCCTGCAACCGCCACTTTTGGCCAGTTGCTACCGGAACCCCCTTCCGGTCAGTAACCAGGAGGGGGCCCGGCGGCCTCGTCAGGTGGGGACCTAGCCGACCAGGGTTATTTGTCTATGTACGGTCGGCCCATCGCTCACAGTGACTGTCTCTGTAGCATAGAGGGTGTGGTACCTGGCCCTGGCCAGGAGGTGCATGGCTTCCCTGTTCAAGTACATCGTCCAGGTGGACGTGGTGCCCACCACCATGCCATAGCTCTTGTTGGCGAGCGAGGGCCTCCCGTAATTGAGCCATATTGTGCCTTGGCAAGTGGCCGCGCTGCAGTGCAGCTTTAGTTCCACTTTGTTGCCGGACACGGCCGCCCTTGTCGTGAGCGCGGTCACCGCCGGGCCGACCAGGGTTATTTGTTTCCGTACGGTCGTGCCGTTGGTCACGGTGACTACCTCGGTGGCATTTACGGTGTGGTACCTGGAGTTGACCAGCAGCAGGAGGGCTTTGCTGTCCAAGTAGGCCCCCCAGCTGGACGCCGTGCCCGCGAACATTTCGTAGCTCTTGGTGGCGAGCAGGGTGCCGCCTTCATAGAGCCTGATCGTGCCCCGGCAGGTCGCCCCGCTGCAGAGCAGTCTAAGTTCGACCTTGTTGGCGGACACGGTAGACCTTGTGCTGAGCGCCGCCACCGCCGGTACAGGTTTGGGCCGTGTCGTAGTGGTGGGAACTGTCGTCGTGGTGGTGGTGGTGGTCGTTGTTGTCGTTGTCGTGGTCGGGGCCGGAGCGCTGCTGTAGAG